>DASXME010000173.1:0-3532 GCA_036495825.1 Streptosporangiaceae bacterium
CAGCCGGGACTGGATCTCGCCGGTCTTGGTGTTCGTGAAGAAGGACAGCGGGAGAGTCTCCAGGTGCGCGTAGAGCCGGCTGCGCAGATCTCGCATGACTAGCTGCCCGACCCGGGTGGTCTCATAGGTCTGCAGGATGCCGATGGCGCCGTTGACGACCGGCACCAGGGCCATGACGCCCACCAGCACATAGAGCAGGTGCAGGTTGGGGCCGCCCGGGACGAACAGGGCCTTGTTGAATACCGCCTGGATCAGCAGCGGGTTGATGATGCCGATCGTCGAGGTCACCACGATGAGGACAATGACGGCGGCCACCCGGAGCCGGTAGGGGCGGAATAGCGGCACTATCCGTCCGGCGCTGCTACGGCCGGCGCGGGTAGGCGTCTTTGTCACCATGAGGCGACTCCTTCAGGGTAGTGCGGTGGCAGCTACCAGTAATGCCCACCATGTTCACACTGACCCATCGCCGCGCCGCTGCCGCTAGCCGCCAGGCCGTCTGGTCCTCCTTGATGCAGATCGCGGCCGGGAACCCGGGGTCCCCGGCAGCTAACTGGCTGATCCAGTGCGCCCGAAGTTAGTGGCCATCAAGGTGAGCTGCGGTCACCTGGTTCCAGTGATTTACGGTCCAGGCCGAGCGCCTCTGACCCCGGATCACCGGGATCCGGTGGCCGCCGGGCTAGCGCGCGCGGCGGGCGGCCAGCAGCCGCAGTTCCCTGGCGCGCCGCACGGCCGAGGACCGGTCACGGACCTGAAGCTTGGCGTAGATGCTGCGCAGGTGCGTGCTGACGGTGTTCAGCGAGACGGAGAGTTCGCCGGCGATCTCGGGCCGGGACAGGTTGGTCGGCAGGTATCGCAGCACCCTGAGCTCGCCCGGGCTGAGCTCCTCCGCCGGCGGCAACGAGGACTGCTCTTTGGCCGCCGGGGATGAGCCGTGGAGGACGTCGAGGATGTCGGTGAGCAGCGCGGCGTGCGCGGTCTGGTGCCGGGGCAGCGTCTCGAGCAGCTCTGCTGAGCCGGTCATCGCGAACGGCAGGACCAGCCGGTCAGACTCCGCCAGGGCCAGTGCGCGTTCGGCCGCCTGGTTCGCCGCGCGCTGGTCACCGAGCTCACGATGGGCGAGCCCGGCGAGCAGGTGTGTCTCAACGAGCGTTGTGTAACCGAGGACCGGTGCCGTGCCATCGAGAACGTCGTGCAACGCGCCCAGGGCTCCGGCCGGATCGCCTTCCGCGAGGCAGATCACCGCGCGGGCATTATGTATCTCACCGGAGCCGGCCCGCTCGTCGTCAAGCGCCGCGAGGCCGGCGCGGGCTTCGCCGGGCAGCCCGAGGCGGGCTTGCGTGGCGAGCAGCCAGCTGGTCATCTGGCTCGCCAGCGCCTGCGATCCCTCCAGCTGCGATGCCAGGGTTCCGGCCGCGCTGAACTCCTGCAGCGCCTCGTGGCGGCGGCCGCGACCAGCGTGCAGTATCCCGGCCGTCTGGTGCAGCAGCAGCCTGATGTCCGGACCGGTGTCCGTTTGCAGGGCCCGTTCGGTGCGCTGTAGCCACCTCTCGGCCTCGTCGAACTCGCCCAGCCACACCATCGTGCCGACGAGCGTCAGCAGCGCGGGCGCGATCACCGGTTCCGTGCCCCAGCCGTACCGTTCGGCGAGCGCGATCGCCTCGCGGCAGCGCCGCTGGGTCGTGGCGAACGAATCGGCTTCCGGCATGTCGGCGCCATGGAAGATATACGCGAAAGCGAGCTGCGCGAGGCAGCCGACTTCCAGGTACGGCCGGCCGATCTCCCGGGCCAGGGCGGCGCCCTCCTGGAGGTGGCGCACCGAGTCGGGCAGCCCCAGGGACCACGCCTCGGCGGCCCCCAGGTTCATCAGCGCCACCGCTCGCAGGTCGCTGCCCAGGGCGATGTCTTCGTCGGACGGCCCGGTTACCGGGGAGGCCAGGAATCGGGCCTGCTCGATGACGCCGGCCAGGTGACCGCGCCGCCTGGCCAGCGACAGCTTCAGCGACGCGATCGCCACCCGGAGGCGGCGCTGGCGATCCGGCGGCGCCGCCTCGGCGTGTGCCTCGGCGACCGCCAGGTGGGCGGCCGCCTCGTCCAGGCGCCCCTGAGCAAGGTCACCCATCGCGCGGACCAAGGCCAGCTCGGGGTGGTCCGCGCCCGGCGGGAAGGCCCGCACCAGCGCCTGCATGGTCTGCGCCTGCCCGTCGAGCGTCAGGCTGAACGAATGGTCGGCGAGCAGCCGAGCCGCGTCGGCCCAGTCGCCCGCCTCTTGGGTGTGCCGGATGGCGTCCACCACTTGGCCATGCCGGATGAGCCACTCGGCGGCTCGCCGGTGCAGCACCGGTACCTCCGCGGGCAGCGTCCGGCGCAGCTCCAGTCGCAGGAAATCCGCCAGCAGGCGGTGGTAGCGGAACCACGCGCGCTCGGGGTCAAGCGATTCGACGAACGCGTTCGCGTCCTCGAGATCCAGCAGGATCCGTTCCGAGCCCGGGCGGCCGGTCAGCAGGTCGGCCAGCTCGCCGTTGACGCGGTCGAGCAGGGAAGTGCGCAGCAGCAGATCCTGGACGTCGGGCGGCTGGCGTTCGAGCATCTCAGCGATGAGGTACTCGGCGACCGTGCGGTCGCTGCCGGAGAACTCCGCGACGAACCGCTCCGGATCGGGGTGGCCGACCAGGGAGATGGCCGCGAGCCGCAGACCCGCGGCCCATCCCTCGGTCCGCTGGTACAGCAGCGCCGCCCCCGCCGCGGACAGCGCGATCCCCGCGGCTTCGAGCAGCTCGCGAGTTTCGCGCTCGGAAAAGCGCAGGTCCGCCGCGCGGATCTCGGCGAGCTCGCCGGCCAGGCGCAGCCGGTGCAGCCGCAGCCGCACATCACGACGTGTGGCCAAGATCGCGTGCACGTGCGGGGGAAGGCTGGTCAGCAGCCTCGTAAGCTGAGCGAGGGCCTCTGGCGAGTGCAGCTCGTGGAGATCATCGATAACCAGCGTGACGCCGCCATGAGCGTCGGCGAGCTCCGATAGCACCCGGTCGACCATCGCGTGCTCGTTGAAGTCTGGTGTCGCTGCTGGCAGTTCCGCGCCGCTGTTCGCACCGGTGGCGTGACGGACCGCGTCGAGCAGGGCCAACCAGAACTGCTGGGCGTCGTGATGATCGCGTTGCACCTGCACGAGGGCGAGCCGGTGCGGTTGGCCCGGCCGGCCGGCCCAGACGCGCAGCAGTGACGTCTTCCCACTGCCGGCCGGGGCCGAGATGACCGTCACCTTGCTCGCCGCCGCGCGATCCAGAACAGCGACAAGATCACCCCGGTCGATCAGCCGGGGAGCTGCTAGAGCCACCGTCAAGGCCCGCCTTGAGATCCGCCCGATACCGTTCCTGATCACTGAGCAATACTGGGTACCGCCCAGTGGGTGGCGCCGAACGGTCTTGCGCCGCCTGGTCGGGCGGGAGGCCCCGTCGGCCCGTCGCGGTCTTCCGCCACCGCCGCGGTGGC
Source organism: Streptosporangiaceae bacterium (assembly GCA_036495825.1). Classification (GTDB taxonomy): domain Bacteria; phylum Actinomycetota; class Actinomycetes; order Streptosporangiales; family Streptosporangiaceae; genus PALSA-505. The sequence goes on from DASXME010000173.1 coordinate 3,487, forward strand.
CGCCGCTAAGCCCTCCGGGAACCCGCCGTCCCTCGTGCGCGCCTCC
>DASXME010000174.1:0-13180 GCA_036495825.1 Streptosporangiaceae bacterium
CCCGGCCTGGTGCAGACGGTGCTCACCGGCACGATCAAGCCGAACGCCGTGCGCAAGCTTCGCGCCTTCGGGCTGGACGGCTTCGTCGATTTCGGCATCGGCGGGTACGGCTCCGAGGTGTACCCCAAGGGCACGCTGGTGCAGGTGGCACGCTCCCGGGCGGGGGAGAAGCACGGCGTGACATTCGGCGAGGACACGACCGTCTACATCGGTGACTCGCCGCGGGACGTGGACGCGGCCAAGGTCGGCGGCGCGCGGTCGATCGCGGTGGCCAGCGGCCGGGCCACGGTCAGCGAGCTCACCGCCGCGGGCCCGGACGCCGTGCTGGGCGACCTGTCGGACACCAAGGCGGTGCTGCGCGTCATCGATGACCTGACCCTCCCGGCCGCCGGCCGGGGCTGAGCGCGCGGTCGGCATACTGAGCGGATGACCAGTCTCAGCTATTCGGACTCGATCGTCATCGCGCGCTCCCCTGAGGCCCTGTACGACCTGGTCTCCGACGTGACCCGGATGGGGGAGTGGAGCCCGGTCTGCACGGCCTGCTGGTGGGACGATGGCGCCACCGCGCAGGTGGGCGCCTGGTTCACCGGGCGCAATGAGGTGCCGGGCCGGACCTGGGAGACCCACTCCGAAGTGGTGGCGGCCGAGCCGGGGCGGGAATTCGCGTTCATCGTCGGCGGCGCCTGGGTGCGCTGGGGCTACACCTTCACTCCCGTTGAGGGCGGTACGCGGGTGACGGAGTCCTGGGAGTTCCTCCCGGCCGGCCTCGCCCGCTTCGAAGACAGGTACGGCGCCGACGCGCAAGCCCAGATCGCCGACCGCACCGAAGCGGCCCGCACCGGCATCCCCCTGACCCTGGCCGCCCTCAAGAAAACCGCCGAGTCCGCCTGACTAGTGCCAGCTGATGGTCTCGCATGGTGAGACAGGATGGCACTTAGCACGCGCTGCGACCAAAATCCGGGGTGATTTGTAGGCATTTCATGGTCACGGCGCATGCAAAGTCGAAATGAGCAGGGCGGCCTGGGCCGCCCTGCTCAGCGGGGCCTATCGGGGAACGAAGGGTGATTTTTGACGGAAACGTGGCCGTAGGCGGGCTTTGGCAACGCAGGGCTGCGGGTAAACCGGCGGAGTTGCGCGAACGTCGAATACATGGGTGAGCGCCGCTCAGGCCTGGAGAGGTAACACGATGTGCGATGACCACGCAGCGAACGGTGAGTCGGCCGACCATCAGGAGGCCGGCCATCAGGACGCTGGTCACGGGCCGGGGGTCTCCAGGCGGAACTTCATCCACGGCACGGCCGCGCTGGCCGCGGCCGGCACCCTGATCCGCGAAATGCCGCGTCGGCTGCCGCTGCGCTCCGCCGCCCGCCCGGTCGCCGCCGATGGCACGTCGGCCTACTCGATGGCCATGCACGTGCACTCATCCTTCAGCGAGCAGAGCGGCTCGATGGACGCCCAGCTCTACCAGGCGACCACCAACTCGGTCGACGTGCTGTGGTGGACCGACCACGACGACCGGATGGACGGCATCGGCTACCGCCAGACCGTGCACTTCACCAGCCTGACCGGCGAGGCGGGCGGGACGGGGGAGGGCAAGGCGTGGATCTGGAAGAAGGCCGAGAGCGGCTCGCTGACCAGCGGATCCGGCGGCGGGATCGTCACCAACCCCTGCTCGCCGACCGACCCGGTGCCCGGCGGCAGCATGCACGTGACCGCCCAGGCCACCGGCAGCGGGCCGGCGAAGTTTGGCTACTACGCCAACTGCCATCCGGCCGGCTGGAACTACCGGGACAACCTGACCGGTCAGTCGCTGAGCATCGACGTGCAGCTGACCCCCGGCTGGACCAACGGTTACCTTGAGCTGCTGGTCGCCACCTCGTACCACGAGGCCTCGGCCGGGCGGCCGGCTGGCCTGTACAACCTGTCGTACCAGTTCGTGCCGTCCGGGACGGCGGGCAGCGTCGCCCAGGGCAATACCGGCGTGATCACGATCCCGGTGACGCCGGGCAACGGCGACGCCTCCTGGCAAACCGTGACCGTGACCCCGTCCAACGACATCGCCGCGCTCTGGCCCGACCTGGACTACCGCGACTTCGGGCTGTTCGGGCTGACGCTCAGCGCGGCCAGCACCGGCGATCTCGTCGACGGGCACTTCGACTATCTGCGCTTCGACCGCACGATCAGCGGCGAGGCCTTCCTGAGCCAGCAGGAGGACATGGGGGCACGGCTGGCCCCGATGTACCCGAACGTCGTCCAGCAGCAGGGCCTGGAGGTGTCCTGGCTGCTGCCGCACCTCAACTGGTTCGGCCCCGGCGTGACCCTCCCCCAGTACGGCAAGACCAAGCCCAAGGGCTACAGCGCGTTCCTGGAGAACACCACGGTCCCGCAGGTGCACGCGTCCGGCGGCCTGATGAGCTACAACCACCCGTTCGGCAACACCACGATCCCTCAGCTTTCGCAGTCGCAGCAGAACACACTGCTGGCCCAGGTCGCGGCGCTGCTGCTGCCCAGCGGGGCGCTGCCGGCCGCGCTCGGCTGTGACCTGCTCGAGGTCGGCTACCAGGTACGCGCGGGCGTCGACCTCGCGCACCATGTGGCCCTGTGGGACGCGATGTCGCGCAACGCCATATTCCTGACCGGCAACGGGACCAACGACGACCACTACGGCGTGAACTGGCACAGCGGGTTCAACAACTGGTACAGCACGGTCTGGGCGGCGAGCACCGGGCAGCCGGACCTGCTGGCGGCGATGACCGCGGGCCGGCTCTGGTGCGGCTCGCTGTCGCTGTTCCGCGGCACGCTGGACCTGCTGGTGGACGGCTCCTGCCCGATGGGCTCGGCCAGCGTCTCCTCGCAGAGCTCCCGGCAGCTCGCGGTGATCGGCACCGGCATACCCAAGAACGGGTCGGTGCAGGTGCTGCAGGGCGCGGTCGACTACGCGGGCAGCTCGGGCCTGTCGTCCAACGCCCAGGTGATCGCCAGCTACCCGGCGAGCAGCTTCTCCGGCGGCTCGGTCACGATGCCGGTCAGCACCGGCGCGGACAGCTTCGTCCGCACCCAGGTGCTCACCTCCTCCGGCCAGGTCGTCGGCCTGTCCAACCCGGTCTGGCTGTTCCAGAACACGCCGCCCAACGGCATCCCCGCCCCCCGCCAGGCCTGAGCCCCCAGGACCGCCGGCCGGGCCGCCGCCGGCCGGGCCGTGCCAGGATGCACTGGTGGCTGCTCCCCGGGTCGACCTCATTGTCCGCGGCGGAACGATCGTCACCCCCGGCCACCGCGAGGTCGCCGATGTCGGGGTGCGCGATGGCCGGATCGCGCAGCTCGGCGGCGCGATGACCGGGCCGGACGAGATCGACGCCAGCGGCCTGCTCGTCCTGCCCGGCGGGATCGACGGGCACGTGCACCTGGTCTGCGCCGCGATGGCCGCGCAGGCCGCGGCGGCTTTCCCGGACGAGCCGATCTGGGTGGACGACTTTTGGAGCGGGTCGCGGGCCGCCATCGCCGGGGGCATCACGACCGTCGGCAACATGACGTTCGCGCTGCCCGGCGAGTCGATGTCCGCGGCGATCGCGCGGGACATGGCCGGGGCCAGCGCCGAAGCGGCGGCGGACTGGTTCCTGCATCCCGTGCTCACCGACCTCGGGAACGCCGCCGCCGCCGACGCCCCCGCCGAGGCGGCCAACGCCGAGGTCAAGGACGCCGCCGCCGCCGAGGTCGCCAGCCTGGTCGGCGGCGGGCACGCCAGCATCAAGGTGTTCCTGTCCGACCCGGAGCACGCGGCGGGAACGCCCGGCCTGGCCGAGGTCATCGCGGTGGCAGGCCGCGCCGGGGCGCTGACGCTGCTGCACTGCGAGGACGCCGCGATGCTCACCCGGGCCGGCCAGGAGCTGATCGACTCCGGCCGCGGCGCGGTGCGCCACTTCCCCGACGCGCGGCCGGTCAGCGCGGAGGTCGAGGCCGTCGACCAGGCCATCGCCCTGGCCCGCCAGACCGGCGCCCCCGTCTACATCGTGCACCTGTCCAGCGCCGCCGCCCTCGACCGGTGCCGCCGCGCCCGGGCCGCCGGCCTGCCCGTCTACGTGGAAACCAGGCCGCTGTACCTGCACCTGACCAGGGAGCGCTTCGCCGAGCCCGACGCTGCGAAATATGTCGGCGCCCCGCCGCTGCGCGACCAGGCCGACCGGGACGCGCTCTGGCGCGGGCTGGCCGGCGGCGACGTGGATACCGTCTGCAGCGATCACGCGCCGTGGACGCTGGCGGCCAAGCTCGACCCCGCCCTCGACGTGACGACGGCCCGCCAGGGCGTCGCCGACCTCGAGACGCTGATGCCCATGCTGTACTCCGAGGGGGTCGCCCAAGGCCGCATCTCGCTCGACAGGTTCGTGGAGCTGACCTCGGCCAACGCCGCCCGGCTGTTTGGCCTGCACCCGCGCAAGGGCGCGATCGCGGTCGGCGCCGACGCCGACCTCGCGCTGTGGGATCCGGGCCAGCGCCGGGTCATCGACGGGTCGGCCATGCAGTCACGCTCTGGTTACTCGGTGTATGACGGCTGGACCGTGCGGGGATGGCCCCGGTTCGTGCTGCGCCGCGGTCAGCTCGTGCTGGCCGACGGCAGCCTCGCCGTCCAGCCCGGACAGGGGCGGTGGCAGCGACGGGGTTCGCCCGTTCCGCCAGGGAAGATCGAGATATCCTCGGGAGTACCGTGACGTCACCACAACGGCGTGGTGTAGCCGAGCCTGAACCTGCCCGCGGCCGAAGCTTCGGCGAAGAGGGCGGGCGGCTGACCTACGGCACCTACCTGCGCCTACCCCAGCTGCTGGATCAGCAGATCCCGCAAGCCGAGCCGGCTGCCCACGATGAGCTGCTGTTCATCACCGTGCACCAGGTGTACGAGCTGTGGTTCAAGCAGCTGCTCTACGAGGTGGAAACGGCCAGGGACGAGATGCTGGCCGGCCGGCCCTGGCAGGCGCGGCACCTGCTCCGCCGGGTGCACGCGATCGAGCGGCTGCTGGTCGCGCAGGTCGAGATCCTCGAGACGATGACGCCGCAGGACTTCCTCGCCTTCCGGGCCACCCTCGCACCGGCCAGCGGCTTCCAGTCGGCCCAGTTCCGCGAGCTGGAGTTCCTGTCCGGCCTCAAGGACGAGCGGTTCCTTGCCCGATTCCGCTCTCTCACCGATGCTGAGAGGCAGCGGCTCAACCGGCGTCTTGCCGAGCCCTCACTCTGGGACGGGTATGTGGGCTTGCTCACCGAGCGTGGCCTGGCCACCGCCGACGATGAGCAGCTGCTCACGTCGCTCGTCAGCGTCGCCAAAAGCCGGGCCGAGCACGATGACCTGTGGCAGCTCGCCGAGGATCTGCTCACCCACGATGAACTCGCCGGCGTATGGCGGTCGCGGCACGTCGCGATGGTGGAACGCCAGATCGGCACGAAATCGGGTACCGGCGGCTCGACCGGCGCTCCTTACCTGCGGCGCCGGCTGGACCTGCACTATTACCCGTTGCTGTGGGAACTACGTGACCAGCTGTAATGGACGATCCGGCCCGGGCCTGAGGCCGGCTCTACCAAGGCAAGGGAGCAGGCGGTGGAACCCATTTTTCCGAACGGTGACGATCAGAAGGCTCCGCTCCTAGCCGCCGCGGCGCGGCGCGGGTCCGATGTGCTCCGCGCGGAAGCGCCTGGAGTCGGCGACCCGCTGGGTTACCTGAGCGCCTACTACCGGCACGTCGCCGCCGAGGACCTGATCGCGGTGGGACCGGACCGGGCGGCCGCGGTGGCGGTCGAGCACGCCCGGCTCGGCGCGCACCGGCCGCAGGGCCGCGCCCTGGTCAGCGTCCGCTTCCCCGCCGAGAGCGACGCCGGGGCCGGCGACGACCTGGCCGCCGACGACCCGGCTGCGGCCTTCGACCCTGACCGGGCGGTGGTCGACATCGTCACCGACGACATGCCGTTCCTCGTCGACTCGGTGACGATGGGGCTGCGCACGCTGGACCTGGACGTCAGCCTGATCGTGCACCCGCAACTGCGGGTGCGCAGGGACGTGGCGGGCGGGCTGCGCGACGTGCTCGGGCCGGTGGACCAGTGCGCCGAGTCGGCCGGCGAGCTCTGCGAGTCCTGGACGCACTTCGAGATGGCCAAGCCGGCCAGTGACGTCAGCACGGATCAGATCCAGGTGCTGCTGCTGCGGATCCTGGACGACGTGCGGGTCTCGATGGAAGACCAGCAGCGGATGCAGGCCGCCGCGGTCAGCCTGGCCAACCGGCTGGTCGCCGAATCGACGGCCGCCCCGCCGCCGGCCGGTGCGGACATCGACGACGAGGAGGCCGAGGCGCTGCTCAGCTGGCTGGCCGACGGTCACTTCACCTTCCTCGGCTACCGCCAGTACGACCTGGTGGAAGGGCCGGCCGGCACGGCGCTGCGGGCGGTTCCCGGCACCGGGCTCGGCATCCTGCGGCACGACCGGGCCGGGTCGGACTCGTTCGCCGCGCTGCCGCCCGAGGTGCGGGCCAAGGCCAGGGAACCGATCAGGATGGTGCTCACCAAGGCGAACTCCCGCTCCACCGTGCACCGGTCGCACTACCTCGACTACGTGGCGGTGAAGAAGTTCGACGACGCCGGCGAGGTGATCGGCGAATTCCGCTTCCTCGGGCTGTACACGCACGTCGCCTACACCGAGAGCATCAACCACATCCCGGTGCTGCGCCGCAAGCTGGCCGCCGTGCTCGAGTCGGCCGGCCTGGCCGCCGACAGCCACGACGGCAAGGACCTGGCCGAGATCCTCGAGGAGTACCCGCGCGAGGAGCTTTTCCAGACCCCGGTGGCCGAGCTGACCCCGATCGCGCTCGGCGTGCTGCGGCTGCGCGAGCGCAGGCAGACGCGGCTGTTCATGCGCAAGGACCCGTACGGCCGGTACATGTCCTGCCTGGTGTACCTGCCCAGGGACCGGTACAACACCAAGGTCAGGCTGCGCACCCAGGACATCCTGCGGACCGCGCTGCACGGGGTCACCGCGGACTACAGCGCGCTGATCGGCGAGTCGGTGCTGGCCCGGCTGCAGGTGACGGTCCGCGGCGAGCGCGGCAAGCCGCTGCCCGACGTGGACGCGGCCGAGCTCGAGCGGCGGCTCGCGGCGGCGGTCAGGTCCTGGGACGACGACCTGCTGGAGGAGGCCACCCGCAGCCTCGGAGGCGGGCCCGCGCGGTCCCTCATCGCCGCCTTCGGCGAGGCGATACCCGAGACCTATAAGGCGGACGTGCCCGCCGCCACCGCGGTCGCCGACCTGTGCCGGATCACCGCGCTGCGCGACTCGGGCGACGACGTGGCCGTCGAGCTCTACGAGGCGGCCGCGCCGACCGGCGACCCGGCCGGGACCGCGGCCGCGGCCGGCCCGGCCCCCCAGTCCGTCCTGCAGCCGAAGACCTGGCGGCTGAAGATCTACCGGGCGCAGTCGCCGATCACGCTGTCCGATGTGCTGCCCCAGCTGCAGCACATGGGCGTCGAGGTGGTGGACGAGCACCCGTACGAGTTCGCGCCGAAGGCGCGGTACGGATCGGCACCGAAGGCGCAGGCGCAGTATCAACTGGCGCCGGAGGCACAGTATCAATTGGCGCCGGAGGCGCAGGGGACCGCGCCGTTCTGGATCTACGACTTTGGCCTGCGCTGGTCCGGCGCGGGCGGGGCAGCCGGTCAGGACAGCGCGGTCAGGCGGCCGGGGCCGGTGAAGAAGCTGTTCGAGGAGGCCCTGCTCGCGATGTGGGGCGGGCGGATCGAGGATGACGGCTTCAACCAGCTCGTGCTGGCCGCCGAGCTGAGCTGGCGCCAGGTCGTCGTGCTGCGCTGCTACGCCAAGTACTTGCGGCAGGCCGGGACCACGTTCAGCCAGGACTACATCCAGCGGGTGCTGCGGTCGAACGTCACGGTGACCAGGCGGCTGATCCGCCTGTTCGAGTCCCGGTTCGATCCGGAGCGCAGCGGCGGCGAGGCCGAGCGGAGCGAGGCGATCGGCGAGGAGATCCGCGGCGAGCTCGACGAGGTGGCCAGCCTCGACCAGGACCGCATCCTGCGCTCCTACCTGTCGCTGATCGATACGACGCTGCGGACCAACTACTACCAGCAGCGCGACTCCGTCCCCGCGCCCTATCTGGTGATCAAGCTGGACCCGAGCGGCGTGCCCGACCTGCCGGCCCCCAGGCCGCTGTTCGAGGTGTTCGTGTACTCGCCCCGCCTGGAGGCGGTGCACCTGCGGTTCGGCCAGGTGGCCAGGGGCGGGCTGCGCTGGTCCGACCGGCAGGAGGATTTCCGCACCGAGGTGCTCGGCCTGGCCAAGGCCCAGGAGGTGAAGAACTCGGTCATCGTGCCGTCCGGCGCCAAGGGCGCGTTCGTCTGCAAGCAGCTGCCCGATCCCGCCGACCGGGCCGCCTACGCCGAGGAAGGCCTGGCCTGCTACCGGATGTTCATCAGCGCCATGCTGGACATCACCGACAACGCCGGCGGCGACCGGGTGGTGCCGCCGCGGGGCGTGGTCCGGCACGACGGCGATGACCCGTACCTGGTGGTGGCCGCGGACAAGGGCACCGCGACCTTCTCCGACGTGGCCAACGAGATCGCCGGCCGGTACGGCTTCTGGCTGGGCGACGCGTTCGCCTCCGGCGGCTCGCACGGGTACGACCACAAGAAGATGGGGATCACCGCGCGCGGCGCGTGGGAGTCGGTCCGGTATCACTTCCGCACCCAGGGCGTGGATGTGGACACCGACGAGTTCACCGTCGCCGGGATCGGCGACATGTCGGGCGACGTGTTCGGCAACGGGATGCTGCTGTCGGCGCACATCAAGCTGGTGGCCGCGTTCGACCACCGGCACATCTTCCTCGACCCGGACCCCGATGCCGCGGCCAGCCTGGCCGAGCGGCAGCGGATGTTCGGCCTGCCCCGGTCCAGCTGGGCCGACTACGACACCTCGCTGATCTCGGCGGGCGGCGGCGTCTGGCCCCGCTCGGCCAAGTCGGTGCCGGTATCGCCGCAGGCCCGGGCGGCGCTCGGCATCTCCGGCAGCCCGGTCGCGATGACCCCCGGCCAGCTGATCTCGGCCATCCTGGCCGCACCGGTCGACCTGCTGTGGAACGGCGGGATCGGCACCTACGTCAAGGCCACGCTGGAGACCCACGCCGACGCGGGCGACCGGTCGAACGACGGGATCAGGATCGACGCCGCCCAGCTGCGCGCCCGGGTGGTCGGCGAGGGCGGCAACCTCGGGCTGACCCAGGCGGCCAGGATCGAGTTCGCCCGGGCCGGCGGCATGATCAACACCGACTTCATCGACAACTCGGCCGGGGTGGACACCTCGGACCACGAGGTCAACATCAAGATCCTGCTGGACCGGGTGGTCAGGGACGGGCAGCTGACGATGCCGCAGCGCGACTCGCTGCTGCACGAGATGACCGACGAGGTGGCCGCGCTGGTGCTGCGGCACAACTACAGCCAGAACGTGGTGCTCGCCGCCGCCCGCGCGCAGGCCGGCTCGATGCTGCACGTGCACGCCCGCTACCTGCGCAAGCTGGAGCGGGACCGCAAGCTGCGGCGCAGGCTCGAGGTGCTCCCCAACGACCGGGAGATCGCCGAGCGGCGCGCGGCCGGGCTGGGCCTGACCGGCCCCGAGTTCGCCGTGATGCTCGCCCGCACCAAGATCGACGCGGCCAGGGAGGTGCTTGACTCCAAGCTGCCCGACGACGCCTACCTGCACGGCGCGCTGGTCAAGTACTTCCCCGAGCCGCTGCGCAAGGGCTACGAGCACCTGATGACCACCCACGCGCTGCGCCGCGAGCTCATCACGACGATCGTCGTCAACGACATGATCGACCAGTCCGGCATCACGTTCTGGTTCCGGCTGAACGAGGAGACCGGCGCCTCGGGCCCGGATATCACCCGGGCCTGGCTGGTGGCCAGGGACGTCTTCGAGATGCCCACGTTCTGGCAGGCCGTCCAGGACCTGGACGGCGGGGTGGACGTGAACGCCCAGATCTCGCTGCTGCTCGAGGGACGCAAGCTCACCGAGCGGGCCGCCCGCTGGCTGCTGCACAACCGGCGCTCGCCGTTCGGCATCCAGGACACCATCGACTTCTTCGGCCGCGGCGTGCAGGCCGTCCGCTCCGGCCTGCCCAAGCTTCTCACCGGCACCGACATGTCCGGGTTCGAGGAGCGGCGGGAAGGCTACCTGGCCAACGGCGTGCCCGACGAGCTGGCAGGCCGGGTGGCGGCGATGGTGCCCGCCTACTCGGCCTTCGACATCGTGGAGATCGCGGCGCGCACCAAGCGGGCGGTGGAAGAGACCGCCGAGGTCTACTTCGACCTGGCCGACCGGCTGCTGATCACCAGGCTGCGCGACCGGATCACCGCGCTGTCGCGCGATGACCGGTGGAACACCGCCGCCCGGTCGGCGCTGCGCGATGACCTGTACGCCGCGCACGCCGCGCTGGCCGGCGACGTGCTGCAGTTCACCGGCGGCGCCACCCCGGAGGAGCGGCTGGCCGGCTGGGCGGAGCTCAACGAGGCCGCGGTAGGCCGGGCCACCCAGACGCTCACCGAAATCTGGGAGAGCGACTCGTTCACCGTGGCCACGCTGTCGGTGGCGGTGCGGGCCATCCGGGCCCTGGTGACGGGGATCATGCTGCCCGAATTACCGGCCGCGCCCGCGCGGATGTAACCCAGAGTAGTCGTTACTTTGCGTGTTCACAGGGCGCGCGAACCCCCGCGCTCGCGTACGCTTGGGACATGGCAGTCATCGATCCCGCGGAGGAGATTAAGGAGCTCTCTTCCAAGCTGACCGGCGTGGAAGTGGTCCTTGACCTGGACGCTATGCGCCGTGAGGCCGGCAAGATGCGGGAGGCGGCTTCCAACCCCGATCTCTGGGAAGATCAGGAAAACGCACAGGCTGTCACCCGCCGCCTGGCCTACCTGGAAGGCGAGGTCACCCGGGTAGAAGGCCTGCGCAGCAGGCTCGATGACACTCAGGTGATGTTCGAGCTAGCGGAGAGTGAGAACGACGAGCCCACCCGGGTCGAGGCGACCAGGGACCTGGCCGCGCTGCGCAGCGAGATCAACGCGCTCGAGGTGCGGACGCTGCTGTCCGGCGAGTACGACGCCCGCGAGGCGCTGATCACCATAAACTCCCAGGCAGGCGGGGCGGACGCGGCCGACTTCGCGCAGAACCTGCAGCGCATGTACCTGCGCTGGGCCGAGCGGCACCACTACGCCACCGAGGTCTACGACACGTCCTACGCCGAAGAGGCGGGCATCAAGTCGACCACGTTCGCGGTCAAGGCGCCGTACGCGTACGGCACGCTGCGTGGCGAGCACGGCACGCACCGGATGGTCCGCATCTCCAAGTACGACAACCAGGGCCGCAGGCAGACCTCGTTCGCCGGCGTGGACGTGGTGCCGGTCGTGCAGACCACTGACCACATCGAGATCAACGAAGACGAGATCCGGGTCGACGTCTACCGTTCCAGCGGTCCCGGCGGCCAGGGTGTCAACACCACCGACTCCGCCGTCCGGATCACCCACCTGCCCACCGGCATCGTGGTCTCCTGCCAGAACGAGCGCAGCCAGCTGCAAAACCGCGCGACGGCGATGGGCGTGCTGCAGGCCAAGCTGCTCGAGCGCAAGCGGCAGGAGGAAGTGGAGACGCTATCTGAGCTGCGCGGCGAGTCGAGGAGCAGCTGGGGAACGCAGATCCGCAACTACGTCCTCTACCCGTACCAGAACGTGAAGGACGTCAGGACGGGCATCGAGACCGGGAACACCACCGCCGTGCTCGACGGCGAGATCGACAACTTTATCGAGGCGGAGATCAGGTACATGCGCCGCAACGGCATCTGACCGGGCGGCAACCGCGGCGGGTACTGCTCTCTAGTGCGTTAGCTGCAGGGCGATCATGACCAGCAGGACGGCGAACAGGGCCGCGATCAGCAGCGGAATTCCCATCTGCTGGGAGTGATGCACCTGCGACCTGGCCTCACGGCAGGCGGGACAGCGACCCTCGACTACCGGTCCGGCACACCGCGCGCAAATCAGGTGTTCGCAGCTCATCAGGGTTCCCTTCGGCATTCGCCGTCACCGGAGTCACTTCGGCGATGTTGGACCTTCAATGCCAGTTTCCCCCCTAGACTGTGCCGTGGCCAACTTGGACGCCGATCCCGGTGTGTCTCCAGGAAGGCCACAGCAGAGCGGTCTGGCAGTGGGCGACCGTGAGGCCGCCTGGCTCGCCTGGCCGGCGACCCTTACCCTCTTATCTTACCGATCGCGTGTGATGAATCTGTGATCCACTTCGATAACGTCAGCAAGCTGTACGCGAGCCAGAACCGGCCCGCCCTCGAGAACGTCAACATCGACGTCGAGAAGGGCGAGTTCATCTTCCTGGTCGGTCCGTCCGGCTCGGGGAAGTCGACGTTCCTCCGGCTGGTGCTGAAGGAGGAGCGGCCGACCGAAGGCAGGATCCACGTGGCCGGCAAGGACCTGGCGCGGCTGACGCCCTGGCGCATTCCGCTGCTGCGGCGCCGGATCGGCTGCGTCTTCCAGGACTTCAGGCTGCTGCCGAACAAGAACATCTACCAGAACGTCGCCTTCGCGCTCGAGGTCATCGGGAAGCCCAGGCGCTTCATCCGCAAGGTCGTGCCCGAGGTCATCGACCTGGTCGGGCTGGAGGGCAAGCACGACCGGATGCCCGACGAGCTGTCCGGCGGCGAGCAGCAGCGGGTCGCCATGGCCCGGGCCTTCGTCAACCGGCCGATGATCCTGCTGGCCGACGAGCCCACCGGCAACATCGACCCGGCCACCTCGATCGGCATCATGAAGGTGCTTGACCGCATCAACCGGACCGGTACCACCGTGGTCATGGCCACGCACGACGCCGCGATCGTCGACTCCATGCGCAAGCGTGTCATCGAGCTCGAATACGGCAAGGTGGTCCGGGACCAGTCTCGCGGAGTGTACGGCCAGGCGTACTGACGTGCCGTAGCCTGTGCCGCGGGGCACCGTCGCCGGCAACAGCCGGAGCACCACACCACGAAGCAGGACTGCGAGGAATCAGCGAGTATGCGTGCACAGTTCGTTCTCCAGGAGATCTGGATCGGCCTGCGCCGGAACCTCACCATGACCGTCGCCCTCATCGTGGTCGTGGCGATCA
>DASXME010000175.1:0-3132 GCA_036495825.1 Streptosporangiaceae bacterium
AGCCAGCTTAGGACCCGGCGGGCCCCGCTTTCTCCCCGAGCGGCCAAAGCTTCCCTGGCGCCGGGCTCCCGCTTGGCGAAGGCCATCAGCATGCCGAGCGCCGCCATCGTGGCCAGCAGCGACGACACGCCCTCGGAGACCAGCGGGAGCGGCACCCCGGTGATCGGGAACACGCCGATGACCGCGCCGATGTTCACCACGGCCTGCATCACGATCCAGGCGGTGGCGCCGGCCGCGGCCAGCCGCATGAACGTGTCGTCCACCCGGCGGGCGATCCGCAGCCCGGCGTAGGCCAGGCCGCCGTAGAGCGCGGACACGCACAGCGTGCCGACCAGGCCGAGTTCCTCGCCGATGATCGCGAAGATGTAGTCGGTCGTGGCGTTCGGCACCCAGCCCCACTTCTGCCTGCTGGCGCCGAGGCCGACGCCAAACCAGCTGCCGGAGCCGACCGCGTACTTGCCCTGGATGTTCTGCATGTTCGTGCCGACCGGGCTGGCCTGCGGGTTGATGAAGCTGGTCAGCCGCTCCAGCCGGTACGGCGCCACGATGATCAGCATGAGCATGACCAGGGCCATCAGGCCGAGGATGCCGACGAACACCCGGCCCGGCGTGCCGATCACCCACAGCAGCATCAGGAAGATGGTCAACAGCACGAACGTGGTGCCTAGGTCGTCGCCGAGCATGACCAGCATGCAGATCACGCCCGCGCCCGGCAGCAGCGGAAGCAGCAGGTGCCGCCAGTCGGTCAGCTGGCCGAGCTTCTCCTTGCGCGCCAGCAGGTCGGCGCCCCACAGCACGAAGGCGAGCTTGGCCAGCTCGGACGGCTGCAGCTGGAACGGGCCGAGCTGGATCCAGCGGGAGGCGCCGCCGGACACCACGCCGACGCCGGGCAGCAGGGTGAGCATCAGGCCGAGCACGGACACCGCCAGCAGCGGGTAGGCCGCGGCGCGGAACAGCCGCGGCGACGACCGGGCGGCGAACCACATCATCGGCAGGCCGAGCGCCACGCCGAGCAACTGCTTCTGGAACTCCCGGTACGGGGGTTCGCCGCTGATCAGCGAGGACGCCGACGACGTGGACAGCACCATGACGAGCCCGAGCGCGAGCAGCAGCGCCGCGATCCCGATGATCAGGTAGTAGGACAGCAGCGGGCGGTCCAGCAGCGCGGACACCGAGGCCAGCCGGTCCCGCGGCGCCAGCCCGGCACCGGGCGCGACCGCGGCCTCACCGTCACCCGGTGCGTCCCCGGCGGCGCGGACCCGGCGGCGGACCGGCTCGCCGCCGCCGTCCAGTACCGCGCTCATGCCGGCCCGGCCATGGCCCGGACGGCCGCGGCGAACGCATCACCCCGCGCGCCGTAGTGCGCGAACATATCGAGTGAGGCGGCCGCGGGCGCGAGCAGGACGGTATCCCCCGGCGAGGCCAGCCCGGCTGCCTCGGTCACAACCCGTTCCATGATCCCAGTGTCGGTGCCGTCCACCTCCACGACCGGGACATCCGGCGCGTGTCGCGCGAGAGCCTGCAGGAATACGTCCCGGTCGCGGCCGAGCAGCACGACCGCACGCAGCCGGCCCGCCACCCCGCGGACCAGCTCGAAGATGTCGGCGGCCTCGCCGCGCAGCATCCCGCCCGCCACCCAGACCACCGGGCCGCGGGCGGCCAGCGACGCGGCGGCGGCGTGCGGGTTCGTCGCCTTGGAGTCGTCCACGTAGGCCACGCCGCCGACCTCGGCCACCAGCGCGATCCGGTGCGGCTCCGGCTCGAAGGCGCGCAGCCCGGCCCCGATGGCGGCGGCCTGCACCCCGTAGGCGCGGGCCAGCGCCGCGGCGGCCAGCGCGTTCGCCACGTTGTGCGGGGCGGCCGGCCGCACGTCGCTGACCGGCGCGAGCACCACCTTGCTGCCGAACGCCCGGTCGACCAGCGCGCCGCCCGCCACGCCGAACTCGCCGGGCCCCGGCGCGCCGAGCCGGAACGGGATCACCCGGGACAGCGCGCGCGCCCCGGCGACCAGGCGGCGCGACCACGCGTCGTCGGCGTTGCAGACGGCGATCGTCCCCGGCGCGAAGATCCGCGCCTTGTCGCGCGCGTAGGACTCCATGTCGCCGTGCCAGTCGATGTGATCAGCGGCCAGGTTGAGCACCGTGGCGGCCAGTGGCCTGACCGTGGAACTCCAGTGCAGCTGGAAGCTGGACAGCTCGACGGCGAGCACCTGGTACGGCCCGGCCTCGGTGACCGCCTCCACCGCGGAGGTGCCGACGTTCCCCGCGGCGGCCGACCGCAGCCCGGCCGCGTCCAGCATCGCGGCGAGCATCTTTACCGTCGTGGTCTTGCCGTTCGTCCCGGTGACGGCCAGCCACGGCTGTGCGGTGCCGTCGGGAAACACCGGCCGCAGCCGCCAGGCCAGCTCGACATCGCCGATGACCGGGATCCCGGTGCGGGCCGCGGCGGCCAGCAGCGGCGCGTCCGGCCGCCAGCCGGGCGACGTGACCACCAGCTCGGTGCCGGGCGGCGCGCTCGCGCCGTCCGCCGCGTGGCCGAGAATGACCTTGATGCCCAGCCAGCCGAGCTCGGCGGCCCGCCGCCTGCGCACCTCGTCGTCGGTGGCGTCGAGCACGGTGACCTGAGCGCCGCGGGCGGCCAGCGCCCGGGCGGCCGGCGGCCCGGAGACGCCGAGGCCGGCCACGCAGACCTGCCGTCCGTCCCAGCCGCCGTCGCCGCCCGGCCCGGGCGGCAGGAGATGGCCGGCGGTCATGCCGAGCTCATCCACTGGACGTAGAAGATCACCAGGCCGAGGCCGATGAACAGGCCGGAGATCAGCCAGAACCTGATGACGATCGTGGTCTCGGCCCAGCCGAGCAGCTCGAAATGATGCTGCAGCGGGGCCATCTTGAACACCCGGCGGCCGGTCATCTTGAACGACCCCACCTGGACGACCACGGACAGCGTGATGATCACGAACAGGCCGCCGAGCAGCACGAGCAGCAGCTGGGTCTTCGTGCATACCGCGAGCCCGGCGAGCACGCCGCCGAGCGCCAGCGAGCCGGAGTCGCCCATGAAGATCCGGGCGGGTGGCGCGTTCCACCACAGGAACCCGATGCAGGCGCCGAGCACCGACGCGGCCACCACCGCGGT
>DASXME010000176.1:0-1710 GCA_036495825.1 Streptosporangiaceae bacterium
GAGCCGTTCCGGCTTGCCCTGGTTGAGCAGCACGGCGAGCATCCCGTGCCGCCGCGGCAGCGGGCCGATCGCCGCCCACTCGGCGCCGCTGATCCCGTCCACCACGAACTCGGCGAACGAGTCGCCCTGGTCGGGCACGCCGAGCGCGGCGTAGCGCGCGCCGACCAGGGAGCGGGCCGAGCGCACGATCACCTGCAGCACGTCGCGGACGGACATGTGCCGGGTGACGGACAGCACCGCCTGGCTCACCTGGTACAGCTCGTCGAGTCCTTCGCTCATGGTTGCTCTGACGTTAGCTCGTGTTCAGGCGCCTCGCATCGGGCCGGGGTCTTAGGACCATCGGCGGAGGACGGGCGGGGCTGGTGGCCGATGTGCCCGGGCGCGGCGCTGCCTAGCGTCGGCTGGTATGAACACAGCTTTGGTAACGGGAGCCTCCCGCGGCCTCGGCCGGGCCCTGGCGGCCGGCCTGGCCGGCGCGGGCTTCAACCTCGTCATCGACGCGCGGGACGCCGCCGCGCTGGACGCAGCCGCAGGGGCGCTGCGTGCAGCCGGCGCTACTGTTGCCGCGGTGCCGGGCGACGTGACCGATCCGGCGCACCGGGCCGCGCTGATCGCGGCCTGCGCGGGCCGGCTCGACCTGCTGGTGAACAACGCCGGCACGCTGGGCGCCAGCCCGCTGCCCGCGCTGGCCGACTACCCGGCGGACGAGCTGCGCGCCGCGTTCGAGGCGAACGTGATCGCGCCGATCGCGCTGACCCAGCTGGCGCTGCCGCTGCTGCGCGCCAGCGGCGGCGCGGTGCTGAACATCACCTCGGACGCGGCCGTGGAGGCGTACGCGGGCTGGGGCGGCTACGGCGCGGCCAAGGCCGCCCTGGAGCAGGCCTCGAACGTGCTGGCCGCCGAGGAGCTCGGGGTCCGCGTGTGGTGGGCCGACCCCGGCGACCTGCGCACCGACATGCACCAGCTGGCCTTCCCCGGCGAGGACATCTCGGACCGGCCCGAACCCGCCTCGGTCGTGCCCGCGTTCGTCCGGCTGGTCAGCGAGCGGCTGCCGAGCGGCCGCTACCGCGCGACGCACCTCATGCCCCGCGAGCCGGTGAGCTCGTGACCGCCCTGGACGAGTTCAGCCTGGACGAGTTCACGCTGCCGGCTTCACTGGAGGCGCACGAGCCGCCCGAGGCGCGCGGCCTGCCCAGGGACGGGGTCCGGATGCTGGTCAGCCGGCGGGCGTCCGGCGAGGTCAGCCACCACGGCTTCGCCGAGCTGCCCGGCCTGCTGCTCCCGGGTGACCTGCTGGTGATCAACACGACGGCCACCTTGCCGGCTCAGGTCCAGGTGTCGGCCGAGCTGGCGGTGCACTTCTCCGGGCCGCGGCCGGACGGATCGTGGCTGACCGAACTCCGGCAGGTCACGGGCAAAACCACGGTGCCGAACGGTCGTGGCCATCCCGGTCAGCGATTGATCCTGCCCGGCGGGGCGGTCCTGTTCCTGGAGGGACGGGCCACGAACCGGCTCTGGCGGGCGCGGTTGTCGGTTGCAGTAATACCGTACCTACTGAAGTTCGGCCGCCCGATCCGGTACTCCTACGTGTCGCGGGACTGGCCGCTGTCGCACTACCAGACGGTGTTCGCGCGCGAGCCGGGCAGCGCGGAGATGCCCAGCGCCAGCCGCCCGTTCTCGCCGTCCGTGGTCACCCGGCTGGTGTCCGCC
>DASXME010000177.1:0-2087 GCA_036495825.1 Streptosporangiaceae bacterium
GCGGCATAGCGGCTGAGCGGGGCGGGGCCGGCCACGGCGCGGGTGCCGTCCTCGGCCGCCTGGCAGAGGCGGCCGACCAGCTCGCTGGTCAGGTTCTTGGCCGCGGCAAGCGACCCGGGGCCGCCGTCGAAGCTGAACTGCCAGCAATCCAGCCGCATGAACTCGGTGAAGACCGCCTCGAGCTCGGCCGCCGTGACGTCCCACCCCGGCGCGCAGTAATGGGCGAGTGCGACGGCGGAGACCCGCGCCCGTTCGGACTGATCGCTGAGGTCCTTCATGGAGACGAGGCCCGCCTGCAGGCCGTCTTCCACGTCGTGGACAGAGTAGGCGACGTCGTCGGCCCAGTCCATGATCTGGGCCTCAAGGCAGCGGCGGCGGCCTGGCGCCCCCGCGCGGATCCACTCGAAGGAGGAAAGGTCGGACTGGTACGCGCCGTACTTGGCGGGCAGGTGCAGGGTGACGTTCTCCGGTGCGAAGCGCGGGTCGGCCGCGGTGACCGGTTCAGGAAGCCACGGGTACTTGATCGCGGCGTCCAGGGTGGCGCGGGTGAGGTTGAGGCCGGCGCCGGGCACCTTCGGCTCCAGGCGGGTCAGCAGTCGCAGTGACTGCGCGTTGCCCTCGAAGCCGCCGCAGGCCAGCGCGCCGCCGACGTCCGCGAGCGCGGCCAGGGCCGACTCGCCGTTGTGGCCGAACGGGGGATGGCCGAGGTCGTGCGCCAGGCAGGCGGCGTCGACCAGGTCGGGGTCGCAGCCGAGCGCCGCACCGAGTTCACGGCCGATCTGCGCGCATTCGAGTGAGTGGGTCAGCCGGGTGCGCGGGAAGTCACCGGAACCGGCCCTGACCACCTGCGTCTTCGCCGCCAGCCTGCGCAGCGCTGAGCTGTGCAGTACCCGCGCGCGGTCCCGCTGGAACCCGGTGCGGCCCGCGCGCTTGGGCGGCTCGGCCACCCACCGATCGACATCAGCCGGACTGTACGTCACTACCCCAGTGTGACTCACGTGACCGACATTCCAGGCCGACTACCTGCACTTGGCGGTATTACGGTGGCCGCGCACGCCGTTGGGCGCGGCCCGGCTCAGCCCAGGCTGGCCCGCTCATCGACGCGGGCCCGTCCGGGAGTCTTAACGGGTGTCGCTGCCGCCGCTCGCCAGCGCGGCCCGGCCTGCCTCAAGGCGGGCGACCGGCACGCGGAACGGCGAGCAGGACACGTAGTCGAGGCCCGCCTCGTGGAAGAACCAGACGGACGCGGGGTCGCCGCCGTGCTCGCCGCAGATGCCGAGCTTCAGCCCCGGCCGGGTGGCCCGGCCCTCGGCCGTGGCGATCTCGATCAGGCGGCCGACGCCGTCGCGGTCGATGGTCTCGAACGGTGACACGCCGAAGATGCCCATGTCGATGTACGGAGCGAAGAACGCCCCCTCCACGTCGTCACGGGAGAACGCCCAGGTCATCTGCGTCAGGTCGTTGGTGCCGAAGGAGAAGAACTCAGCCGACCGGGCGATCTCGCCCGCGGTCAGCGCGGCCCGCGGCACCTCGATCATGGTGCCGATGGGGATATCGACGTGGACGCCGGTCTCTTCCTCGACGCCGCGCAGCTCCTTCTCGACGCGTTCCTTGCTGATCTCCATTTCCTGCACGGTCGCGGTCAGCGGGATCATGATCTCCGGCTTGGGCGACCGGCCGGCCTTGGCGAGTTCCGCCGCCGCGCGGGCGATCGCGCGGACCTGCATGCCGAGCAGGCCGGGGATGACAAGCACCAGGCGGACACCGCGCAGGCCGAGCATGGGGTTCTGCTCGTGCAGGCGGCGCACCTCCTCGAGCAGCCGCAGGTCCTGCTCGGTCGCCTCGTCGCCCGCCAGGGCGATCTTCACGCTGAGCTCGGTGTAGTCGGGCAGGAACTCGTGCAGCGGCGGGTCGATCAGCCGGATCGTCACCGGCACGCCGTCCATCGCCTCAAGGATCTCGGTGAAGTCGCCGCGCTGCAGCGGCTCAAGCGCGTCGAGCGCCTCCTGCCGTTCCTCCGGCGTGGCGGCCAGGATCAGGTCCTCGACCAGCTGACGGCGCTCGCCGAGGAACATGTGCTCGGTCCG
>DASXME010000178.1:0-2699 GCA_036495825.1 Streptosporangiaceae bacterium
CCTCGGCGGCCAGTGGCGGCCCGGCCTGCCGCCGTACCTGGCGATCAGGCACCTGCTCGATAACGCCGGCTCCGTGGCGGAGGCGCTGCGGATCCTGCGCGGCCTGCCGCTGGCCAGCTCGCGCACCCTCATGCTGTGCGATCCGGCGACCGTCGCCTGCGCCGAGATCCTCGACGGCGAAATCCGGCTGGTCGGGGCGCCGACCGGGTCAGCCCAACCAGCACAGGCGACGCACACGAACCACTATCTGCATCCCGATTTCACCAGCCATGACGAGCTCAACGTGTTCGCCCGCAACTCGTCGGTGCTCCGGCTGAAAGCCTGCGAGGCCGGCCTGGCCGAGTTCGCCGCGTCGGGCGGCGGGGCCGGCACCGAAGAGCATTTCGCGCTGCTCGCCCGGCCGCCGGTCTGCGTCCCCGACGCCGGCGACATCCGGCGCGAGCGGACCGTCGCCGCCGTGGTGATCTTGCCCGGCCGCGGCGAGCTGGCGTTGCGGCCCGGCGACCCGTCCCGGAGCAGCACCAGCACGTTCACGCTGGCGGCGGCGTGAGCGGCCCCGCCGACTGGTTCATCACCAGCGGCGACAACAACACGCCGCCGGCGGCGGCCCGGATCTTCTGCTTCCCGCACGCGGGCGGCAACCCGCGCGCCTTCCTCGGCTGGCAGTCCGGGCTGGGCGGGGACGCCGAGATCATCGCGGTCTGCCGCCCCGGCCGCGAGCACCGCGCGGCCGAGCCGCCGCCGACGATCGAGGAACTCATCGACGGCGCCGCCGCGGCCGTCACCGCGGTCAGCGAAGCGGACGGCCGGCCGTTCTACCTGTTCGGGCACAGCCTGGGCGCGCTGGTCGCCTTCGAGGTCTGGCGCCGACTGCCCGGATCCGCCACGCCGCGCCACCTCGTCGCATCCGGCTGCTCCGCGCCTTCGCTGCTGCCCTCGCAGCGGGTGAAGGCGATCGCGGAACTGACGGGCCGACAGTTCGCCGAGGCGATCGGCTTCTTCGGCGGCCTGCCCGCCGAGGTCATCGCCGACGACGAGATGCGCGAACTGCTGCTGCCTGGTCTGATCGCCGACTTCCGGATGGCCGTGGGGTACCGCTACCGGCCGGGCTGGCCGCTCGCGGTGTCCGCCACCCTGGTGGTCGGACGCGACGACCCGCACGTCAAGGCGGAGCAGGTCGAGCCCTGGAGCAGGGAATTCACCCGGCCGCCCGACCGCCACTGGGTGGACGGCGGCCACTTCTACTTCGAACCGCGGCCCGCTGCGGTCATCGACATCCTGCGCTCGCTGGTCCGCGATGACCAGCACGTCGAGCTGATCTAAATCTCAAGCACCCGTAACGTGCCCATCCAGGGGCCGGGCTCGGTAGGCACCGTTCGGAAAAAATTCAAATAACAACGTCGGCCGGCATTTCCCGCTCCGCAATCTGCCTGAGCAGCGCGTGCTCGACGAAGTACGCGAGCGAGGCATAACCGCGCCATACCCGGCGCCACTCACGCTGCACCGCGGCATCGCCGAACGCGCTGCGCACCTCATCGAGGTAGCACACGATAATGTCGGCCGCCTGCCTGCTATGGCCGGCCGACATGTTGTCGATCGTCAGGTGCGCCTGCTCATAGCAATCGTCGAATCCGTAATGGCGGAGCTTCTGGATCTCGTGCAGGCGCAGCTCGCCGAGACCGAACATCTCGATCGCCAGGTTGTAGCCGAGAATCTCGTTGTAGAACGCGTCCGGGTGCAGGGCCATGCACAACTGATGCAGCGAGAATCCGTAGAGATCGTCGGGCAGGTCGCTCTGGTCCATGAATGCGGCCTCACGAATGTGCGGCATTGCGATATTCATGCTGTGCAAGGCACGGTGGATCAGGGTTATGTGATTCTTGCGCAGGTCGCCGTAGCCCATCTCGTCCGCGTAGATGGAGAACAGCGCGGCGTCGCACGGCCGGTCGCACCGGCCCAGGTTCGCGGTCCGGTGTATCCAGGCGGCGTCGATCAGCGCGCCGAGCGCATATGTGGACTGGAAGAACACCACCTCGTCCCGGTCGGGTATTTCGGTCAGCGGCTGGTACGGCTCGAGCAGCTTCTCCCGGTAGACGCGTTCGCATCGCCGGTAAAGCGCGTCGGCGGTGTAGTCGAAATAGCTCGCGTCGGTGTACCTGCCGCCGGCGCCGTGGACGAACAGGATCTCCGCGTCGGCGAACAGCTTCGACGCGCGGCCGACCGCGAGCGGCAGCGTGTTGGCGTGGTTCTCGATGTTGATCAGGCGGTACAGCAGCTCGCGGTCATCCGGCGCGCCGGCGTCCGCGATGACCACGTCGGCCGGCGCGCTCGCGGCGATGGCGGCCGTCCAGGCCGCGGCCTGGTGGTCGCCGGCCGTCTCGGCCGTGATCGTGATCTCCGGCCGCTGGCCGGCCTGAACCGAATCGGCCCAGGCCTGGAATACGGCCGCCTCTCGCTCGTCGAAGATGCCGAACATCGGCCCGCCCAGCTTCATCGCCCGGACGAACGCCGACAGCCCGTCATCGGCCCGCCGCAACTGCCCGGCCGCACGGAACGCCCGCAGGAACTCGGCGAGATCCAGGTCGGGGTCGGCGAACGTGTCGGCGAGCGGGCGGCCGCCGACGCGCACGCCGCGGTGATGGGATCCGGCGAACGGGGCGTGCCGGGCCACGATCGCGGCGACCTGCGACTCCAGCGAG
>DASXME010000179.1:0-9784 GCA_036495825.1 Streptosporangiaceae bacterium
AAGCCAGGCCGCGTACCGTTCGGAAAAATAAAATGCAGTTATGAGCGAGCACGTGCCGGGCGGTGAGGCCGGCGTCACGGATGAGGCTGTGCGCCGGTACCGCGACGAGATGGACGGCGAGCACCGGCCGGTGTTTGATCGCCTGCACCGGCTGGTCGTGGCGGCCTGTCCCGATGCCGAAGTGGTGCTGCTGTACGGGATGCCGACCTACCGGATCGGACGGCGGCGCCTGAGTATCGGAGCCTGGAAGCATGGGGTGTCGCTGTATGTGTCGCCGAGCCGGGACGGCGGTTTCTCGGCGCGTCATCCCGAGTTGGCCGCGGGAAAGGGGACCATCAGGCTAGGACCCGGGGACGCCGCGCGCATCCCCGACACGGAGCTACAGGACCTGGCGCGTGCCGCGCTGTACGCCTGAGAGGGCGTGGTGACAATGGCGTCCGCCATGTACTACAGCGGGCTGAGGATGGACCGGGCGACCGCCGCCCGCGGCGATGAGAAGTGGATCGCCGGGCTGATAGGTGATGACAGCACCAGGGTGATCCCGTTGTGGCGTGATCAGTGCCTGGTGCGTGACGGGATGCCGGTAACGCTGTCCGGCGGCGATGCGGCGGAACTGCTGGCTGCCGCCGACGATCCGGTCTTCCTGGGCGTGGATGCCGGATCAGCGTTCTTCGCGGCCGACCTGTCCGCGCTGGATCAGCCAGGCGCGGCCGGCCTGGTCGGTGCTCACGCCGTCATGGATATCAGCGCGCTGGTCAGCCTGGTGACCCCCGCCGAGGCGGGGGTCTTCGCCTATGCGCGCGGCATCGCGCACTGGCATCGCAATCAGCGGTTCTGCGGCTCATGCGGGGGCCCGGCAGACACCCGGGAAGCTGGTCATCACCGGGTCTGCCGCGACTGCGGCAGGTTGCTCTTTCCCCGGATTGAGCCGGCGGTGATCGTGCTGGTCGAGTTGCCGGGCGCGCCTGCGCGCTGCCTCCTCGGCCGGCATGCGGAGTCTGGTCCCGGGCACTTCAGCACGCTGGCCGGCTTCGTCGAGATCGGGGAAAGCCTGGAGGATGCGGTCCGCCGCGAAGTCGCCGAGGAAGCCGGGGTGGCCGTCGGCCGGGTGACCTACCAGGCTTCGCAGTCATGGCCGTTCCCGGCCGGCCTGATGATCGGCTTCACGGCAGAGGCGCTCGGGGACACCATCCGGGCCGACGGGCGTGAGGTACTCGAGGCGCGCTGGTTTACCGCGGCCGAACTACGGGCCCGGATAGCGGATCCTGCTGTCGGCGGTCCTTACCGCGTGGACTCGATCGGGAGATTCCTCATCGAGAGCTGGCTGGACCGCCAGGCATAGGCCGGCCGGACCGGACCCGGGCTGCCTTCATCCGCCGGCTCGGTAGCATCGCCGTTAGTTGCTGACTGTTCGGCAGGTGGCGAGGGACGGAGAAGATCTCGTGACGGTTCTGCGCAGCTACGTCGAAGGCCGCTGGTTCGCGCCGGATGCCGGCACCCCGGTCCGTGACGCCGTCACCGGCGAGACGATCACCGAAGTCTCCACGGCGGGCATCGACTTCGGAGCCGCCCTGGCCTACGGCCGGTCGGCCGGCGGCCCGGCGTTGCGGGAGATGACCTTCCACGAACGGGCGGCCCTGGCCAAGGCGGCCGGCCAGCTGCTGCGCGAGCACCGCGATGAGCTCTACGAGCTGTCGTACCGCACCGGCGCGACCCTTGCCGACTCCAAGTTCGACATTGACGGCGGCATCGGCGTGCTGCTCAGCTACGCGAGCAAGGCCAGGCGCGAGCTGCCGAACGAGCGGGTCTTCGTCGAGGGACCGCCCGAGCAGCTGGGCAAGGCCGGCCAGTTCCTGGGCCAGCACCTGCTGACCCCGCGGCTGGGCGTGGCCGTTCAGGTCAACGCGTTCAACTTCCCCGTGTGGGGACCGCTGGAAAAGCTGGCCCCGGCCCTGATCGCCGGCGTTCCGTCGCTGATCAAGCCGGCGTCCCAGACTGGTTACCTCACGGCCAGGATGGTGGAGCTGATCATCGAGGCCGGGCTGCTGCCCGACGGCGCGCTGCAGCTGGTCAGCGGCAGCGCCGGGGACCTGCTCGATCATCTGGAGGAGCAGGATCTGCTCAGCTTCACCGGCTCGGCCAGCACCGCCGGCCGGCTCCGGTCCCATCCCAACGTGGTGGCCCGGTCGGTGCGGTTCAACGCCGAGGCTGACTCGCTGAACATGTCGATCCTCGGTCCCGACGCCGGCCCCGGCACGGCCGCGTTCGACCTGTACGTCAAGCAGCTGGTCACCGAGATGACCGTCAAGGCCGGGCAGAAGTGCACGGCGATCCGCCGCGCGTTCGTGCCCGCCGGGCAACTGGAGGCGGTCGCCGGCGCGGTGCGGGAGCGACTGGCTCAGGTCGTCGTCGGAAACCCGGCCGACACGTCGGTCCGGATGGGCGCGCTGGCGAGCCTGGAGCAGCGGGAAGAGGTCCGCCGCTCGCTCAAGGCGCTGGAAGGCGCCGGGCGCATCGTGTTCGGCGACCCTGAGCACGTGCAGGTGACCGGAGCTGACGCCGCCCGGGGCGCGTTCCTGTCCCCCCTGCTCGTCCGCGCCGATGACGCCCGCCGGGCCGAGGTGCACGAGGTCGAAGCGTTCGGTCCGGTCGCCACCTTGATCGGGTACTCCGGCACCGCCGACGTCATCGAGCTGGCGGCCCTGGGCAAAGGCAGCCTGGTCGGCTCGGTGGTTACCGACGACCCGGACTTCGCCCGCGATGTCGTGCTTGGCACCGCCCCGTGGCACGGCCGGCTGCTCGTGCTCGACTCTGACGCGGCACCCGAGTCCACCGGCCACGGCTCGCCGCTGCCGATGCTCGTGCACGGCGGCCCCGGGCGCGCGGGCGGCGGCGAGGAGATGGGCGGCATGCGCGGGGTGTTCCACCACATGCAGCGCACCGCGATCCAGGCCAGTCCGCGGATGCTCAGCGCGGCCACCGGCCGCTGGGTCAACGGCGCGCAGCGCCGGACCGGCGGCGCCCACCCGTTCACCAAGTCGCTCGCCGAGCTGCGTATCGGTGACACCATCACCGGCGGACCGCGCACCGTGACGCTGGAAGACATCGCGCACTTCGCCGAGTTCACCGGCGACACCTTCTACGCGCACACCGACGAGGCCGCCGCCGCCAGGAACCCGTTCTTCGGCGGCCGGGTAGCCCACGGGTACCTGATCGTGTCCTTCGCCGCCGGCCTGTTCGTCCAGCCCGATTACGGCCCGGTGCTAGCCAACTACGGCATCGACAACCTGCGGTTCCTGACCCCGCTCAAGCCCGGTGACGAGATGAGCGTGACCTTGACCTGCAAGCAGATCAGCCCCCGGGCCGGCGACTACGGCGAGGTCCGCTGGGATGCCGAGATCACCAGGCAGGACGGCACCGTGGTGGCCACCTACGACGTCCTGACCATGGTGGCCAAGGAGTGGACCCGCTGACCACGGGGGCGCCGTCTCAAATGCTGGACATGATCATGCTTCTGAGACCCGGGCCTTTCATGATCGTTTCGACTTTGCACGCGTTCTGACCATTTCATGCCCTGATTTGCCCCGCTTTGCGGTCACGGAACGCGTGATAAGTGCGCTCTCCGTCTCACGATCCGAGATGCGCCCCCCTAGTCGAGGGCGCGGCGGGCTAGTAGTTCCACGTTGATGGCTGAGATCTCGGTCAGGGCGGCCTCGACGAGATCGCCCTGCTGGAGGCAGGAGCGGGTGGGGGCCAGCAGGCCGGCCGGGACGTACCTCATGCCACGCCCGTCACGCCTGGGAGTCAGGAAGGTGTAGGGCCCGTGCGGGCTCCCGGTGGCGCACCGGCAGCCGTCCTTGCCGCACCGCCGCGTCTGTTCGACCAGCGACCCAAGCAGCACGTGCTCGACATCACCGAGCCGTGCGGCCCATTGGCGTCGCCCGGCCAGCAATTCCTGAGTAGGCAGCGTGAGCAACTCGGACTTATGTGAAATCATCACACAAGATTAGACTTGACGCTTATATCGTACTATGTGATTATTCTCGCAAAAGTACCGTAATGAGATGGACGCGGAGAGTGACCAAAGAGGCCAAACTGCGGTCTGCGTGAGACAGACTGATAGCTATATGCCAAGCCTTTCATACCCCTGCCTACGAAGGGTCGCATATTGGCACGCTGGGTAACAGACAACCAGTCACGACACTACCGTTGCGTTGGCATAGGCGTTGGCCCGGCGAACTTGAGTCTAGCGTCGCTGATGTACGGCCACCCAGAGATGACGAATCTCTTCATGGACAGGAACGAGAGTTTCAGATGGCATGACGGCCAGCAAATGCCGGACACGTCCATACAAGTTTCGATGCTTAAGGATCTGGTCAGCCTATCGGCGCCGACAAGCGGCTACTCCTTCCTTGCGTACCTACATGAATCCGGCCGCATATATCATTTCCTCAACGCCCAGTTCGACGCGGTTCCACGTCAGGAGTTCCGCAACTACATGGAGTGGGCAAGCTGGAAGAACGAAAATATTGTCTTCGGCCAGGAAGTAGCGTCGGTCGAGTATGACGGCGTGTTCCGCATCCGGGCCAGTACAACGGCGGTTACCGCGGACAACATCGTGATTGGCGTCGGAGTCCAGCCGCACGTCCCGCCGCAAGCCCAGATTCATCTTGACGACAGCCAGTTCCATGTTAGCGAATTCCTGACCAAGACCGACGGCCTCGGCGGTATGCGCGTCGGCGTGATTGGCGGTGGCCAGTCGGGCGCAGAGGCTTTCCTTGACCTTATCTCACGCCGGGACAAGGATTTACCACGGCGGCTCGTCTGGATATCGCGACGCCCCAACTATTTCCCGCTGGATGACTCATCGTTCACGAACGATTTCTACATGCCGAGCTACTCTGACTACTTCGCCAAGCTCGACTCCGCCACCAGGCGCGCGTTCAATGATCGTCACGTTCTCACCAGTGACGGGATATCCGCTTCGACGCTGCGGCTGATCTACCAGCGTATCTACGCGCGCAGGTTCATCGACGGCTACGCCGATCTCGTGGCGCTTTACCCTAACCGCGCGGTCTGCGGCGTGTCCCGCGCGTCGGCCCGGACCTGGAACCTTGAGCTCACGCACAACGACCACGGCGATCTCAGGGAGAACATCGAACTCGACGTGGTGATCTGGGCCACCGGCTTCCGCCCGGCGCCGCTGGACTTCCTGGCCCCGATCCAGTCGCGGCTGGAGCGCGAGGGCGAAGAGTACAAGATCGACAACAGCTTCGCGGTCCAGTGGGACGGCCCCGCCGAACACAACATCTTCCTGCAGAACGCCGCGCGCGGACAGCGCGGCCTGGCCGATCCCAACCTGAGCCTGAACGCCTGGCGCAGCCAGCGGATCCTCGACCGGCTCCGCGGCGTCCGCACCGAGAACCAGCTGAACTCCTTCATCGACTGGACGACCAAGCCGTGACCAAGCCGTCAAGCCCTCAGGCCGTGACCATGCCGCAGGCCGCGACCAAGCCGCAGCCGCAGCCGCAGCCGCAGCCGAAGCCGAAGGCCGCGACCAGCGGAACTCCCGGGAGCTCAAGGTCATGACGCAACGCTCAGCCGTCGTCATCTGGGCCGGAATCGTCGGCTGCCTGGTGGCACGTGAACTGGCCGCCCGCGACGCGGAGATCTCGATCACCGTGCTGGACCGCGACGCGATCGGTTCCGGGGCCAGCCGCAGGTCGATAGGCCTGCACCTGCCCAGGGGCGGCACGGCGCGGACCCGGCGGATGGCCGCCTTCAGTCACGCCTACTACGCGGATCTGCAGCGCCGGCACCCTGGCCTGCCGATCCGCCCGATCGCCGCAACGGTCATCAACACCGGCACCGGCACCGGCACCGGCACCGGCACCGGCACCGGCGAGAGTAACGGCGCAGGCGCCGGCGAGCTCCCCGGCGGCTACCTGGATCTGGCCGCCCCCGTCCCGATCGGCGAGATCCCGAACCCTGAGATCATGCTTCCCGAGGGCTTCCGCGCCTGGCGCATCACCGGCTGCCACCACACCGACGTCTACCAGCTGGCCCAGGCGGTCGCGGCCGAGCTGCGTCCCAGAGTGCGCTTCCTCGAAGGCGTCGCGGTGACCGGCCTAGAGTCCCGCGCGGGCACGGTCACCGTACGCGGCGGGTCGGGCGAGCAGCTGACGGCCGATTTCGCGGTCCTGGCGCCCGGGCCGTGGCTGGCCGCCCCGGCGTGGCGCGACCGCGTCGCCCCGCTCGGGCTCCGGGTGAAGAAGGTCGCCGCCCTGCACATCGAGCAGCGGCCCGATCCGGCCGACGAGGCCGTGCTCTTCGACTCCGAGGATGCCTTCCTGCTGCCGCTCGCGCATCGCGGTCACTGGCTGTTCAGCTACAGCTGCCCGGAGTGGGACGTGGATCCGGACGCGCTCACGGCCGGCCTGGCCGCCGCCGACATCGCGGCCGCCCGGGACTGCCTGCGCCGCTACGCACCGGGCCTGGCCGACGCCTGCAGCGGCGGGCGCGTGTTCTGCGACGCGTACAGCCCCGGCCGGGAGCCGCTGGTGAGCCGGCTGGACGACACGGGGCGGCTGGTATTCGCGGGGGCGGCAAACGGCTCCGGCTACCGGCTGGCCCCGGCGATCGGATTGGAAGCCGCGGACCTGCTGCACCCCTCAGCGCGAGCGCCGCAGGAGCCGCCCAGCGCGCCCCGCAAGCCCAGCACGCCCCGAACCGAAGGAGTCACAGGTGATCATCAGCACGTATGAGTCGGACTCGCTGCACCGCTCGTTCGGCATCGACCTGGGCGACATAGACATGGGCGCGGTGGGATCGCTGGGCATCGGCGCAGCCTGGGGCAAGGTCTCGCCCGGACGTCACTCCGATCCGCATCAGCACGACGAGACCGAGACGTTCGTGATCGTCACCGGCCGCGGCGACATCGTCGTGGACGCCGGGCGCACGCCGGTATCACCCGGCATGGTGCTCCAGTTCGAGCCGTTCGAGACGCACTACCTGGACAACACGGGCACCGCCGACATCGTCTTCGCGACGTTCTACTGGCGGGACGCCGATCGCGCCGCGCGGGCCGCGGTCAAGACGGACCGCAGGCGATTCGGCGACCGGCCGGTCTTCGCGTTCTCCACGCCGCCCACGCCGAACGGCGGGCTGCATATCGGCCACCTGTCCGGCCCCTATCTCGGCACCGACGTCTTCGTCCGCTTCCAGCGGATGAACGGCGCGAACGTCTGGCACCTGGCCGCTACCGATGACTTCCAGAGCTACGTCGCCGAATGCGCCGCCCGGGAGGGCCGCCCGCCCGCCGACGTGGCCGCGCATTACGGCGACGAGATCGCCGAGACGCTGCGGCTGATGGACATCGAACCCGACCAGATCACGCACACCAGCCGGGAGGAGGGCTACGCAGCTGCGCTGCAGGCGTTCTTCTCCCGCCTGGTGGACTCCGGGCGGGTCACCCGCCGGGAAGGCGCGGCGCTGTTCGACGGGGACACCGGCGACTACCTCTACGAGCCCTGGATCAGCGGCGGCTGCCCGGCCTGCGGCACCGAGACCGGCGGCAACATCTGCGAGGTATGCGGCGAGCCCAACGTCTGCACCGACCTGGTGCAGCCGCGCCCGTCCGACGGTGCCGCCGAGCCGCGGCCGGGCACGATCGCGCGCTACACCCTGCCGCTGCACGAGTTGCGCGCCGAACTGCTCGAACACCACCACGTCGGGCGAGCGCCGGTGCGGGTGCGCGAGCTCGCGAGCCGGATCTTCGCCCGGGAGCGGCTCGACGTCGCGCTCAGCCACCCGTCGTCGTGGGGCGTGCCGCCGGTCCAGCAGGACGTGCCCGGCCAGGTCATCTGGGCCTGGGTGGACCTGGCGTTCGGCTTCATCTACGGCATCGACGCGCTCGGCCGCAAGCTCGGGAAGGACTGGCGCGCCGACGCGCCGCAAGACGACTGGAAGATCGTCCATTTCCTCGGCTACGACAACACGTTCTACCACTCGATACTCCACCCGGCGTTGTACAAGATCGCCAACCCCGAGTGGACCCCGGATATCGACTACAACGTCAATGAGTTTTATCTCCTTAACGGTGACAAGTTCTCAACCAGTCGCGGGCACGTGATCTGGGGCAGGGACATCCTCGGGCCGGACAGCGTCGATGGCATCCGGTTCTACCTGGCGCTGACCCGCCCGGAGACGCACCGCACGAACTTCACGCTCGGCGAGTACGAGACGGTCGTGCGGGAGACGCTCGAGGGCACCTGGCAGCGCTGGCTGAACGACCTGGGCGCCCGGCTTGACCGCCGCTACGGCGGCGTCGTTCCCGACGCCGGCATCTGGACGCCGGAGCACACCGCGTTCCTGGCCCGGCTGGGCACCCGGCTCGGCGCGATGGCCGGCGGCCTGAGCCCGGACGGGTTCTCGCTCAACCAGGCGGCGCAGACGCTGGCGGGCATCGTCGAGGATGCGGTGCGCTTCGCGGGGCTGGAGAACCCGGTGCTGGAGATGGCGGACTGGGCGGACGAGGCCAGGACCGCGATCGCGCTCGAGCTCGCCGCGGCCCAGTTGCTCGCGCACTGCGCCGCGCCGGTGATGCCGCGCTTCGCGGCGAAGCTCGCCGCGGCGCTCGGCATCGCGCCGCCCGCGCAATGGCCGCAGACGGTGACGCTCGTGCCGCCCGGCACCAGGGTGACGCTGGCCGGACAGGTGTTCTTCCGCGGGGCGGGGGCCCCTGCTGCGCCGCAGGCGCTGCTGCTGCCCTGGCTGTGCGGCCGGGTCCGCGAGGCGCTGGGGCTGCCCGAGGACGAGCAGGTTACCGGCGCGACGCTGATCGCGCTCGGCATGAAGTCCATGCAGGCGATCGCGCTGCAGTACCAGATCCTGGAACGCACCGGCGTGGACATCACGATGGAGGATCTGCTCGGCGATCGTACGGTCGCGGAGTTGTCCGCGCTGCTGTCCGGTCAAGTGGCCGAGGCGGCCCCCTCGGCCCCCTCGGACGCCCCGGCTGCGCACCGCGAGGCGCCTGACCGCGAAGCGACGGTGAGTGCGTGAACCATCTCCAGGTGCTGCGCGAGGTCGAGGCGCGCGGCCTGCGGCTCAGCGTCTCGGGCACGGATCTGCGCCTGCAAGGACCTGCGCAGCGCGTCGATCCTGAGCTCGTCGGCCAGATCAGGTCGGTCAAGGCCGAGCTCATCGGCTACCTGACCGAGGCCGAGCCGGCCGGCTACCCGCTGACCCTGCTGCAGCGCGGGTACCTGATCGGCCGCGGCGACTCGGTCGAGATCGGCAACGTCGCGAGCCACATCTATCACGAGATCGACGGCTGCTGGGATATCGACCGGCTGGAAGCGGCCCTGCAGGCGGTGATCGACCGGCACGGCGCACTCCGCAGCCGCTTCACCGCCGACGGCCGGCAGATCGAGCAGCCGGCCGCGGCGGTCCGGATCGACCGCCTCGACCTGCGCGGCGATCGGGAGGCCGCGCAGCAGGCCCGGCTGGCCGCGCTGCGCGAGCAGCGCTCGCACCGCATCCTGCCGCACGACCGGGCACCGATGCTGGCCGCCGACGTGACGCTGCTGTCCGACGACCGGATGCGCCTGCACGTCGGGCACGACGGCCTGGTGATGGACGGCATCAGCATGTTCCTGTTCTTCTCGCAATGGTGGCGGGCCTACGCCGGCGAGCGGGAACCGGCCGGCGACATGGTGTCGTTCGGCGACTACGTGGCCGCGGCCGAGGCGATGCGCGCCAAGCCGCCCGCCGAGCGGTCACG
>DASXME010000180.1:0-26036 GCA_036495825.1 Streptosporangiaceae bacterium
ACTTGGCGATCATTACCTCGGTCGCCTTGATGATGACGGCTACCTGGTCGCCTTCTTTCAGGTTCAGCCGCTCCCGCGAGGCGTCGGTGATGGCCGCCGTGATCGTTCCCGCGTCCACGTGCACCGTGATCTCGGCCATGACCTCGCCCGAGTGCACGCTCTGCACGGTCCCGGCCAGCTTGTTCCGCGCGCTTAGCTCCACGTCACTGCTCCCTCGTTTGATCCGGACCTGGGCTGCATCAGCTCGATCCTGTTGCCGAACGGGTCATCGACGTAGATCCGGTCGTAACCCTCCAGCGGCTCGTCCCGCTTGATCTCCAGGCCGGCCGCGGTCAGCTTCGCGGCCAGGCCGGCCAGGTCGGCGACGAGCAGCGCCGGATGAGCCTTGCGGGCCGGCCTGAAATCCTGCTCCACGCCCAGGTGCACCTTCACCGCGCCGTCGCCGAACCAGCAGCCGCCCCGCCGCGCCAGGTGCTCCGGCTTGGGCACCCAGGCGATCCCGAGCAGGCCCTCGTAGAAGCCGCGCGCCCGCTCCTCCTGGCCAGGCGGCATGGCCAGCTGAACGTGGTCGATACCGGTGACTGCCATGCGCCAATCGTGCCACGGCCGCCCGGCACGCAGGAAAACCATATTTTTCCGAACGGGGAGGTGTCAGCCTCGCCGCTCCCAGGCCGGCCTCAGCCTCACCAGGCCACCGGGCCAGCCTGCTGCGGACCATCGGCCTGCAGCGCATCGCGCGGGCAATCGTGGCCGAGTGAGAACGCTCGCTGCTGATTTGCCCCCTCCCGTCGCCGGCTCGCCGTCAGCCGGACGGGCCGCGGTCGGCCTGCCGTTCCAGGTCGAGCAGTCGCTGCTTGCGGGCAAGGCCGCCGCCGTAGCCGGTGAGGCTGCCGTTCGAGCCGACCACCCGATGGCACGGCACGATGATGCTGACCGGATTGCTCCCGTTGGCCATCCCGACCGCCCGGGCGGCGGTCGGCCGCCCGATCTCGCCGGCCAGCCGGCCGTACGACGTGGTCTCGCCGTAGGGGATGTCCCGCAGGGCGTCCCAGACGCTGCGCTGGAACGCGGTGCCCGCCAGGGCCAGCGGCAGGTCGAAGGCCTGCCGCTGGCCGGCGAAGTACTCCTCCAGCTGGCTGGCCGTCTGCTCCAGCACCAGCGCGTTCGCGTCATCGTCGGAGTCCGCGCGGACCGGACCGCCCGGCCCGACGGGCTCCCTGTCCTCCATGTACAGGCCGGTCAGCGACCCGTTCTCGGCCAGCAGCGTGAGCGGTCCGATCGGGCTGTCGATCACCGCGCGCGTCCGGCGCGGGGAAGCAGCAGGCATCACAGGGTTCCTTTCGCACAGCTTGTCGCACAGGTTGAGATAGGGAAATGAAATCAGGCCGGTAGGACATTGATGGCGTGTTCGCCGGTGGCCCACAGGTACTGCACCGCGTACGCGCGCCACGGCCGCCACCCGGCCGCGCGTCCGGTCAGCGCGGTCGGCGAGCCCGGCAGGCCCAGCTCCCTGGCCGCGTGCCTGACCCCGAGATCGGTGGCCGTGAAGGCATCAGGGTCGCCCAGGCCGCGCATCGCGATCGTCTCGACCGTCCACGGCCCGATCCCGGGCAGCGCGGCCAGCTGCGCCCGGGCCCGCACCCAGTCGCTGCCCGCCCCCAGGTCGATCTCGCCCGACGCCAGCGCGGCCGCCAGCCGGCCGAACGTATCGCGCCGGGCCTGCGGCATCGCGAGATCCGCCGGACCCAGCGCCGCCAGCGCCGCAGGCTCGGGAAACAGGTGGGTCAGCCCGCCCCCCGGATCGGCCACCGGCTCGCCGTGCGCCCTCACCAGCCGGGCCGCATGGGTCCGCGCGGCCGCCGTGGACACCTGCTGGCCGAGCACCGCGCGCAGCGCGAACTCGTCCGGGTCCACGGTGCGCGGCACCCGGCGGCCAGGCGACTTGGCCACCAGCGGGGCGAGCACCGGATCCGCCGCCAGCAGGTCGCAGGCGGCGACCGGGTCCGCGTCCAGGTCGAGCAGCCGCCGGCACCGGCTGACCGCGGTGGACAGATCCCGCAGGTCGGTGAGGGCGAGCTGGCAGGCCACATGGTCGGGCAGCGGCCGCAGCGTCACCACGCCCTGCCCGTGCGGCAGCCGCAGCGTGCGCCGCAGCGCCCCGTCCCGCCATTCCTCCACGCCCGGCACCGCCGTCGCGGCCAGATGGCCGAACAGGTTGTCGGGGAAGAACGGCACCCGCAGCGGCAGCCGCAGCGACAGCGCGCCCCGGTTCGCCGCCGGATGCCCGCGCCCGGTCCGGTCCCGCATCTGCGTCGGGGACAGCGCGAACACCTCCAGGACGGTGTCGTTGAACGCCCTGATGCTGGCGAACCCGGCCGCGAACGCGACGTCTCCCATCGGCAGCCTGGACGTCTCGATCAGCAACCGCGCGGTCTGCGCCCGCTGCGCCCTGGCTAGCGCCAGCGGTCCGGCGCCCAGCTCGGCCAGCAGCTGCCGCTGGATCTGCCGCGTGCTGTAGCCCAGGCGCGCGGCGAGTCCCGGTACGCCGTCCCGGTCGACAACCCCGTCGGCGATCAGCCGCATGGCCCGCGCCACGACGTCGGCCCGCATGTTCCACTCGGGCGAGCCGGGGCTGGCGTCCGGGCGGCATCGCTTGCACGCCCGGAAGCCCGCCTGCTGCGCCGCGGCCGCGCTGGGATAGAAGCGCATGTTCCTGGCCTTCGGCGGCACGGCGGGGCAACTCGGCCGGCAGTAGATCCCGGTGGTCGCCACCGCGGTGAAGAACCACCCGTCGAAGCGCCCGTCCTTCGACTGCACCGCCCGCAGGCACCGCTCGAAGTCCTCATGCATGGCTTCAGTATCCCTCGTGCTAGTAACCCCGCGCTAGCAAAAAAACGACACCATCGCCTTCGCCCCGCGAGCCCCCGCCTGGTCTCCGCGTCCGCGCCTAGCCCGTAAAGTCTTCGTGATCACTGGTCGGCGTTTCCGGGGAAGCGCGGGGCCGCCGGGCCGGTTCGCCGGGGCCGGGCCGCCGCGTCCTGGTCCGACGTGCCTCGTTCGACGGGTGCGGGACGACCTGCGAGCCGGGTCCGGGCGCTAGCCGGTGCCTTGCGGCCTGGAGCGCGGGAGCCAGCGGGCGGCGGCACGCCAGCCCAGCATGAACAGCCCGAGGAACGCGAGCGCGACGAAAACGAACGCCACCGCGACACCCTGGCCCGAGACGACCCGCAGCACCATGGCGACCGCCACCGTGCCCAGCCACACGCCGATCCCCGCGGCCGCGAGGGCGGCCGGCCGTCGCCAGGCCCGCGTGGCCACCCATCCCGCCGCCAGCCCGGTCACAAACGGCCAGGCCGTCCGGGCCAGCCCGGCAATGGTCTCGCCCTCGGTATGACTGGCCCGGCCGATCACCACGAACGCCGCCACGCACCCCAGATCACACAGGGCCCCCGTCACCGCTCGCATCCCCCGACCCTAGCCAGCCCACCCCACCCGCCCCACCGTCGCCCCGCCCCGCCTCCGCCTGGCCCCTGGGCCTGGGTCCCCGCCGTGCCGCCCCGCCCCCACTTCCTCAGCCGCCCACTTCATGATCGTTTCGACTAATAAGGGTTAGCGGGTCCGCTGTCCGGCAGCCTCGCCGAAGGGTGGCCGCCGGCAGGTGAGCACTGATTTCGACCGGGTTTCGAGCCCTGTGAAAGGACCGCGCCGGCCAGCCTAACTATCCAATAGGACGGTCTCGGCGTTCTCCTGGATTACCCGGCTTGACGCCGGAATCCGGATGAAAGCGGCGCGGAAATACGTTTGCCCGGGTGGAGCGGCCACGGCTAGCGTCGAAGGCTATCCCTACGAAACAGAAACGGATGAACGACCATGCCTGCGCGCGCGCTGACCAGCCGGTTCCCTGTGCTGGCGCTGCGGGACTTCAGACTGCTGCTGGCCGACCGGCTACTCGCCCCGGCGGCGTTCGCATTTTCTCTTGTCGGCGTGGCCTTCGCGGTGCTCGACGCGACCGGGTCGACCGCCGACCTGTCGTACGTGCTGGCCGCGCAGATCGCGCCCTCGCTGATCATCACCTTCGTCGGCGGGGTCTTCGCCGACCGGTTGCCGCCACAGCGCGTGATCATCGCGGGCAATCTCATGATCGCGCTGGGCGAGGGGATCTTCGGCGGGCTGGTGCTCACCGGTCACCCGCGGCTGTGGCAGATGATCGTCCTTGAATCGATCACCGGCACCGGCATGGCCCTGTTCTACCCGGCGTCGCAGGCGCTGCTGCCGAAGATCGTCCCCGGCAGCCTGCTGACCGAGGCCAGCGCGCTGAGCCGGCTGGCGATGAACGGCGGGCAGATGGGCGGGGCCGCCGTTGCCGGGCTGGTCGTGGCGGCTGTCGGTCCCGGCTGGGCCCTGACCGCGTGCGGCATAGGCATGCTGGGCACGGTCCCGGTGCTGCTGAGCCTGCGGGCCAGCGCTACCGAGCGGCAGCAGGGCGGCGGCATGCTCAGCGAGCTTCGCGACGGCTGGTCGGTGTTCATCTCCCGGACCTGGCTGTGGACGATCGTCGCGCAGTACTGCATCGTCCTGATGGCCTGGTTCGGCGCGTTCCAGGTACTGGGGCCTGCGGTGGCGCGTGCCCATCTGGGCGGCCCCGCGGCCTGGGGTGCCATCACCGCCGCGGAATCGGTCGGGCTGATCGCCGGTGGACTGGTGGCGCTGCGCTTCACGCCACGCCGGCCCATGCTGTTCGTCGTGCTCGGCGGCCCCGCGATCGCGCTCCCTGTGCTGGCCCTGGCCATGCTGTGGCCGCTGCCGCTGGTCTGCATCGCGGCGGCCGGAGAGGGACTGATGCTCGAGGTCCTGATGGTCCAGTGGACCGTCGAGATGACCAGGCGGATCCCGCCGAGCATGCTCGCCCGGGTGTCCTCCTACGATGCGGTCGGATCGTTCCTGGCCACCCCCGCCGGCACCCTCGCGGCGGGGCCGCTCGCCGCCGTGATCGGCGTTTCCGCGACGCAGTACGGCGCGGTCGCCCTGATCGTGGCCGCCACCGCGTTCGCGCTCATTCCGCGTTCGATTCGTGGTACCCGTTCGGAAGTGGATGTTCTTGACGAAGCGATGAGTCGCGGCGAGACCGCGCCCGCCCGCCGGGACGCGGCCCTCGATCTGGTCGCGGCGGCCGCCGGGCGGTCCGAGGCGGGCTTCGCCGAGGAGGCCGTGCCACCCGCCGCCGATGTTTAGCATGTCCATGTGATCATCGACGCGGACGCAGCGGGGAACGACATCTGCGTGCCACGGCCCGGCCGGTCGGCCGTGGCCGTGGCACCGCCGGGAGATGGCCCGGGGTACTGGGCTGGCGCGCCGAGCGCCGTCGAGTGCGACAAGGACATCTACCTCGCGTACCGGCTGCGGCGGCCGATCGGCCGCGGGCGCGGCTACGCGGTGGCGGTCGCCAGGTCGGGTGACGGCGAGCATTTCGAGACCGTGCTCACCATCGCCAAGGAGGAGATGAGCACCGAGTCGCTGGAGCGGCCGGCGCTGATCCGGACCCCCGAGGGAACCTGGCGGCTGTACCTCAGTTGCGGCACGTTCGGCACCAAGCACTGGCGGGTTGAGCTGATCGAGGCGGCCGGGCCGGACAGGTTCAACGCCAGCCAGAGCCAGGTCGTGCTGCCCGGCGACGCGAAGACCGGGGTCAAGGACCCCGTGATCATCCACCGGGACGGGATCTGGCACCTGTGGGCGTCCTGCCACCCGCTGGAGGATCGGGCGGCCACCGACCAGATGGTGAGCGACTACGCCACCAGCACCGACGGGCGGGCCTGGACGTGGCAGGGCACCGCGCTCTGCGGACGGCCGGGGGCATGGGATGCGCGCGGCACCAGGATCAGCGCGGTGCAGTTCGCCGACAGCAAGATCTTCGCGTACTACGACGGCCGGGCCAGCGCCGAGGAGAACTACGAGGAGCGCACCGGGGTCGCCGTCGGATCCGAGCCCACGGCGCTGACCGCACTGGGCGACGGCCCGCTGGCGCAGTCGCCGCATGGCCGCGGCGGCCTGCGCTACCTGAGCATCGTCACGCTCGCCGACGGTCGGCGCCGGCTCTATTACGAACTCGCCAGGGAAGACGGCGCACACGAGCTGCGGACCGAGCTGGTCTAGCCCGTCGACGGGTCAGCGTGCGAGCTGGTCCAGCCGCCGGCGGGTTAACGCAGGGCGGCGCGGCGCTGGCCGTTCCTGGCTTGGCGCTGGCCTTCGGGCCTGCTGCCCACCATTCCGCCTGACCTCTCCCTGGGCCGGAGCCAGCCGCTGAAGTCGTCTCCGGTCAGGCTCTCAAGCCGCGTGATGTCCGCCTCGAAGTAGGGCAGCAGCGCCTCGCGCTGCTGCCAGGTGAGCGATTTGCGGGGCGGCGCGCTGCGCTGCAGCATCCGTTCCAGCGGGTCGGTCAGCAGCATGCCCGAGGTGCCGGGCATGAACTTGCCCGCCGCCGACGCGGTCCGCAGCGCCCGGGACACCGCGTGGTAGCGCAGCGTCCGGTCCGGGTGGGCCGTCACGTTCTGCCTGGGCACGGCGGAGATGATCCCCTGCCGCACGCCGAGGAACCGGCAGATCCGGTCCAGCGTCTCCGCCGGGCTGTCCACCAGGGAGAGGTAGCGCAGGATGAGTACCTGCTCGGGCGGAAACTGCGTGTACAGGTGCTCAAGCTGCTCGCCGTAGCGGCCCAGGCCGATGTAGCGCCAGAAGCTGGCCCAGCCGGCCTCGATCCTGCGTTCCTCCTCCGCGCACGCGCGGACAACATCGCCGATCGGCTCGAGGCCGGCCGACCACATGTGCGTCCAGTTGGAATGCGCCCGCTCGACCGGATCCCGCAGCACCATGATCAGCCTGGCGTGCGGGATGAGCGCGCGGATCCGGTGGTGCGCGGCCGGGTCATGCAGGTACAGCGGGGTCGACTCGCCACGCAGTGTCCCGGCCGGGGCCTGCTCGAACAGCGCCTCATAGTCGGGCCTGTGCCAGACGTGCTCGCGGTAGGTCTGCACGTCACCGGGGCCGCCGCGGGTTGGCGGCGGCCCGTCGGTGAGGAAGAACTTCGGCTCCTTGACCTCGGACATGTACAGCTCGGGATGCCGGGCCAGCGCAGCATGCAGGGCCGTGGAGCCCGCCTTAGGCGCTCCGATGACGAGGAAATCGGGCAGAGCCATGGTGTCTCCCTGACAGGGTGGAGGCAAAGATTAATCTCAACTATATCGATCTGTTTAGTCAAAATAGGAGTAAGATACGGTTCTGAGGCTTCGCGGCTACCCCCCTGCCAGCTATTTACCCGCCCGCGCCGCGGTTCCCGTCCCGAGTCCCTGGCAGCCAGGCCCCGGCCGGCGGGGCCCGGCGCCCTGTTTCGGCCCGGCGGCAAGGCGGTCAACGGCACATCGACACCCGCTGGTGGCGGTCAGAGTGCCATCGACAGCCTTGGCTTCATCGGTCAGCCCGGCGCGCTGTTTCCCGAGATCTTTCCGCAGTCTCAGCACCTGATCCCGCAGGTGGCCGGTCTAGGATCGGCGTGATGTCCCGGCTGCTGATCATCCACCACACATCGTCTCCTGGCACGCAGGCGATGTTCGCGGCGGTGCTCTCCGGCACGGCCGCCGACGGGATCGAGGCGAACTGGCCGACGGCGCGGACAGCGCCAGCGGCACGGGCTGAGCCGTGATCGTCACCGTCACGCTCAACGCCGCGCTCGGCGTCGTCTACGAGACGCCGCGGCTGACCCCGGGCGCGGTCAACGAGGTGACCGGCGTGCGCTACCTGGCGGCGGGACGCGGCATCGGCGTGGCCAAGGTGCTGCACACCTTCGGCCACGAGGTGATCGCGGCCGGGCTGGCCGGGGGAGCGGCCGGCGAGATGATCAGGGCCGACCTGTCCAGGGCGGCGATACCCGCCGATTTCACGTCGATCGGCCGGGAGTCGCGCCGGGTGGTCGAGATCCGGGATGAGGCGGGCGGCCTGCGCACCAGGCTCGGCGAGCCTGGCCCGTACATCACCACCGAGGAACTCGGCCGGTTCGCGGCCGACTACCGGCGGCTGCTGGCCGGGGCGACCGCCGTCGTGCTGTGCGGCAGCCTGCCGGCCGGCCTGCCGACCGAGATCTACGGGACGCTGGCCAGCTACGCGGCCGAGGCCGGCGTGCCCGCGATCATCGACGCGGCCGGCCCCGCGCTGCGGTACGGCGCGGCCAGGCGGCCCGCGCTGGTGGTACTGGAAGCCGCGGACGGGCTGGATCCGGCGCGGCTGGTGGCCGACGGCGCCGGCGCCGCCGCGCTGCTGGCCGACCATGCGATCCGCGCCGTCACGGCCGACGGGCAGTGGCGGGCCTGGCTGCCGCGCGCCGCGCAATCCGGCTGGTCGCGCGAGGCGCTGGTGGCCGGCCTGGTGCCCGGCGTGCTGCTCGCCTGGTCCTGGCAGGACCGGCTGCGGCACGCGGTCGCGCTCGGCGCGGCCTCGAACGGCGGCGGGGTGGTCGACCTCACCGCGTACGAGCGGCTGATGGCCAGCGTGCGGGCCGAGCCACCGGACCGCGGCCCGGCCGAGCCGCCAGGCGGATTGCCTGGCTGAGCGCGAGCATGATCTACTCACGATCGGCGGGCATATCAGCGGCCGCGCCGGAAATGCACAGGGAACGCACCGGAAACGCGCCAGGAAGGTGTGCAGCCCATGGGGTCGATGGGTTTCTGGAGCCTCGCGCAGGCGAGCCCGGACTGGATCGCGGCGGTAGCGCCGGACGGCACCGAACATCGCGCGGCGGACCTGCTCGGCCGGGTCAACCAGATCACCCACGGCCTGCGGCGGCTCGGGTTCAGGCCGGGGGACGGGATCGCCTGCCTGCTGCCGAACGGGATCGCCCCGCTGGAGGTGTACCTGGCCGCGCTGCAGTCCGGCTGGTACTTCACCCCGATCAACTGGCACTTCACCGCATCCGAGATTGCCTACATCGTCCGGGACTGCGAGGCGAAGGCGTTCTTCGCCGACGGGCGGTTCGCCGAGACGGCGGCGAAGGCGGCGGACGAGGCCGGGCTGATGACCGGCGCCAGGTTCTGCTACGGGAGCGTGCCCGGGTTCACCCCGGTGGCGGAGTTGCGGGCCGGCCAGCCCGACGGCAACCCTGACGACCGCACCGCGGGCCTGACGATGCACTACACCTCGGGCACGACCGGCCGGCCCAAGGGCGTGCGCCGCCAGCGGGCCGACCTGTCGCCAGAGGACGCCGTGGAGCTCACCTCCGCGCTGCTGCAGTTCTTCGGTGTCCCGCCGGGCGAGCCCGGCGTGCACCTGGTCACCTCGCCGAACTACCACACGGCGGTCACCCAGTTCGGCGGGATGGCGCTGCACATGGGCCACGGGCTGGTCTACATGGACAAGTGGGATGCCGAGGACACGCTGGCCAAGGTGCAGCGATACCGGGTGACCGACACGCACATGGTGCCGACCCAGTTCAAGCGGATGCTGTCGCTGCCGGA
Source organism: Streptosporangiaceae bacterium (assembly GCA_036495825.1). Classification (GTDB taxonomy): domain Bacteria; phylum Actinomycetota; class Actinomycetes; order Streptosporangiales; family Streptosporangiaceae; genus PALSA-505. Next base: position 9,501 of record DASXME010000180.1, read on the forward strand.
GGACACCCGGCGGCGCTACGATCTTTCCTCGATGCGCTGGCTCATCCACGCCGCCGCGCCCTGCCCGGTCAAGATCAAGCAGGCCATGCTCGACTGGTGGGGCCCGTGCGTCTACGAGTACTACGCCGCCACCGAAGGCGGCGGCACGATCGCCAGCCCGGCCGATTGGCTCGCCCGCCCGGGAACGGTCGGGTCGCCGTGGCCGGTCAGCGAGATCCTGGTGACCGATGATGACGGTCGCGAGTGCCCGCGCGGAGTGGCCGGCACCGTCTACATGAAGATGGGCCTGTCCGAGTTCGTCTACAAGGGCGACCCGGCCAAGACGGCGGCGAATCGGCTGCGGGGATTCTTCACCGTGGGCGATATCGGCTTCCTGGATGATGACGGATTCCTGTTCCTCTGCGACCGTAAGGCCGACATGATCATCTCGGGCGGGGCCAACATCTACCCGGCCGAGATAGAAGCCGAGCTGATGGCGCACCCCAAGGTGGCCGACGTCGCGGTGTTCGGCGTGCCGGACGAAGACTGGGGCGAGCAGGTCAAGGCCGTGATCCAGGCCGCCGAGGGGGAGCAGCCCGGTCCCGGGCTGGCCGCCGAGCTGATCGCCTCGCTCGATGGCCAGCTGGCCCGGATGAAATGGCCGAAGACCGTCGACTTCATCGACGAAATGCCGCGGGATCCCACCGGCAAGCTGATGAAGCGGCGGCTGCGCGATCCTTACTGGGAAGGCCACGACCGCGCCATCTGAGCCCGCCGCGAGGCTGTCACCAGGCTAAATGTTAAGTGATCATGTTTGAACACGAACAGTAGCCGGGTAGGAACGCCGCGTGTTCGGGGGATCACGTAGCGGCATATCGCGACGCTTGCGTCCTCCCATCTCATTCGGAATGGAGTGTGTCGTGAGCAAACGACGAATCGTCTTCGCGAGCATTGCCTCGGCGACCGCCCTGGCTAGCGCGATCGTTACTTCGGGAACGGCGCTCGCATCGTCTACCGGGGCGCCCGCCGCACCTGCGGCCGTGTCCTCAGGGGCGTCCGCCGCCGCGCCGGCCCTCGGTGCGGCCACCAACGCGGCAGGCGCCGCCACCAACGCGGCGGGAGCGGCCACCAACGCGGCGGGAGCCGCGACTAACGCCACATCCGGCCTGTCCGGCCTGACCAGCGGGCTGACCGGCGCGACCAGCGGGCTGACCGGCGCGGTGCCGGGCCTGTCCGGGCTCTCCTCGCTGCTGAGCAGCCTGCTCAACACGATCCTGAGCCTGCTCAGCGGGTTGCCGATCGTCGGCGGCCTGATCAGCAGCCTGACCGGCAGCCTCGGCTCGGTCACCGGCGCGCTGGGCAGCGTGACCGGCGGACTGGGCGGTGTCACCGGCGGACTGGGCGGCGTGACCGGCGGGCTCGGCGGTGTCACCGGCGCCGTCCCCGGCCTGGGCAGCGCGGCCGGCAGCGCCGCATCGGCCCTGCCGCTCGGCCTGAGCAAGGAACTGCCCAGGCTGAGCAAGGAAATGACCAGCCTGCGCTCGGCAGCGCGGCAGCTGGAGACCGTGCAGAACGCCGTCCAGCGGGCGCAGGCGGCGGGCGTCGTCTCGGCCAAGGCCGGCACCTCGTCGAGGTAGCTCGAGGTAGCGCTGTCACACCCACCGCGTGGGCCGGCCCGGGACGGGACCGGCCCACGCGGTGTTTCCGCGTCCCCGGCGACCTCCGACGCAATCTCAGAGAGTCACTGGATGGCTACGCTAAGTGTGCTAGCGTCCAGTGGCGCGGCTCACAGCGCCGGGAACGGCGAGACCGCGCCCATCGCTCGCGCTCGGGCCACCCCCCAGGCGGCCAAGCACGAGCGCCCGGAATATCCGGGTGCTGCGAGGCCGGCGGTTTCCGCGCGGCCCCGAGCCGCATAATCCTCACATCCAGCTGGAAATGGAGTGTGTCGTGAAAAAACGACAAGTCGTCCTTGGCGGTCTCGCCATGGCATCCGCGATAGCGGTCAGCACGCTCGCGGCCGGTGCCGCGTTCGCGCAGACCGGTGCGCCGGTCAAGACCCTGCCGTCGCTGAGCGGCCTGGGCAACGTATCGAACGTCTCGCCGGAGATTCAGGCGCTGACCAGCGGGCTCGCCCCGGTCAGCGGCGTGATGCCTGCGGTTAACGGGATGGGCGGCGCCACCTCGATGCTGGGCACCCTGACCAACCTGAACCGCCTGACCGGCCCGATGAACGGCGCGCTCCCCGGCGTCGGCAACGTGACCGGAGCCCTGCAGGGGGTCAGCGGCGCGACCGGCACCGGGCAGGGAACGCTGTCCAACGTCAGCGGCGTGGTCGGCAGCCTTAGCTCGGTTGCGTCCAACGGGGGCAGCGCGAGCGGCCTATCGGGGGCGCTGCCGAACGTGTCCAGCGTCACCGGTGTGCTGCAGGGCGTCAACGGCGTCGTGCCTGGCCTGGGCAATGCCGGAAGCCTGGCGAACCTCGGCGGCTAAGCTGCCCGCTTCCGGCCCGGGGCGGCAGGTGCCGCCCCGGGCCGGCGGCTGCCCGCCGGGGTACGCGGCCGACAGCACCTCAAGCAGCAGCGTGGTGGCCGGCGGATCCGGCGCGGCCCCGTAGACCAGCGCGTATACCTGCCTGCGGTCACCAGGCAGCGGCTCGGCCCGCACCCCAGGATGCCGGGCGGCCGCCAGCGTCAGGCCCGGCAGCGTGGTGACCCCGAGCCCGGCCGCCACCAGGGCCTGCACGGCCACGAAGTCATCGGTGGTAAAAGCGATCTTGGGCACGAAGCCCGCCGCGGCGCACCGCCGCAGCAAGTGATCGCGGCAGCGCTCGCAGCCGGCGATCCAGCGTTTCGAGGCGTAGGCCGCCAGGTCGGTGCCCGCCGCCGGGGCCGAGGCCGGCGTCACCAGGTAGACCGGCTCGTCGAGCAGCAGGACATCGCGCGTGCCCGCCTCGTCCGAAGCAGGCGAAGCCTCTGCCGTCTCGGCGTGCCGGAAGATCACGGCCACGTCCACGTACCCGGCGCGCAGCATGCGCAGCGCTTCGGGCGGCTCCGCTTCGGTCAGCATCAGGTCGATGCCGGGATACCGGACCGCCATCGTGGCCGCTGCCGCCGGCACCAGCGTGCCGAGCGCGGACGGGAAGGCGGCCAGCCTGACCCGGCCGTCACGCAGCCCCACCTGCGCGGCCAGTTCGGTCTCCGCCGCCTCCATCCGGCCGAGGATCTCGGCGGCGCGTTCGGCGAGCATGCGGCCGGCGTCGGTGAGCCTGATCCCCCGGCCGGCCCGCTGGAACAGCGTCGCCCCGGTCTCCGCCTCCAGCCGGGCCAGGTGGTGGCTGACCGAGGGCTGCGCGTAGTTGAGCTCCCTGGCGGCGGCCGTCACCGACCCGTTCCTGGCCACCGCCTCGAGCACGCGCAGCCTGGTCAGGTCCAGCATGGACCAAGCATAGAGAAAACCATAGACGGGATTGATCAGTATCGTCACCGTTCGGAAAAAGGGTTATGAATAGCAGTCCCCAGATGCCCGATCGGCTCTCGGCATGGTCTCGGTGCAAGTACTCTCTGCTGCGTGAACCGGTTGACGCTGTCGCGGCGGCCAGCGCCGTCAGCGTCGCGGACGCGGTCGGGCGCCGTGGCGCTCATCGCCCTCGCCGGGACCACCATGCTCGTGCAGGGGGACCAGTCGGCGCTGGCCCAGGCCGTGCACGGGATGGAGCAGCAATTCGGCCTGTCGGACCAGGTGGTCGGGCTGATCCCGCTGGTCATGGCGGGCTGCGCCTCGATCGGTGCGATCCCGGCCGGCGTGCTGGCCGACCGCAGGCGCCGCACGCTGGTGCTGGCCGGAGTGTGCGCGCTGTGGGCGCTCGGCATGGGCGCGGGCGCGCTGGCCGGCACGTTCGCGCTGCTGTTCGCGGCCCGGCTGCTGACCGGCGCGGCGGAGGGAACCCCGCCGGTGGCGATCAGCCTGCTGTCCGACTACTTCCCGGTCCGCCGCCGATCCGAGGCGATGGGCGTGTACCAGGCCGGCGCGATCGTCGGCGCGTTTATCGGCCTGCTCGGCGGCGGGGTCGCGGTCCAGCTCGGCGGCTGGCGGTGGGCGTTCTGGATCTGGCTGCCGATCGGCCTGGTGGTCGCGGTCGGCTACCTGTTCGTGCACGAGCCGATCCGGGGTCATCAGGACGCGAAGTTCGGCCGGGAGATGGGCGAGCGGGCCGCCGCCCGGCGGCGGGCCGGCAGCAGCCAGGCCGGGGTCGGGCCGTCCGCCCCTGACGCGGCCTGCTTCGTGGTCGGCGGCCATATCGCGCTGCCGCCGCCCCGGCACGGCCCGCCGCCGCCGGCCGAGGACGTCGGGCTCGGCGAGGCGCTGCGGTACCTGATGCGGATTCCGTCGATGTGGTTTGGCACGGTGTCGCTCACCGTCTCCCAGCTGCTGCTCTTCGGGCTCTCGTTCTGGGGCGTCACGTACTTCGAGCGCGTGCACCACGTCGGGCCCGCCCTGGCCGGAGCCCTGGTCACGGTGCTCGGCGCGGGCTCGGCCATCGGCATCCTGTCCGGCGGCTTCCTGGCCGACCGGCTGCTGCGCCGCGGTCACGTGAACGCCCGGGTGTACGTCGTGGCCTACGGGTCGATCGCCGCGACGCTGGTGCTGGCGCCCGCCTTCGCCAGCACCAACCTGTGGGTCAGCGCTCCGCTGATCTTCATCGGCGGGATCCTGCTCACGCTGCCGGTCGCCCCGGCCGAGGCGCTGTGTACCGACGTGGTGCCGCCCCAGCTGCGCGGCCGCGGCGCCATGGTCAGGCAGTTCGTGCGGACCGCCTCCTACGCCGGGCCCTACCTCATCGGGGTCGTCTCGGACGCGATCGCATCGCACGCGTCCTCCGCCTCCACCACGGTCGGGCTGCACTGGGCCATCGTCGCGGTCTGCCCGCTGTACGCGCTCGGCGGCGTGATCATGTTCGCCGCCGTGCGGCACTATCCGCGCGACATCTCGACCGTGGTGTCGCAGGCGCACGCGCAGGCGACCGCTCAGCAGCCCGAGGTGGACGCCGACGTGGTGATCGAGCGGGAGCCCGCCTCCTCCGAAGCGGCGTCCGAGCCCGCGTCCGAGCCATCCGAACCTGAGCCGTCCGAGCCCGGCTCGGCCTGACCCCCCTCAGACAGCCGCGGCAGCACCCGGGCCAGCGGCGCGGGCAGCCACCAGTTGGCCTGGCCGAGCAGTTCCATCACGGCGGGCACCAGCACCAGGCGGACCACCGTGGCGTCGATCAGCACGGCCACGGCCAGCCCGAGCCCGATCTGCTTGACCGAGACGTCCGCGCCGAGCAGCACCGACAGGAATACCGCCACCATGATCGCCGCCGCGGCCGAGATCACCCGGGCCGTGCCGGCCAGCCCGCGGGCCACCGAGCGCGAGTTGTCCCCGCTGGCCAGGTACTCCTCGCGGATCCGCGACAGCAGGAACACCTCGTAGTCCATCGACAGCCCGAACAGGATCACGAACAGGAACATCGGCACCCAGGTGGTCACCGGCATCTTCTCGGGGAAGCCGAACAGCCGTCCCAGCCACCCGTTCTGCGTCACCATGACCAGCACGCCGTAGGCGGCCGAGATCGACAGCAGGTTCATCACCGCCGCCTTGATCGCGATCGTGACCGACCGGAACACCACCAGCAGCAGCGCCATGGCCAGCGCGACCACGATCCCGATCAGCCAGGGCAGCCGGCTGGAAATCTGGTTGGCGAACGTGACGTTGCCGGCGTTCGGCCCAGTCAGGTAGGCCCGCACGCCGGTTCCGGCGGTCGCCCGCGGCAGCACGGTGCCGGTGATCCGGTTGACCAGCGCGTTCGTGGCCGGGTCCTGCTCGCTGGTGGCCGGGTAGGCGATCATCATGGCGGCCCGGCCGTCCCGGCTGCGGACCACCGGCGTCACCCGCGCCACGCCCGGCGTGCGGCGGATCGCGCTGGCCAGGCTGGTCAGCGTTCCGCCCGGCGCGCCGGCCGGGGGCAGCGCGGCCGCGACGATCAGCGGCGCGTCGAAGCCGGGCCCGAACCCGCGCGCCATCGCCGAGTAGCTCGCATACCCCATCGTGCCCCTGGCCTGCGTGGACTCATCCGGCATGTTCAGCTGGAGGCCGAGGGCCGGCGCTGCCAGCAGCGCGATCAGGCCGGTGGCGCTCACGGCGGCGATCACCGGATGGCGCTGCACGACCGCGGCCCACCGCTCGGCCGCGGGGCGGGCTTCAATTCCAGACCCTGAATTTTCCGAACGATGCCGGGTGCTCGCTCTGCGCCCAGGCCGGCCCAGCCGTGACGGCCTCGCCAGCCGGGTGCCGGTGAAGCCGAGCAGCGCGGGCAGCAGGGTGAGGGAGGCGAGCACGGTCATCGCGACGGTGGCCGCGGCGGCGACCGCGACCCCGGTCATCAGCGGCTGGCGCAGCACGAGCAGGCCGAGCATGCCGATCACCACGGTCGTTCCGGCGGTGAGCACCGACCGGCCGGCGGTCTGCATGGCCAGCACGGTCGCGTCCTGCGACCTTCCTCCGGCTCGCAGCGCCTCACGGAAGCGGGTGACGATGAACAAGGCGTAGTCGACGCCGACGCCCAGGCCGATCAGCGAGGCGATGATCGGCGCGAAGGACGGCGCGGGGAACAGGTGGCCGAGCAGCGCGATCAGCGCCAGCCCGGCGCCGATGCCGAGCACGGCGGTGGCCACCGGCAGCCCCATGGCCAGCAGCGAGCCGAACGCGATCAGCAGGATGATCGCGGCCGCGGCCACGCCGAATCCGTCGGTCGAGCCGCCGTACGGCGTTTCCGCCGCGTCCACCAGGTCGCCGCCCAGGCTGAACGTCACGCCGTGACCCGAGGCGGCGGTCGCGTCCGCCATCAGCGCCAGCGCCTCGCTGTTCGCGATGCTGGCCGACGGCAGGTCGAACTGCACGGTGGCGAACGCGATGTGCCCGTCCCGCGAGACCTGGCCTTGTGTGGCGTACGGGTCGCTCACCGCGGTGACGTGCGGCTCGCGGCGCAGCGGCACGAGCGCGCCGGTCACCCGGGCGCGCACGGCCGGCGAGGTGAGGCCGGCCCGGGAGGTGATCGCGAGCGTGAGCGTGTCGCCGGACTGGCGCGGGAAGTGCTGGCCGAGCACGGCCTGGCCCGGATCGCTGCCGCTGAAGTTGTTGTCGGCCGCCGCGCCGAACTGCATCCACAGCACGACCAGGCAGGCCACGCCGCCGATCCAGGCCAGCAGGGTAAGCCAGCGGTGCCGGTAGCAGGCGCGCCCGAGCCCGCCGATCAGGCCGATCCGGCCCGCGTCATACGAGTGCCGCATGTCAGTGCTGGTCATATCAGGGCCAGTCATGGAAGTGTCCCTTTGCATCGCTGCGAGGTGGTCACTTCGATCCTGCTGATCGCGCGGCTTCGCGGCGTCGTACCGGGGGAGACACCTTGGCGGCTAGGCGTACGCAGCGGGAGTACTCCCCGCGGAGTACTCCTACACCGTGCCGAACACGGCGCGGCGGGCGAGCGAGGTGCCAGCCGAGCCGCTGTAGGCCAGCCTCGGGGCACGCTGACGCTTGCCCCGCACCGTGAGAACCTAGAGACTCGTCAGCCCCATGAGATGTTACGCATCACGCAGTCCTCCTCTTCTGGTCAGCTGTGACTGTGACTATGGGTAGCTATGGCATGCCCTGCCGCCTGCTTGCCGCGCTGGTCGCGCTCGTCGTGCAGCGCGCGGCCTCCGGTCGCAAATTTTCCGGCTATGCCTGAATCATCCCTGTTCGGGGGTTCATTGGACAAGCTTTGCATTCTTCCCGGTCCTGGGCCCTTGACACCAACTGTTCCTAACCTGTAACAAACTGGTACCACTTATTGACGTAACGCATGCACGAAGGGTGTACCCCGGATATGACCCGGGCACCGGCAGACTCGATCACTGCCGCACGTTCTCGCTGGCCAGAGGCAGTTCGCGCCTGGCCGGTCTGGCATCTCGAGTCCCGGCTGCGCGCCTACGTCCTGATTGTGATAGCGGCCGGCGCGGCCGCTCTCGCCGTCGCCGTCGCGCTGACCCCGTGGCGGCTCAGCGACGTGATCCTTTACGCGTTCCTGCTCGCCTTCGGGGCGGTCACGGTCGAGGCCATCCGTCCGGTCGGTGAGCCGGCCGGCAGTATCAAGGACGCCCACGGGGTCTGGCAGCTCGCCGCCGCGGTGCTGCTGCCGCCGTTCTACGCGCTCGCCGCCGCCGCGCTAGTGTTCGCGCTTCACCAGTGGCGGGTCAGGCGGAGCCTGGCCTACCGGCGGGTGTTCTCGGCTGCCGCCGTCGGCCTGTCCTACGGCGCCGCCTCGCTGGCCTTCCACGCCGCCTGGCACCGGCCCGCGTTCGCTCCGTCCGGTCACGCCGGGCTGCTGGCCTGGGGCCCGCTGACCTGGATGCTGCTGGCCATCGCCGTCGGGTGCCTGCGCTGGACGCTCAACAGCGCCCTGGTGCTGGCCGCGGTCAAGCTGGATGATCCGTCAGCCCGCATCCGTGACCTGCTCGGCGGTAACGACGGCCTGTATAACGACATCGCCGAGGGGTCCGTCGGCGTGCTGGTCGCGCTGTCCGCCGCGGTCAGCCCGCTGATGCTGATCGTGGCACTGCCCTGCGGCACGCTGCTGCAGCGCTCCGCGCGGCACTCCCAGCTCGTGCAGGCGTCGCGGACCGACGCCAAGACCGGGCTGCTGTCCGCCGTCACCTGGCAGCGGGAGGCCGCCGTCCAGGTCGCCCGCTCGATCAGGACCCGCACGCCGCTGTCGGTGGCGATGGTCGACATCGACCACTTCAAGGCGGTCAACGACACCTACGGTCACCTGGCCGGCGACGGCGTGCTGCAGGCGGTGGCCCGGATCCTGACCGCCGGGATGCGCGAGTACGACCTGGCCGGCCGGTTCGGCGGCGAGGAGTTCACGCTCCTGCTCCCGCACGCCGACGCGGCCGAGGCCATTCGCATCGCGGAACGGCTGCGGGTCGCGCTGGCCGCGATACCCATCCCGGCCCCGGCCGACCCGCCGCCCGGCGACCCGCCGCACATCACGGTCTCCATCGGCGTGGCCTCGATCGTCGAGGGCGTCACCGACCTGACCGACCTGCTGGCCGCCGCCGACACCGCGCTGTACCGGGCCAAGCGGTCCGGTCGCAACGCCGTCCGTCTGGCCGGCTCCCCGCCCCCGGCAAGCTGACCCCGCCCCGGCAAGCTGCGCCCGGGTTGCGTGCGTTCAGCTTGTGATAGTCAGATTGACTGTATATAATGATGGTATGAGTGACCGTCCCCTGCATGAACCGACGTTCCTGTTGCTGACCGCGCTGGCCGAGAGGCCACAGCACGGCTACGGAATCATCGGCGATGTTGAGCGAATGTCCAGCGGCCGGGTCAGGCTCAGGGCAGGCACGCTCTACGCCGCGCTGGACCGGGTCGTCGCGGAGGGCCTCGTCGAGGCCGACCGGGAGGAGGTGGTGGACGGCAGGCTACGCCGCTATTACCGGCTCACCCCGCGCGGCGGCGACCGGCTCGCCGCGGAAGTCGAACGGCTCCAGCACAACGCGGCCATCGCTGCCAAGCGACTGGGGCGGCGGGCGATCGGGGGCCTGACATGACAACGGCGAGCGGGCTCGAGGGAGCCTACCGGCGGCTGTTGCGGTGGTACCCGCCGGTGTACCGGGACCGGCACGAAGAGGAGATCCTCGGCGTGCTGATGGCTGCTGCCGAGCCCGGGCGGAGCCAGCCGGCGGTCAGGGAATCGCTTGACCTGCTGTGGTCAGCATTGAAGATCAGGATCCGGATGACCGTGCGGGGTGACAGCCAGCCCTGGGCGATCGCGTTCGCCCAGATCGGGATGCTGCTCCCGGTGCTCATGGTGGTCTTGAAGCTGATCGGGTACCTGGAGCGCGGCGGCTGGTATGGCTTCGGGACGCCCGCCGATGCCCTCATCGGCGCTTACGGGGATCCCGGGAGGTATGTCGAGAGTTTCCAGCTCAACGCCTACTGGTACGCGGTGGATGGCAACATAACGCAGGCTCTGACCCAAGGGCCCGGACCCGCGCTGATTCTTGCCGCGCTCGTCCTGACGGGGTGGCGCCGCACCGCCGCCGTCTTCGCAGTCGTTGTCCCGCTTGCCTATCTCGGGGTTTCGCTGAGCGCTGGTTACACTCTGCTCGGCGGCGCCAATTCAGATGTGACGCTGTACGCGTACGGGCTGGAGGCACTGGTCCTGCTCGTCGCCCCAGACGCGCCACGAGGATGGCGCGCCCTGCGGTGGCGGCCCGGCGCCCTGCTCATCACCGCCGCCGTGGCGTTCGGCGTCGCGATCAACGGCGGAATCCGGCCCCTGCTCCACTCATCTTGGCTGCTGTACACCGGCACGCTCGTGGCCGTCATCGTGGCGGTACTGGTGATCATGCTGGTGAGTTCGCCAGCCAACCGGCGGGTAGTGGCCCTGCTCGCGGTCCCCTTCATCCCAGCGGCCGTCATCTATCTGTGCAGCCTGATCAACCCACCGCTGCCCGGACCGATCGGTGACACCCTCGCGGCCGCCCCGCTGCTGCTGCTGATCCTGCTGGCGGCGATGACGCTTCCGCTGCTGCCCCGGCGTCCCGCCGGTTCGGATGCTCCCAGCCGCCCGGCAGCGCCCGGGAACGCCTGACCTATCCCTCCTTCGTTTCACCCCTTCCGTTTCACCTTTCACCGGGTCGATTCACCCTGCCCTCAAGGAGGCTTCCGTGATACCTTTCCGCACCTTGCGCTTCGCCGTGGCGGCGGCACTGCTCACCGGGATCACCGGCTTCGCCGCGTCCGCCAGCGCTGCTCCGGCCGCCAGGCATGCTGCCGTCAGCCAGCCGCCAGCTACCTCGGCTGCCACCGGCGCGACAGCGCTGACGCTGAGCAACGGCAGCCGGGTCGTCGCCGACGCACCATGGGCAGCCACGGCGGGGCACACGGATGCAGCCCGCAGCTTCACGGCCGCCGGGCAGAAGCTTTTCTGCACCTACGGCGCCGCGCAAGATGGCCTGCAGGCAGCGCCTGCCCAGCCGAAGGCCCCGAAGTACACGCTAACGATCAAAGGCTTCAACCTGGCCGGCGCGCCTGCGGGCCTCGACAGCCGCGTGCAGGTGTTCTCCGCCACCAGCATGAGATGGAACGAGCAAACCATCGGCCCGGACCCGGGCTTCCGGCACGGCCTGGTCACGATGCGTGTGCCAGCGGGGAAGTACTGGCTGATCGGCCAGTTCAGCACCCGCAACAGCTACCGGATGGACATCCCGGCCCAGGTGACGGTGACCGGCAACACCACCGCCACGGTCAGCGCCCGCGCCGCCAGCAGCGAGATAACCGCCGCGACCCCACGCCGGGCGGTGCTGGCCGATGCCGTCTTCGGCAGCAGTTACACGGTGCCTGGCGGCCAGACATTCTGGGACTGCGGCACGGTCAGCGGTGTATCGCTGTGGGTGAGCCCGCTCGCGCGCACCCACACCACCGGGACCCTGTACTCGGCCACCTCAGCCCAGCTCAACTCGCCCCCCGGCCAGGCAGTGCCCTACACCTACGAGCTGGACTCCGCCGCGCCCGCCGGCACGATCGCCAGCCAGCACCTGGCCGTCACTGCCGCGGACCTGGCCACCGTGCACGAGCGTTTCTACTCCGCCACCGCCACCACCGCACCCTGGTTTGCCTTTGGCGGCCCCGCGCGCCAGTACGGCGAGACCGGCTTCTTCGCCATCAGCACTCCGCTGCCCATGCCCGGGGACCGCACTGTCTACTTCCAGACTCAGCCGACTGCGGTGTGGCGCCCGCAGATCCTCTCCGGCCCGCTGACGGAAACGCCTGCCTGGGAGCTTTTCCATGCGGGGCAGGAACGGACCACGAACTGGAACGCCTATCCGCTGCACCCGGCACCCAACCCGCCCCCCGGCGTCAACGAGCTCACCTTGGTCTCCGCCTCCCGGGCCGGGAACGACCTGATCCTCGACATCACGCCGTTCAGCGACGACACCCCCGGCCACGTCGGCAGCGGACTGTCCCAGCTCAACGGCATCACGGGCAGCGGCAGCTACGCCATCTACGCCGACGGCGTCAAGATCGCGAGCAGAAAGGTGAACTCAACCCTTTTCCCGGATGTGTACGCCTCCGCCGCCATCAGTCCCAAGCCCACGCAGATCGAGTTCACCCTGACCACGTCACGGAAGGCCCCCGGCAGCAACCTGTCCGGCACGAGCAAGGACACCTGGACGTGGCCGTCGAAGGCCGAGCCGCATGCCACCGTGCCCGCCCCGTTCTACTGCCGCGACACGTTCGCGCACGGGATCGACCGCCACTGCGCGGTGCAGGACATGATGACGCTGGGCTATCAGCTCGCGAAGGAGAGCCTGAACGGTTCCGCCCCGGCCGGGCCGCAGTCACTGGACATCGCCGTCAACCACCTGCCGGCCAGCGCACCCTTCCCGGTGACCCACGCCAAGGCTCAGGTGTCGTTCGACAGCGGCATCACCTGGCAGCCCGCCACGCTGACCCGGATCTGCCATGGCAAGGTCTGCACCAACACCTACCACGCCAGCTACACCGCCCCCGCTGGAGCGCCGGTGAGCCTGCGCGTCACCGCCCGTGACATAACCGGGGCAACCGTTACCGAAACCATCCTCAGCGCCTACCAGACCGCATAGCTCCTGGTTCAAACGGGGCGGCTCGGCGAGCCGCCCCGTCCTCGTGTTCCTCGCCCGTCGGCGGCAGAGTGAAATGATCTCGGCCGTGGGGTGCGCGATCGGCTCGCGCCGCTCCGTTAGGGAAAAAATGGGGTAACGCGTGGAAGGGGTACGCCGTGAGCCTCGATGACCTCGACAGGATGATCATTGCCGCGCTGGTCGAGGACGGCCGGTCCAGTTTCGCCCAGATCGGGGCCAAGGTCGGGCTGTCCGCGCCCGCCGTCAAGCGGCGGGTGGACCGGCTGCGCGCTTCGGGTGCGATCACCGGCTTCTCCGCCCGGGTGGACGCCGCCGTGCTCGGCTGGACCACCGAGGCCTACGTCGAGCTGTTCTGCCGCGGGCGCACCTCGCCCGCCGAGATCGGCACCGCCGCGGGCCGGCATCCGGAGGTGGTCGGGGCCTGCACGGTCACCGGGGAGGCCGACGCGCTCATCCACATCAGGGCCGCCGACATGCAGCACTTCGAGCAGGTCGTCGAGCGGATCAGCGCCGAGCCGATCGTGCTGCGCACCCGGAGCGTGATCGTCTTGTCGCGGCTGGTGGAGCGGGGCGACGCCGGGCTGACCCGGGTGCTTCCCTAAGCCGTGCCCGAGGGCCGAAGGCGCTGACCAGTTGCGATGCCGGTCCAGGGCCGCGCCGATATGGCGATGTCGCAACACGGCGGGGCATGAGCCGTTACAGTCGTCGGCATGTCTGAGAACATGACGGACCCGAGCCGGAGCACGGCGGCGTTCCGCGCCTTCGTCGAGAAGACTCCGGGCGAGCCGGAGCCGAGCTGGAAGATGAAGGCACCGCGGGACAGGGTCATGGTGCTGGCCGCCATCGTGGTCGGCGTGGCCGTCCTGCTCGCGATCATCTCGCTGACGGTTCTCTAGGCGCCTTGCTCCATCCGCGGCGGTCGGCCGCCGCGGTCAGCCGCAGCTGCCGGGCGGGATCTCCCCGGAGCCGCGGACGATCAGCCGGGTGGCCAGTTCGATCCGCTGGGCCGGGCCGCCCTCCCCGGTCAGCCGCCGGAACAGCAGTCCGGCCGCGATCCTGCCCATCTCTCCCGGATCCTGGGCGACCACGGTGATCCCTGGGGCCAGCAGGTCCGCCAGCTCGAAGTCGTCGAATCCCACCAGTGACAGCCTGCGCCCGGTCGCGGCGAGCTCGCGCAGCGCGAGCACGGTGATCCGGTTGTTGCCGCAGAACAGCGCGGTGACCGGGGCCGGCCCGGCGAGCATCCGGGCCAGCGCCTTGCTGATCGCGGGCGCGTCCGGTGGCGCCATGCTGTCCCAGGACGCCTGCGCGGTCAGCCCGGCGGCGGCCATCGCGTCCAGGTAGCCGCGGTACCGCAGGGCCGCGGTGTAGATCCCGGGCGCGTCGCCGATGAAGCCGATCCGCCGGTGTCCCTGCCTGATCAGGTGCGTCACGCCCAGCCGCGCCCCGCCGACGTTGTCGGACAGGACCGCGTCCGCCTCGATCAGGCCGGCCGGCCGGTCCACGAACACCGCGGCCACCCCGGCCGCGATCTCCGGCGTCAGGTACGTGTGGTCTGCCGAGGCCGGGATGATAATCAGGCCGTCCACCCGCCGGGCGCAGAAGGCCAGCGCCAGCTCGCGCTCGCGGGCCGGATCCTCGTCGCTGGACCCGGTGAACAGCAGCGAGCCGTGCTGATGCGCGATGTCCTCCACCGCGCGGGAGAGCGTCGAGTAGAACGGGTCGCCGATGTCCTCCATGATCAGCCCGATCGAGGCGGTCTGGCCCTTGCGCAGTATGCGGGCCCCGTCGTTGCGGCGGAAGCCGAGGGCGTCGATGGCCGAGCGGACCCGTTCGGCGGTATCGGGGGTCACGCCGGGCTCGTCGTTGACCACGCGGGACACGGTCTTGAGCGCGACGCCCGCTCTAGCCGCCACATCCTTCATCGTGGGCCGGCCCCGGCCGTCAGAATCCCGCGCCGTCACGTTAGCGAGAGGCGTTCGCCCGGTGGCTGCTTCCATAGGAGTTGCATATGACAACGTTATCTAGGCCGGCTGCGGTGGTTATCGTATCGTTACGACGTGGGATACCGCCAGATTGGACGAAACCCCTCAGCGACGGACGTTTCGCCGTCGCGGCTGGTAGGTATCCCATCATCATGCCGGGCCGCCGGGTGAGAGTGGTCAGCGGCCAGACAAGGCGCAGATGGTCGGTGGTTGCGGGTGGCGTGGCGCTGCTGTGCGCGCTTCCCGCCCTGCATTCCGCGCTGCCGGTCAGCGCGCCGCGCGTCTCGGTCGGCCAGTTGCGGGCCCGCATCCTGACCGCGGCGAGCCTCCCGTACGCCGGCTACGCGGAGAGCAACGCGACGTTCGGGCTGCCGCCGCTGAACGGGTTCACCGTGGTCACCTCGCTACTGGACGGCATCACGCGGATGCGCGTCTGGCAGGCGTCACAGGACAGCTGGCGGGTCGATGTCCTCGCTGACGTGGGCGAGAGCGACACGTACCAGACCCCGCGCTCCACCTTCATCTGGGATTCCGGCAGCGACCTGCTGACCGAAGTCTTCGGCCAGTACCCGGTCCGGCTGCCCCGTCCGGCGGACCTCGTGCCCCCGGCCCTCGCGGCCCGGCTGCTGCGCACGGTCGGCCCCGGCGCCCGGTTCACCGGCCTGCCGCCGCAGCGGATCGCCGGCCTGACGGCCGTCGGGCTGCGGGTGATCCCCGCCGACCCGGCGTCCACCGTCGGGCATATCGACATCTGGGCCGAGCCGGGCAGCGGGCTTGCGCTGCAGGTGGAAGTCTTCGGCCGCGGCGCGGGACGGCCCGCGCTGGCGAGCCAGTTCCTCCAGGTGAACGCCTGGCATCCGGCGAAGAGCGTCCTGACCCCGCAGCGCGGTCCCGGCACCGCGTTCACCGAGACCGACGCCGCGGACCTGGAGGGCGCGCTCAGCGATCTCGGCCCGGCGATCCTGCCCCGCAAGCTGGCCGGCCGGTCCAGGGTGCCGACGCCCGCGGGGTTCGGCGAGATCGGCATCTACGGCCGGGGCCTGGCCACGTTCGCCGTGCTCGAGCTCGGCACCGGTAACGGCACGCAGCTCATCTCGGGCGCGGAGCTGGACGGCGGCATCAGGCTGAACCTGCCGGACCACGCCACGGCCGTACTCGTCCGCACGCCGCTGATCACGGCCATCCTGCTGCACCCGCGCAACGCCATCGGCACGTTCGTGCTGGCCGGGCTGGTCGTCCCGAAGGTGCTGGGGCAGGCGGCCAGGGAACTGGCGGCGGCTCCGTGGTGACCGCGTGATCGTCACCCGGTCCCTGACCAAGCACTTCGGCGCCGTGCTCGCGGTCGACTCGATCGACCTCGACGTGCGCGCGGGCGACCGCTACGGGCTGCTCGGCCCGAACGGCTCGGGCAAGACCACGCTGGTCCGGATGCTGCTCGGCCTCGTCTACGCCACCAGGGGCGAGATCGAGATCATGGGCCAGCCGGTGCCGCGCCGGATCGGCCAGGTGCTGCCGCAGATCGGCGCGCTGGTCGAGGAGCCGGCCGCGTACCCGCACATGTCCGGCCGGGCCAATCTCCGGCTGTTCGACGCCGCGGGGCCCGGCGGCCCGCGGCGCACCAGGGGCCAGCGGGTGGACGAGGCGCTGGAGCGCGTCGGGCTGGCCGGAATCGATCGCCGGCCGGTCAAGGCGTACTCGCTCGGCATGCGGCAGCGCCTGGGCCTGGCCGGTGCGCTGATCCGCCAGCCCCGGCTGCTGATACTCGACGAACCGGGCAACGGCCTGGATCCGCGGGGGATCAGGGACATCAGGCGGCTGCTGATCGAGCTGAACGACGCGGGCACCACCATCTTCATGTCCAGTCA
>DASXME010000181.1:0-2767 GCA_036495825.1 Streptosporangiaceae bacterium
TCGTAGCGGAGGCCGGACTTGAACCGGCGACACAGCGATTATGAGCCGCTTGCTCTGCCTGTCTGAGCTACTCCGCCGGGGTCGCCACACAGCTTACCGGGACTTGGCTGGTTCCCGCTCCAAGGTCACAGCCAGGGTCAACCCCAAGATACGAGCATTTCATCCCTAACGCACGCGGCCCACCCCAGATCATCGAGCGCCGAGGCCCAGCAGCAGGCCGTCATCGCCCACGGCGGGCGAGCTGGTCAGGAACAGCAGCACGCCGTCGGCCGGGGCGTGCACCTCCTCCAGCACGGTGGCGCCGTCGATGCTGGTCACCGAGCCGATCAACTCCCCCTCGGTGACCTGGTCGCCGACCCTGGCGCGCGGCTGCCACCAGCCGGCCTGGCCGCAGCGCACCCAGATGAACCGGTCCAGGTATACCGGCAGCCGGTCGTCTTCCCAGTACGCACCGCCGCGGGCCATGCCCAGCAGGTCGAGCACCCGGTACAGCCCGCGCACGTGCAGTTCGACGGCCGCGTCGTCGAGCAGGCCGTAGCCGCCGGCCTCGGCGATCACCGCGGGCACGCCGATCGCCGCGGCGGCCGCGCTGGTCGAGCCGGCCACCGTCTGGCCGGGGCCGGGCTGCTGCCGGATGACGTAGCGGAACCCGTACCCGACCGCGAGCTCACGGGCCCGCGCCTCGGCCGGCCCCGCGTCGTAGAACGCGAACGGCTCCAGCGCCTCGGGCAGGTCGCCCGCGTGCGCGTCGACGACCGCGTCCGAGCCCTCGATGAGCTGGGTGAACGTCGCATGGGCCAGCCGCTCGGCGAGCGTTCCCGCCGAGTCGCCGGGAAAGCAGCGGTTGAGGTTCTTGCCGTCCTGCGGCACGACGAACGGCGACCGCGCCTCGAAGGCCGGCAGGTTCAGCACCGGCACCGCCCGCACCCGGCCGCGCAGCCGGTCCGGCTTCAGCTCGGCGGTCCAGCGGCGTACCGCGGCCATCGGCGCATACTCGCAGCCGTGCACCCCGGCGATCACCGTGAGCGTGGGGCCGTCGAGCGCGCCGGTGACCTCCACCACGGGCACGTCAAGCCCGGCGAGATCAAGCGTGCGGCGGATCACCGTGGCGGCCATGTACGGTTCCTTCCGGTTCGCCGGCCGGGAGTACCGGCCTGCCGGGGCTTAGCTGTAACACATGCGCAAGGATTAGGGCGGTTTCTGTTATATCCGGAAGGAGTGCCGCAATGAAGATCTTCCTGTCGAGTGATATGGAAGGCACGGCGGGCGTCGTTGACTGGGAGCAGTGCGTCGGCGACGGACCGCAGGCGGCGGCCGGGCGGGAACTGCTGCTGGCTGAGGTCAATGCTGCCATCGAGGGCGCGCTAGCGGGCGGCGGCACCGAAATCGTGGTCAACGACTCGCACTCGCTGATGCGCAACCTGCCGGCCCGCGCGCTGGCCGGCCAGGCTTCTTACATCTCGGGCCGGCACAAGCCGCTGTACATGATGCAGGGGCTTGACGACAGCTTCGACTCGGTGCTGTTCGTCTCCTACCACGGCTCGGTGGGCGCGCCCGCCGGGCTGTCGCACACCTATAACCCGCGCGCGGTCGCGGAGGCCAGGCTGAACGGGACGGTGACCGGCGAGGCGGGGATCAACGCGCTGGTCGCCGCGCATTACGGCGTGCCGGTGGTGCTGGTGACCGGCGACCGGGTCGCCTGCGAGGAGACCGCCGCCCTGCTGCCGGGGATCCGCGCGGCGGTGGTGAAGGAGCCGGTCAGCAGGCTGGCGGCGCACAGCCTGCACCCGGACCGGGCCTGCGCGCTGATCCGCGAGGTCGCCGAGCAGGCGGTGGCCGCCACCGGGCAGGCCGCCCCGCCGCCGCTCGGCCCGGTCGCCACGCTGGAGATCACCGTCAGGACCACCGACATCGCGGAGGCGGCGACCTGGGTGCGCGGCGTGCAGCGGGCGGGCCTGCGCGAGATCGTGATCGCCGGCGACGACCTGCTGGCGGTCTACCGCTCGTTCTGCGCCGTGATCCTGCTGACCCGCACGATCGCGGAGGCGGTGTGACCAGAGAGCCGGACCGCCCGCCCCGGCTCGTCGACATCGCCGCTGCGGCCGGAGTGCACCATTCGACGGTGTCCCGGGTGCTCAACGGCGATCCCACCCAGTCGGTCAGGCCGGAGACCTACGAGCGGATCCTGCAGGCCGCCCGGCAGCAGGGCTACCGCCCGAACGCGCTGGCCCGGGCGCTCAAGCGGTCCAGGACCGGGGCGCTCGTCTTCGTCATCCCGCTGCTGCGCA
This sequence comes from Streptosporangiaceae bacterium, assembly GCA_036495825.1. Classification (GTDB taxonomy): domain Bacteria; phylum Actinomycetota; class Actinomycetes; order Streptosporangiales; family Streptosporangiaceae; genus PALSA-505. The sequence continues at coordinate 2,289 of DASXME010000181.1, forward strand.
ATCCGATCTGGGTCAAGATCCAGCGCGGCGCGCTGCGCCGGGCGGCCGAGCGCGGCTACTTCGTGATGATGCTGGAGGAGCCGACCGAGGACCCCAGGCCGCCTGCGCACTACCGGTACCTGATCGACGAGATGCGGGCCGACGGCCTGCTGATCGCCACCTCGCTGCGGATTGCCGAGCACGCGGCCGATCAGCCCGGCGTGCCGCACGTCTACGTCAACCGCCGAGGCCCGCGGCCGGGGCACGACGTCGTGATGGACGAGGCGGGCGCGATGCGGCTGTTCATCGACCACGTGACCGGGCTCGGGCACAGCTCGATCGCGCTGATCGACAGCTCGGCGGACGTGGACACGGTGCACCGCCGGGTGCTGGCCGCCCGGCGGATCTGCGCCGCGCGCGGCATCGGGCTGACCGTGCGGCACGCCGTGCCGACCGAGAAGGGCGGCTGGGAGGCGGCCGTCCGGCTGCTGCGGCGCGAC
>DASXME010000182.1:0-2120 GCA_036495825.1 Streptosporangiaceae bacterium
TGACCCCCTCCGGCAGCACGCCCTTGAGCACCGCCGCGCCTCCCGCGGTCGGCTCGAGCCGGCCCTGGCTGGCTAGCAGCCGGACCACCTCGGTGACGAAGAAGGGGTTACCGTCGGTCTGCCGGTACACCTCCGCCGCCAGCTCCGCCGAAGGCTCCGTCCCTGCGACCAGCGTGACGAAGTCGGCCACATCCTGCCGGCCCAGCCCGCCGAGCAGTAGCCAGCGGTGCTGCCCGCGGGTCAGGTCGGCCACGCCGGCCAGTAGCGGATGCCCCTGGTCCACCTCTGTGTGCCGGTAGCAGCCCACCACCAGCGGGCCGGCGCCCTCCAGCTCTCGGCTCATGAACCGCAGCAGCGCCAGCGACGGCACATCCGCCCAGTGCAGGTCATCCAGGATCAGCAGCAGCGGCCGGCGCCCGGCCGCCGTCCGCAGGAAGCCCGCCAGGCTGTCGAACAGCCGGAACCGGGCTGCCTCCGGCTCCAGCGGCGGCGGGGCGGGGAGATCCGGAATGCAGTTCTGGACGGCCGGGACCAGCTGGGCGATGTCGGCCGCGCCGCCGCCCAGGTCATGACGCAGCGATGCCGGGTCGTCGGCCTGGACCCGCACATAGCCACGGACGACCTGGACCCAGGGCCAGAACGCGGGCGCGCCCGCCCCTTCCCAGCACCGACCCCACAGCACCGCGGCGCCGCGCCCGGCCGCCCGGTTGGCCAGTTCCTCGGCCAACCGGGTTTTGCCGATGCCGGGCTCGCCGGCCACCAGCACCACCCCACCGCGGCCGCCGACCGCGGCGTCCAGGTCAGCGGCGAGCGCGGCCAGCTCGCCCGCACGGCCCACAAACGGAGTCGTCACCCAACCGCCTCCCAGTCCAACCCTGCTAAGCCGCAGCATATGAGCCGAAGCCCGCACCTGCCAGGCATCAGGTGCGCCCATCCCGCAGGAGGCAGTGGCGAGGGGCCTCGTCGTAGGCGCAGGTGTCAGCGAACCGCACGGTCATGCACCTCGTCACGGCTCAGTCGGTCGCCGGCGCGGAACTGGTCGATCCCGGCCTGGGATTCGGCTATCCGGTCGAGCCAGTCGCCGAGCAGGGCGCGCTCGGCAGCGGTGAGCGCCGTGAGGTCGGGGAGCGCAGCGCGCAAGGTCACGGCCGCGGCCGCCGGGCCCGCAATGGGGGCGGTCGCGTCGGTAAGGATGGCCGCGCAGACCGATTCCCACGCCGTGTCCGCGAGCGTGTCGTCGCGCTCGTCCTCGGCCTGGTCGATGAGGGTGAACACGACGCCGGTGCCGGCCGCGCGGATGAGGTCGATCGCCCGCCGCTCGGTCACCCGCAGCCGTCCCGCCTCGGCCACCCGGTGCACCCGGGCTCGCAGCACCTCGGCGCCGGCCGCGACGATGGCCTGGCCGTCCGGGGTGCGCAGCGCCGTGTGCATGAGCCGGAACAGCTCGGGGTTCGCTAGCCCGAAGCCGACATGGAGCTCCCACCCGGCGCGCAGGCCCTCGACCGGGTCGGCCATTGCGTCGGCCGGGGGCTTGCGCGCCACATAACTGGCGAACCCGTGCTCGACGACGGCGTCGAGCAGCCCGTTCTTATCGCCGAAGATCCGGTAGATGGTGGGCGCCTGCACGCCGGCTGCCAATGCCACCGACCGGGTGGTTACCGCGTCCGGCCCCGCGGTGGCCAGCAGGCCCGCGGCGACCTCAACGAGCTGCGCCCGGGTCCGGTCGCGTGACGACCCAGGGTCCTGCTTCCTCACGTTAACGATGATAACAGTTCCTTGCGAACAGCTCATTTCCATTGATAGCGTAAAGGACGTATCACTGATAACGCGAAGGACGGCAGCACATGATCATCGTTACCGGCGCCACCGGCGCCCTCAACGGCGCCACCGTCGAGCACCTGCTCAAGCTCGTGCCCGCGGACCGGATCGGCGTGAGCGTCCGCGACGTCACGAAAGCGCAGCACCTCGCCGACCGCGGCGTCCGCGTGCGGCGCGGCTCCTATGACGACCCGGCGGCGCTCCTGGACTCGTTCGAGGATGCCGAGCAGGTGCTCCTCGTCTCGTCCAACGACGCTGGTGCCGACCAGGTGAGCCTGCACCGCGTCGGCATCGAGGCCGCC
>DASXME010000183.1:0-5775 GCA_036495825.1 Streptosporangiaceae bacterium
CCGAAGAACAGCGGCGTGTCGGGCAGGTCGACGAGCGCCTCGGCGCGCCGGTACAGGTCGGCCTTCAGGTACTCCTCGGACACCGGGTCCCCGCCGAGCGCGTTGAGCGAGAGCACGTCCTCGCGCATCAGCCGCAGGAACGTGCGGGACCGGGCCAGATGGTCCCGCTCGGCGCCGATCACCGGGTCGGCGGCCAGCGGGTCGGCCGCCCCGGGGTCGCCCGCTTCGGGGCTGGCTGCCGGGCGGGGGTCGGAATCGGTTTCGGCGGGCTCCTTGTCTGTGCGGCTGCTGGCGGGCACGGCTCATCTCCTCGATGGCGTCGGGGTTATGGCAGAAGGTCCAGCAGCCTAGCAACCGGTAACCGCCAGGTCACCTGAATTTCGCCCCGACGGCGGCCGGCCGTGATGGCGAAGAGTTGGGGCTGCTCCCACATACCCAAGTCTTCGCCTTGTGCCGTCAGGCCGGGGTGACGACGTACTGGCGCAGGCAGAGGTCGGCGAAGGTGACCGGGCCGCGCGGGCCGGGCACGTGATCGACGTTGATGCCGGTTTCGGGCACGCCGCGGAGCTTGAACCCGTCCAGCAGCCTGGTGCTCACGTTCCAGAACGCGCCGGTTCCGGTGTAGGCGTCGAGGAACTGCCGCGCCGCGGCCGGATCCGCGGTGACGATCGCGGCGGCCAGACCCGAGGTCTCGGTGTTCGCCAGGCTGGCCGCGGCGGCCGGGCCGGCCACCGGGGCGATCGTCACCGTGGCCTCGCGGCCCGAGTCGAGCGCCCACTCGTGCCCGAGCGGGTGATCGTGCGGCGGCAGCGACGCGGCGACGTCCCTGGCCGCCAGCGCGGCCAGGGCGACCGGCAGCAGCTCGTCCCAGACGGCGGAGCAGATCAGCAGCAGGTTCAGCCGGTTGCAGACGCCGAGCCGGTCCAGGCTTTCGATGATCAGCACGCTGGCCTCGGCGGGCCCGGCCGCGCGGTCGAGGTAGAGCACGCCGCCGCCGTCCGCGTGCGCCAGCGTGTGGACGCCGCAGCGGGCGGCTTCGGCGGCGAGCGTCCTGGTGGTCTCGCCGCTGCCGCGCAGGATCACCAGCGGGATCAGGCCGGGCTGGCGGACCAGTTCGGTCGCCGCGGCATGGTCCGCGGTGCGGATCAGCTGCAGCGCGGCCGGGCTGATCCCCGCGCCTTCCAGGGCCGGCGAGATCGCGTGATCGAACAGCGCGGCCGCCGAGGCGAGCGCCGCCCCTCCGGTGCGCAGCACGCCCGCGTTACGCGACTTGAGCAGCTGCGACGCGACGTCGACCGTGACGGCGGGGCGAGCCTCGAAGTTGGCGCCGACCACGCCGATCGGAATTCGCCGCTCGGTGAGGCGCAACCCGCCGGGCAGCTCGGTCAGCTGGGCATCGTAAGGAGGAAAATGTATTCCGGCGAGGCGGTCGAGCTGGCCTGCTGTAGCGGTCAGCCGGCCGACGTCGAGCCTGAGCCGATCGAGCAGCCCGCGGCCGAGACCCTGCTCAGCGCCCTTGGTCATGTCGGCGGCGTTGGCCTGCAGGATCGGCCCGGCCCGCTCGGTCAGCAGGCCGGCCATCCGGCGCAGCGCGTCATCGATGACCTCATCCGGCGCCGCGGCCAGGCTGGCCGCGCCCTGCCGGGCGGCCTCGCCGCACATCACGACCGCCCTTCGGGCGGCCACCCGCCGGGCGGCCGGCTCCCCCAGGTGATCCATGGCATGAGGCTAGCGGAACGCCTCACCACTCCCAGTAGAAGCCGACGACGGTCTTCTCGACAACGCGCATGTACCGGTGGACCGAATGCTGGCTGTCGAGCGTGACCGCCTCTTTGCCGATCACATCGCCGTCCATGCCGTTCCAGACGGCCCACCAGACGCCGTTCGGCAGCTGATCCGGATGAAATTCGACCCTGATGTCATAGTTCTCCGCGCGCCTCATCATGGCGCGACGGTACTGGCGGTCCCGCTCGTTGGCCCGGTCGTCGAGGTAGTGGTACGTGGTCCAGTATTCGAGAGTCAGCGTCTCGCCGAGCATCAGTGTCTTCGCCAGCAGGATGTCGGTGCTGTATATGCTCTCTTCGATCTGGTGGAGATAGCCGGAAACGCCCTTGCAGCCCTGCCCGACCTCGAGCGTCAGCACGTCGGTGTCGTGCATGAACGGGATGCGGTCCACGCCGTCGGCAATGGCCTCGATCACCCTCAGCGTGCGGACCCGCAGGGCCAGGCCGTCGGCGCCGACGGTGACGTGATCGTGCAGCGAAACGGTCTGGTACGCGGGCGTGCCGAGGCTTCCGGTCAGCATGGCCGTGGCTTCCGGGCGCATCGCCCGCGGGCCGGACAGGACGCTGATCCGGTCCGATCCCGCCCACAGCCGGCGCAGCCGCTGCGCCTCGGCGTCGCTGAAGCCGAATGCCTCTACGAACAGCGACAGCGTCGCGCTGCTCAGCATCTTGCCGGACATCGCCCGCAGCACGGTGTCCTTGAGCTGGCGGGCCAGCAGGTCGGTGTCGCCTTCGGCGCGCGGGTGACTCCACCGGTACCGGGCAAGCACCTCGGCTACGGCGAGCTGATTCACCCGGCCCGGCCTGCTCCGTTCGGCGTACTGCTCCCAGCGCCGGCGGTACCGGCCCGGCCGGAGCAGCAGTTCGCGGAGATAGGTCGCAGCGGCCTGGCGGTACGCGTCCTGTGTCGTATCGGTCACTGAATTCAATTGCCTACCTGTGCGACCTTTATGCGATATACGGCTACCATGCTACGGCGTTAGCCCCCGGCTGTGCGCAAAGATCTGAACCACGGGCGAATCGCCAGGTGGACAGGCCAGACGAGCCAGCCCTGACAGGCCTGCTACCTGCGCCTAGAAGAGCACCGACGAGAACGTGCCCACCTCGGTGAAGCCGACGCGCCGGTAGGCCGCGCGGGCGGGCGCGTTGAAGTCGTTGACGTAGAGCGAGACGACCGGCGCCACGCTGCGTAGCGCGTCGGCTACAACGGCGGCCACGCCCTGGGCGGCCAGCCCGCGGCCGCGCAGCTCGGGCCGGACCCACACTCCCTGCACCTGGCAGGCGTGCGGGGTGACCGCGCCGATCTCCGCCTTGAAGATCACCTTGCCCTGCTCGATCCGGGCGAACGACCGGCCGGCCGCGATGAGCTCGGCCACCCTGGCGCGGTAGCCGGCGCCGCCGTCGGGACCGACCGGGGATATCCCCACCTCTTCGGTGAACATGGCCACGCTGGCCGGGAACACCACGTCCAGCTGCTCCGGCCTGACCATGCGCACCAGCGGATCCGGCGCCACCAGCGGCGTGCTGGAGATCGCCATCACCGGCTGCTGGGCGCGGACCTCACGGGGACGGCTCCAGTGCGGCGCCAGCAGCCGCCACATCTCGGCCACGGCGGGGGCCGGCCCCACGATGGAGGAACAGCGCCTGCCCTGCGCGCGGGCGCGCTCGGCGAACGCGGCGATCGCCTCGCCGCTGGCCTCGACCGGCACCAGGTTCGCCCCCGCGTAGCAGAGCGAGGTGAGCCGCCCGTCGGCCGTGTAGCCCCAGACCTGCGCGCCGAGCCGGGCCGGGTCGAGCCCGGCCGTCCGCACCCGGGAGGAGACGAAGACGTTCGCGACCGGATCGCGGTCACACAGGGCGATCGCCTCGCCACGATCACGGTCACCGAGCAGGCGCAACGGTGTTGACCACGGCGCCTTGACTCGAAGCACCCTCCCAGGGTATCGGTACCAGCCGGTGTTACCGCCCTGACCCGGATGTTGGCCCTCAGCCGGCCGCGGACGGCGGCGGGAGCGCGGCGCAGGTGGCGCTGACCGCTCCGGGGCCGCGCGAGGGCGGCAGCACGCCGGTGGCCAGGTAGCGGTCCAGGTAGCCGTTCACGCAGCCGTTCGGCGGGAACGCGAGCGACTGGCCGTGGTTGCCGCCGCCCGCGACGATGACCATCCGGGAACTCGGCAGCAGCCGGTGCGCCACCATCGCGCCCGCATACGGCGTGGCCGGGTCGAGCGTTCCCTGCAGCATGAGGATGCCCGGCAGCCCGGCGCTGCCGATCCGCATCGGCTGCGCCGGGCCGCGCCGCGGCCAGAACGCGCACGAGGCGTTGAACCAGGCGTTGCCCCACGCCTCGAACGGAGCCGTGCGGTACACCCGCCGCGCGTCGGCGTCCCACTGCGCCCAGCTGCGCGGCCAGTTCACGTCGCTGCACTGGACCGCGTTGTAGACGGCGAACTCGTTCTCGTTCTGCACGCCGTTCTGATGAAACTGGCTGATCATCGCGCCGACCGAGCCGCTGTGGTAGTAGCCGTCGAAGGCGCTGGCCAGGCCCGGCCACAGGCTGTCGTTGTACCCGCCCTGCTGGAACGTGTCGTCGTATTCGTCCGGGCCGATCAGCGGGCGGCCGGTCGGGCCGTCGATCGGGTGCGATACCAGCCGGTTGCGTATCCGGTACCAGGCCTGCTGGACCTGGGCCGCGGTGGAGCCGAGCCGGTAGGTGCCGTTGTTGCTCGCGATCCAGGCGAAGAAGGCTTCCATCCGGCCCTGGAAGGCGAAGTCCTGGTTGATGTTGTCGGCGTACCAGACGCCGTCCGGGTCAACCGTGCTGTCCAGCACCATCCGGCGGACCCGCTGCGGGAACAGCGTGGCGTACACCTCGCCGATGTAGGTCCCGTACGAGTACGCGAAGTAGCTGATCTTCTGCTGGCCGAGCGCGGCCCGGATGGAATCCACGTCCTTGGCCACGTCCACCGTCGTCATGTACGGCAGCAGCCAGCCGAAGCTCTTCTCGCAGTCGGCCGCGTACGTCCTGGCCCGGTTCTCCAGGACCCGCTCGGCCGCCTGGCTGGCCGGGATGTAGTCGGGCCGCACGCCCGAGAAGAAGCCGGGATCGCAGTGCAGCGCGGGCGTGCTCGATCCCACCCCGCGCGGGTCGAAGCCGATGATGTCGTAGTCGGCGGCTACCTTGGGGTCCAGGCCGCTGGCCACGAAGCCGGCCAGGCCGAGGCCGCTGCCGCCGGGGCCCCCGGGGTTGACCAGCAGCGCGCCCTGGCGCTGGCTGGCCGGGGCGGTCGCCTGCACCCGCGACAGCGCCAGGGTGATCTTCCGGCCGCCCGGGTGGCTGTAGTCCAGCGGCACCTGCACGCCGGCGCACTGCACCCTGGGCCCCGCGGCGGCGGGGCACGAGTGCCAGTGCAGGGCCGACCCTACGGCTGATCCAGCCGGGGCCGAGCCAGACGACACCGGATTGTCCGGCAGTGGCTTGTCCGACAGCGGCCCGGCGGAGCTGCAGGCCGCCAGCGCGATCGCAGCGCAGGCCGCCAGGGTCATCACACGGGCCCGCGGCCCGCGGCGAAATGGCATGCAGCTATCTTGCCCGATCCGCGGACCAGCCCGGTCCGTCAGGTAACTATCCGTGTTCGCAACGTCACGAAACGGTGACCTGGGGGGTGCCGTGGATGGGCTCGCCGTCTTCGTTCAGGTCGGCGAGCTTCATGGCCTCTTCGATGAGGGTCTCCACGATCTGCGACTCGGGCACGGTCTTGACCACCTCGCCCTTGACGAAGATCTGGCCCTTGCCGTTACCCGAAGCCACGCCCAGGTCAGCCTCGCGCGCCTCGCCCGGCCCGTTCACCACGCAGCCCATCACCGCGACCCGCAGCGGCACGTCCAGCCCCTCCAGGCCGGCCGTCACCTGATCGGCGAGCGTGTACACGTCCACCTGGGCGCGGCCGCAGGACGGGCAGGAGACGATCTCCAGGCCGCGCTCGCGCATGCC
>DASXME010000184.1:0-6313 GCA_036495825.1 Streptosporangiaceae bacterium
GCGTTCATCGCGGGCTTCACGATCCTGGTCCTGCGGGTCGGCGACGACCGGAACGACTCAGATTCCGACGACGGCGCCGTGGTCTGATCCCTGCGCTTTAGCGTTGTAGCTTTAGCCCAGCCTGGCCAGGTCGGCCGCGCCCGCGATGCCCGCGTCGGTGCCGAGCGCCGCGATCATGACCTCGGCAAAGTCGCGGTCGCGTTGGTGCCCCGACATCAATCCCGATCGTCGGGCTTGTCCGGCGACGATGCCTGATCGCTGGACGTCCCGCTCGCCTCCGGCCCGTTCTGAGCGAGCCCGCTCGCGCCCGGCTCGCTCGGCTCCGGCAGGCTCGCATCCGGCCCGCTCGTCGGCTCCGGGCTGCTGCTGGGCTCTGCCGCGCTCGCGTCCGGGCCGCTCGCCGCTGGCCTGCTGGGCGCTGGCTGGCCGGCGTCCGGCCAGCTCCTGGCTGGGCTGCCCGGCTCCGGCAAGCTCGCGTCCGGCCATCCCACGCCCGGGCCACTTGGGCCACTCGAGCCGCCCGGATCCGGCCGGGTGGCGTCCGACCAGCTCGCGGTCGGCCGGGCTGCCCCGGGCCGGCTCGCGTCCGGACGGCCGGCCTGCGTTCCGCTCTGCCGTGTCCTGTCCGGCGCGGGCCGACTCTCCTGCCTGCTGTTGGCCGGCGGCCTGGCGGCCAGCGACGCCTCGAACGCGGCCAGCGTGTCCTGCGCCACCGAGAACAGCGCGTCGCCGGCCCCGGCGACGTGCGAGGCCAGCCCGGGCCCCGAGTCGCGGAGCTTGCGCGCGGCCCGGCACACCGGGCACCAGGCGCACTCGGGCGCCTCGCCCGGCAGCGGCTCGGCGGTGGCGACCTCCCAGACGTCGCCGGCCCGCTTGCTGCTGCTGCCGCCGCCGATCGTCCGGCGGGCCTGGTCCTTCAGCTGGTTGCCGAGCCCGCGCGCGCTCCTGCGCATCAGCCACCGCTGGAGGTCGCCGATCGGGTCGCTGCCCGAGGAGCCGCCGCCGCCTGAAGATCCGCCGCCGCCTGAAGACCCGCCGTCACCTGAAGACCCGCTGCGCTCGGTCATCTGGCGCCTCCCCTGCTTTCGCCGTCGGTGCGGGACTCGGCACGTGCCTTGAGCCCCCGCAACGCGGTATCGATGATCATTTTCTCGGCCTTGCGCTTGAGCAGTCCTGGCACCGGCATCCGCACATCCACGGTCAGCTCGTAGTTGACCTCGGAACCCGCATCGAGCTCGGCCAGCTGGTAGGCGCCGGTCATCTCCGCGATGACCGACCCGGGCTCGGCCAGCTGCCAGCTGACCGCCGCGTCGCCGTCCCAGTCGTAGGCCAGCGTGTAGGAGTCGCGCACCAGCCCGGCGTCCAGCTGGAACCGCACGGTGCGCGCCCGGCCGCCCTCGCCGGTCTCCAGCACGTCAGCGGATCGCATCGCCGTCACCCACTCCGGGTAGCAGGCAAAGTCTGCGATGACCGCCATCACGTCGGCCTTCGACGCGGCCACGGTGATGCGTGAAGTGGTCCGGCTGCCCATGTTCGGAGCTTACCGCTAACGCGATAGTACTCGGAAGCCGCAGGCACCCGGCCGGCACGGCCCGTTACCACTCGAGCACGTAGGGGGAGCCGCTCCCGGCGAAGTGGCCGACGTTGATGCACTCGGTCCTGCCCACCCGCACCCGCCGCGCCAGCGGCTGGTGAACGTGCCCGAACAGCGCCAGCCGGGGCTGGGTCTTCCTGACCGCGTCCAGCAGGACCTCGCTGCCCCGCTCCAGCCTGCGCGCGACCGTGTCGTAGAGCAGCTCGGGAACGGCCGGCGGGATGTGCGTGCAGAGCACGTCGACCGCCCCGACCGCGGCGACCTTGGCGGCATAGGCGTCATCGTCCAGCTCATGCGGGGTGCGGTAGCGCGAGCGCAGCCCGCCGCCGACGAACCCGAACGTCCAGCCGTCGAGCTCGGCGCGCTCGCCGTCGAGCACGCGGTGCCCCGGCTTGAGGTGCGCCGCCCACATGCCGGGCAGATCCACGTTGCCATAGGTCAGGTACGCGGGCTCGGGCAGCGCCGCGAACAGCCTGGCGTACTGCCGGTCCGCCGCCGCGCGGAAGTGGTCGGCCGGATCTCCGCCCAGCCCGGCCAGCAGCCGCATCGACATCGCGCGGGCCTCGTCGAACCGCTGCGCCGTGCGCAGCTCGATCAGCCTGGCCGCCTCGTCGGCGCCGAACAGCTCGGCGAAGATGCCGCCCCGGTCGTCGGCGTAGTCCAGGAAGAGCAGCAGGTCACCGAGGCAGATAACCGCGTCGGCGCCGTCACCCGACCGGGCCAGCGCGTCGACCCGGCCGTGCACGTCGCTCACCACATGGACCCGCATTCCAGCCAGACTAGGAGCCTTCAGGAGGTTGCCGGCGGTTCGGGGGCGCAGCTACCCACCAGTAGCCAATCGCGGTAGCGTCCATCACAGGAGAACCTGAACGGGAGGCGTCGTGCGCGAGTACAGCACTCCGGCCCTGATCGACATCCCTGCGGCCGCGAACCTGGCCGACATGGTCTTCCGCCGCGCAGCGGAGGAGCCGCACGCCGTCATGATGCGGCGCAGGCTGCAGGACGGCCAGCAAGGCTGGCAGGACGTCACATGCCGGGAGTTTCGTGACGACGTGGTGCCGCTCGCCAAGGGCCTGATCGCGGCCGGAATCCAGCCGGGCGACCGGGTGGCCATCATGTCGCGGACCCGCTACGAGTGGACCATGATCGACTACGCGGTCTGGACGGCCGGCGCCGTGCCCGTGCCGATCTACGAGACGTCCTCCGCCGAGCAGGTCGAGTGGATCATCACCAACTCCGGCGCCGGGGCCGTGTTCGCGGAGACCGAGGCGCACGAGAAGGTCATCGACTCGGTACGAGACCGGCTGCCCGACCTCAAGCTGACCTGGCGGATCGACAGCGGCGGGCCGGACAGCCGGACGCTGGCGGCGCTCGCGGCCCAGGGCGCCGGCGTCGGCGACGACCAGGTCGAGGAGCGGCGGCACAGCCTGACCGCGCCGGACGTGGCGACGATCATCTACACCTCGGGCACTACCGGCCGCCCGAAAGGCTGCCAGCTGACCCACGGAAACCTGCTCTTCGACGCGCGGACCGCGACCGCCGGGGCGCTCACCGAGGTGTTCGACATCAACAGCGGCTCGACCCTGCTGTTCCTCCCGCTCGCGCACGCGTTCGCCCGCATAATCCAGGTGGGCTGCCTGGAGGCCGGGGTCGTGCTCGGGCACACCTCGAACATCGGGAACCTGCTGCCCGACCTCGCCTCGTTCAAGCCCACATTCCTGCTCGCCGTCCCCCGGGTGTTCGAGAAGGTCTTCAACAGCGCCCAGCAGCAGGCCGCGGCCAGCCCGGCCAAGAGCCGGATCTTCCAGGCGGCGGCCGACACCGCGATCCAGTACAGCCAGGCCCTCAGCGCCCAGGCGCACGGCAGCGGCGGCCCCGGCCTGGCCCTCACCCTTCGCCATGGCCTGTTCGAGCGGCTGGTCTACGGGAAGATCCGGCACGCGATCGGCGGCGAGGTGCAGTACGCCATCTCCGGCGGCGCCGCGCTCGGCGAGCGGCTCGGCCATTTCTTCCGCGGCGCGGGGATCACGATCCTCGAGGGGTACGGGATGACGGAGACCACGGCCGCGGCGACCGTCAACATGCCGAGCCGCAACAGGATCGGATCGGCCGGCCTGCCGATTCCGGGCGCCAGCGTGAAGATCGCCGATGACGGCGAGATCCTGCTCAAGGGCGCGATGACCTTCCCCGGCTACTGGCGCAACGAGGCCGCGACGTCCGAAGTCCTCGACGCCGACGGCTGGATTCACACCGGCGACATCGGCGCTCTCGACGACGAAGGCTTCCTGCGCATCACCGGCCGGAAGAAGGAGCTCATCGTCACCGCGGGCGGCAAGAACGTCTCGCCCGCCGTGCTCGAGGACAGGCTGCGCGCCCACCCGCTGATCAGCCAGTGCATGGTGGTCGGCGACAACCGGCCTTACGTCGCGGCGCTGGTCACCATCGACGAGGAGACGCTGCCGTACTGGAAGGAGCAGCACGGCAAGCCGGGCGACGCGACCGTGGCCAGCCTGACCGCCGACCCTGACCTGCTCGCCGACATCCAGACGGCGGTCGATGACGCCAACAAGGCGGTGTCCAAGGCGGAGTCGATCCGGCGGTTCCTCGTGCTCGACACCGACTTCACCGAGGCTGGGGGGCAGCTGACGCCATCGCTCAAGCTCCGCCGCAGCATCGTGGCCAAGGAGCGCGCCGCCGACATCGAGGCGCTCTACCCCTGACCCCCTGACGGCACTGATGGCACTGACGGTACTGACCGCCTGACGGCACTCAGCCGCGCAGGATGCCGGCCAGGCGGCCGGCCACCAGGTCCCAGCTCCACTCGCGGCGCGCCCAGTCCAGGCCCCGCTCGCCCATGGCCCGGGCCCGGGCCGGGTCGCTGACCAGCTCGGTGATCCGGTCCGCCACGGCGGAGACGCTGTGACCGGGCACGACGTAGCCGGTCTCGCCGTGCCGGATGGCGTCGGGTGCGCCGCCGGAGTCGCCGCCGATCACCGGCAGCCCGGTCGCGGACGCCTCTAGGTAGACGATGCCCAGGCCCTCAACGTCAAGCCCGCGCCTGCGCGTCCGGCACGGCATCGCGAACACGTTGCCGGCGTCGTAGTAGCCGGGCAGGTCTGGCCAGGGAACGGAGCCGGCGAACAGCACCGATTCGGTCACGCCGAGCCGCCCGGCGAGCTGGCGCAGATTTCCCCCGAACGGTCCGCTCCCGACCAGCAGCAGTGCAGCATCAGGCACTGCGGCGAGGACCTGCGGCCAGGCCTGGATGAGCGTGTCCTGGCCCTTGCGCGGCTTAAGCCGGGACACGCAGATCACGACCGGCCTGCCGTCGAGGCCAAGCCGCTTCCTGACCAGGGCCCCGCCGGCGCCCGGCCGGAAGGCGGTCACATCGACGCCGGGCGCGAGCCGCACCATGCGCGCGGCCGCCGCCGCGGACAGCACCCGGGCCAGCCGGACCCTCGTGTAGTCGCCCAGGTAGGTGACCACGTCGACGGAGTCGCCGATCCGGCGCAGCAGCTGGCGGGCGCCGGGCAGCGCCGCCCAGCCCGCCTCATGGCCGTGCGTGAGGGCCACGATCCGGCTGGCCCCGGCCCGGCGCAGCGCGGGGGCGAGCAGGCCGAGCGGCGCGGCCGCGCCGAACAGCACCGTGTCGCAGTCGTTCTGCCTGAGCGCCGCGACCGCCCGGCGGGCCACCGACGGCTCGGGCAGCATGAGCGAGGTGGGGTGCCGGATCACCCGCATCGGCTGGCCCGCGTCAAAGGCGGCCGCGCCGTCCCAGGACGGCGCGTATACGGTGACGGTGCCGCGGGGGAGCCGGGACGCGAGCGCGTGCACGAACGACTGGATGCCGCCCTCCCGGGGCGGGAAGTCGTTGGTGACGACGAGTGTGTTGCCCATCGCCGCCTGATACTAGTGCCGGCTGGCGCTAGCCGCGCTCGGCGAGCGTCAGGAAGTGCTTGCCGCTGAGATATTCGCCGACCGCGGTGCAGGCGGCCGCCGTGATGCAGGAGACCCCGCCCAGGGCGCTGCTGGGGACGGACGCCGCGGACGGGCTGGGCGTGGCCTGGACGGTCCACGTGCTGCCGTCCCAGGACTCGGCCAGCGCGTCGGTGGCGCCGGACGAGGTGACGTACTCTCCGGCCGCGGTGCACGCGGCGGCCTGATCGCAGGAGATGCCGTAGAAGACGCTGTCGGCGGCCCCGGCGGGATCGGGCGTCGGCTGGACCGACCAGCTGCCGCCGCTCCAGCGCTCGGCCAGGGTCAGGTCGCCGCCCGAGCCACTGGAGCCGCTGGAGCCACTGGAGAACCCGGCCGCGGTGCACTGGCTGCCGGCGCACGAGACGCCGAAGAACCCGCTGGCGGCCGAGCCGGACGGAGCGGGAGTCGCCTGGATGGCCCACCGCGCGCCGTCCCAGTGCTCGGCCAGCAGGACATTGACGCGGCTGCTGCCGGCGTGCCCCGCCGCCGTGCAGCTGGCGGCCGAGGCACACGACACCGCGAGCAGGGAGCTGTCGGAGGAGCCGGACGGGTTGCGGGTGGCCTGGATGGCCCACGTGCTGCCGTCCCAGTGCTCGGCCAGCGTGACGTTCCGGCCAGAGCGGGCGGGGTGATAGCTGCCGACTGCCGTGCAGCTGTCCGCCGAGACGCAGGAGACCCCGTTCAGATAGCTCGCCAGGGCGCCGGACGGGTTGGGCGTGGACTCGACCGCCCAGCTGTGCC
>DASXME010000185.1:0-10766 GCA_036495825.1 Streptosporangiaceae bacterium
CGGGCCGGGCGGATCGCCGACGGCTGGCTGACGGCCAGCCGGACCGACCTGGCCCGGATCGCCGACGGCGTCGAGGTGGTCAAGTCCGCCGCCAGGGACGCGGGCCGGGACCCTGACGCGGTGCGGATCATCTGCCGCGGCGTGGTCAGGGCCGGGGCGGAAGCCGTCGGCTCGCACGGCGAGCGGCTGCTGCTCTCCGGTTCCTACGACCAGATCCGCGCCGACACCGGCTGGCTGGCCGAACGCGGGGTCACCGAGGTCTTCTACGACCTCAACTGGGACCCGCAGATCGGCTCGCCGGACGCCGATCCGGCGGCGGCGGCCCGGAGGGCCGGCGAGATCCTGGACGCGCTGGCCCCGGCCGGCTAACCGCCGGCTAGCCGGCGACCGCGGTCAGCCCTTCGGAGTGCGCGATGGCCGCGGCCTCGGTGCGGCTGGCCGCGCCGAGCTTGGCCAGGATGTTCGACACGTGCACGCTGGCCGTCTTGGGCGCGATGAACAGCGTCGCGCCGATCTCCCGGTTGCTGCGGCCCGCCACGATCAGCCGCAGCACCTCGCGCTCCCGGCTGGTCAGGCCGGCCAGCTTGCCCGGCCTGCCGCCGGCCCAGCCCGGCTGGCCGTGTCCCAGCCTGGCCCGGCGGGCCAGGTCATCGAGCGCCTCCCGCAGCGGCAGCGCGCCCAGCCGGTCGGCCACCGCCGCGGCCTTGTCCCATTCCAGCTGCGCCTCGTCGCGCCGGCCCGCCTCGGCCAGCGCTTCGGCCAGCCGCCAGCGCGCGCGGGCGGCCTCGTAGACGTACCCGTGATCGAAGGCGGCCAGCACGGACTCCCAGACCTCGGGCGAGTTCTCGCCGGTGACGCGGTGCCACTCGGCCTCGGCGCGGGCCAGCCAGGCCCGGCCCTCCACGCCCAGGATGGCGTTGGGCCTGCGCCGGTGCTCGGCACCGGTCCTGGCCGCCTCGATCAACTCCCTGGCCGCGTCGATCTCGGCCTGCAGCGCTGTCTGGTCGCCGGCACCTCGGGCCACTACGGCCCGGCCGGCCCGGGCGCACAACCCGATCGCGGCCAGCCGGATGACCGGCGGCCCGTAGTCCTCGTCGGCGTCCGCCTCGGCCTGGATGGCCGCGCCGATCTCGGCCAGTGCCGTCTCGGCGTCACCATGCCACAGGGCGTGCTCGGCCAGCAGGCCGCGCGCGGTGTACTCGGCGAACTCCGCGGCCGGCCAGATCGGCTCCAGCCACCGGCGCCGCTCGGCGATCACCGCGTCGTGTCCCCTGGCCACGTCGATGAACAGCGCCATCGCGGACAGCTCGGCCTCCGCGCTGGTGGTGACCCTGACGCCGAACCCGTCGGCGAGCTCCTGCGCGTGATCCCAGTCGCCGTCGCCGTAATGCGCCAGGTAGTGCTGGTACTGCAGGTCGGTGCCGTACGGGCCACGGGCGAGGCCGGCCTTCTCCGCCCGGCTGAAGCCCTCGTGCGCGATCGTCGCGGCCGCGGTCAGGTCGCCTCGCTCCAGCCGGGCCCGGGCCAGGTGGAACGCCGCCCGCAGCTCCACGCCGAGCACCTGGGCCTGCCCGGCCTGCCGGTGCGCGGCGGCGAACTGCTCGAACATCTCCTCCTCGTCCCCGCTCCGCTCGCTGACCTGGCCCAGCGTCACCAGGGCGTCGGCCTCGACCCACGGGGCCCCGGCCGCCTGCGCGACCGTCCGCGCGCACTGCGCCTGCTCGCGCGCCCGCTCGTCGTCGGTGGCGAGCAGCACGTTGGCGTAGGTGGCCATGGCCCGGGCGCGTTCCCAGGTCGGCGGCTCGGCCGGCATCGCCTCGATCGCCGCGCGGGCCGCCTCCGCGGCCTCGTCCACCGCGTCCAGCTGCAGGTAGTAGAACCCCAGCCGCTCGCGGATCCGGCAGACCAGTTCCGGGCCGTAGTCGTCGGTGAGCACCGCGCTGACCCGGCGCAGCTGGTGCACCGCGCGCGCCAGGTCTCCGCTGGCCGCGGCGTTGGTCGCGGACTTGAGCGCGAGCTTGGCCCGGTTC
The DNA here is from genome assembly GCA_036495825.1 of Streptosporangiaceae bacterium. Lineage (GTDB taxonomy): Bacteria > Actinomycetota > Actinomycetes > Streptosporangiales > Streptosporangiaceae > PALSA-505. The sequence continues at coordinate 2,031 of DASXME010000185.1, forward strand.
ATCCCGGACAGCTTCTCCGGGTCTTCCACCCGGTCCCATAGGGCGAGCGCCTGGTCGTAGTGCCGGTGTGCCTCGGCCGGCGCCGCCAGCCGCTCGGCCTCGATCCCGGCCCGGACCGAAGCGGAGAACGCTCCGGTGATGTCGTGGCTGGCCAGGCAGTGGTGGGCCAGCTCGGCCGCCGAGCCAGGCACCGCGTCCAGCCGCCTCTCGTCGGCCAGCAGGCCGGCCAGCGTGGCGTGCAGCCTGGTGCGCTCGCCGGGCAGCAGGTCGCCGTAGATCGCCTCGCGGAGCAGCGCGTGCCGGAAGACGAAGCCGTGCCGGCCGTCCGGCGCGAGCAGCTGGTGGGCCACCGCCTCGCGGATGGCCTCCTCGTACTGCGGAGCGGTCAGCCCGGACGCGGCCATGACCAGCTCGTCGTCCACCCGGCGGCCGGCCACCGCCGCGGCGCGCAGCGCCTGCTGCGCGGTGGCCGACAGCTGCTCCACCCTGGTCATCAGCAGCGCGGCCAGGCCGGCCGGCAGGTCCTCCTCGCCGGCCGACGCGGCCAGCAGTTCCTCGGCGTAGTACGCGTTGCCCTCGGCCCGGTCCACGATCGAGATCAGCTCGGTCGCGTCCGGCGCGCGCCGGTTGCTGAGCTGCGCCAGCCCGGCGATGTGCGCGGCCAGCGCGGCGGGCGCCAGCGGGCCCAGATCGACGGGAGTGACGTTCGGCAGGCGAAGCAGTTCCGCGACCACCGGGCGCAGCGGGTGGCGGCGGTGCAGGTCATCGGTCCGGTAGGTGCCGAGCACCGCCACCCGCTCGCGGTGCAGCACCCGGGACAGGAACGTGACCAGGTCCCTGGTGGACCGGTCGGCCCAGTGCAGGTCCTCCAGGACGAGCAGTACCGGGCTGGCCTCCGCCAGCTCGCTGAGCAGGCCGAGCACCGCACCGAACAGCTGCTGCCTGGCCAGCTCGCGACCGTCGCCCCGGTCAGCCGTACCGGGCCCGTGGTCGGGCAGCAGGCGGCCGAGCACCGGCCGGTCGGCGACCAGCTCGGCCACGGTGGCCGACGCGTCACCGGTTACGCTGCGCAGCGCGTCGGCCAGCGGCAGGTAGGGCACGCTGTCGCCGAGCTCCGCGCACCGGCCCGCGAGCACGGTGAAGCCGCGCTCGCGCGCCCGCCCGGTGAGCTCGGTCACCAGCCTCGTCTTGCCGACCCCGGCGTCCCCGCTGACCAGCGCGACCGCCGCCTCCCCCGCGGCCACCGACTCCAGCAGGGCAAGCAGGCGGGCAAGCTCGCCAACGCGGCCCACCATCGGCCCGCACGCATCCTGCTGCATACCCGTAAGTATCTCACCTGCCACCGACATTCCCGGCCGCTACGGTCGGTAACGGTCGCAGGACAGCGGGCCATCTCGAGCCACCTCGGGCCACCTCGCGCCATCCAGAGTCCCAGGGCGGCCCGGGCACAGCCGGTGTAAACCGGCGTCACCGCGCCCGCGTCTACTGTCGGGGCCCAGCAATCACAACGGGAGGACTCATGAACACCACACGTACCGGGCGCGGGACGGCCGCCAGGCCGGGACGACTGCTGCGCTGGGGCACGGCGGGCGCGGTATTAATCGCGGCCGCCGGCACTGCCGCACCGGCCGCGGCCCGCGAGGCGCCCGCGACGACGTTCATCTACCACGGTCCGCTGTACAGCGTCAGCGCCGACTCGCCCTCGGACGCCTGGACGGTCGGCATCGGTGCCGACTACCAGAAGGTCGTGCACTGGAACGGCACCGGCCTGGCCAAGGTCTCCAGGCCGGCCGCGGTGACAAACAGCCAGCTGTTCAGCGTGAGCGCGACGTCAGCCGACGACGCGTGGGCGGTCGGCTACCAGCGTCCGGCCAGCATCGATCAGACCTTCATCGTGCACTGGGACGGCTCGCACTGGGCCAAGGTCCACAGCCCGAACCCGCCCGCCGCCAACGTGCCCGGCACCCTCCTGCAAGACGTGAGCGCGGACTCGGCCAGCGACGCCTGGGCGGTCGGGTACTACTCCAGCAAGACGCCGGACAACGCTTACCGGACGCTGATCCTGCACTGGAACGGCACCAGCTGGGCCAGGATTCCCAGCCCCAATCCCGGAGTAAAGAACTCGTTCCTGTCCAGCGTGAGCGCGGACTCCGCCACCGACGCGTGGGCAGTCGGGGACTACCAGACCAGCAGTTTTGCCATCAAGACGCTGATCCTGCACTGGGACGGCACCAGCTGGACGCAGGTGACCAGCCCCAATCCGGGCGGCGCCAGCGACGGCGGCGATCTGAACGGCATCAGCGCGTCCTCGGCCACGGACGCGTGGGCCACCGGCAACTACACCGACTCCAGCGGGGTGAGCGTATCGCTGGCGCTGCACTGGGATGGCACCAGCTGGACTCAGGTGAGCACCCCCAGCCCGGGCGGGTTGGATGACACCCTCCTGACCGGCGTGACCGACCTGTCGCCCACCAACGCCTGGGCCGTCGGGCAGTACCGGACCGGCCCGCACGGCAAGCTGCCGAATACGCTCGCGCTGCACTGGGATGGCACCAGCTGGACCCAGGTGACCACGCCCAACCCGGGCGGACCCGGCGGCAGCCGCCTGATCGACGTCAGCGGCACGTCAGCGACCGACGTCTGGGCCGTCGGCACCTACAACACCGCGTCGCGCCCTGGCAACGGCCGCGACCATGGCCTGATCCTGCACTGGGACGGGACCGGCTGGACGCAGTTCTGAGCTAGCCGGCGGCTGGGCCGGAGCCACCGGCCCGGCCGCCTGCGGCCTGGCTCAAGATGGCTCAGGAGCTGGGCAGGGCCGGCGGGGGCGCCGCCGAGCCGAGCTGCGCCTTGAGCGCGGCCAGCTCCTGGTCCACCTGGGCGGACGACCCGACCTCGTCCAGCTCCTTCTGGATGTCGTCGCTGCCGCCGACGTCCTCGAGCACGCCGGACTGCAGCAGCTCGTCCATGGCGCCGGCCCTGGCCTGCATGTTGGCGATCTTGTCCTGGGCCCGCTGCAGCGCCGCGCCCTCGTCGCCGAAGTCGGTGGAGATGCCGGCGACGCTCTCGTTAACCGAGCTCTCCGCCTGCGCGGCGCTGTACTGCGCCTTCATCACTTCCTTCTGGGTGCGGAAGGTGTTCACCCGCTGCTGCAGCACCTCGAGGGCGTGCTCGAGCTTCTGCTCCTGCTCGCCGAGCTGCTCGTGCTGCGGCTCCATGCCGGCGATCTGGGCCTGGACGGCGGCCTTGCGGGACAGCGCCTCCCTGGCCAGGTCCTCCTTGCCCACCGACAGCGCCGCCTGCGCCTGCTGCTGCAGGTGGTCCGCCGAATGCTGCAGCTGCTGCTCCTGCAGCTCGATCTGCTTGCGCGCGGCGGCGACGTCCACCAGCCCCCTGCGGACCTGGGTGAGGCGGTCGAGCATCTGCTCGTAGGACAGGTCGAGCATCTCGTCGGGCTTCTCGGCCGCGTCGAGGGCCTTGTTCGCCTTGGCGCTAAGTATGTCGTGCGCCCGCTGGAAAAGGGTCATGGCGGCAGGCTACCGGTTCGCTACGGGGCCGGGTTCCTGGCCCGGGACGGCTGCACCCGGGGCGGCTCACCGGGCATCTTGGGATAGTCCGGCGGGTAGGGCAGGTCGCCGAGGCCGCGGTCGCGCTCGTCGGCCTGCGACATCTCCAGCAGCCCGTCCAGCCTGAAGGCCTGCGCCCCGGCGCCGTTCAGCCCGGCGTGCGGGTCGGCGACGGCCGCGCAGCGGGCCGGCATCGTGCCGACCGTAAAGTCCTCGGGCGCCACGTCCGTCAGCTCATCCCAGGTCACCGGGGCGGACACGGTGGCCTCGGGCACCGCCCTGACCGAGTAGGCGGCCACGATCGTCCGGTCCCTGGCCGCCTGGTTGTAGTCGATGAACACCCGCTCGCCGCGCTCTTCCTTCCACCACGACGTGGTGACGAGCTTGGGCAGCCGGCGCTCCAGCTCGCGGCCCAGCGCGATCACCGCCCGGCGGACGGCGATGAAGTCCCACTCGGGCACGATCCGCACGGCCAGGTGCACGCCGCGGCCGCCGGAGGTCTTGACGTACCCGGTGATGCCCAGCTCGCCGAGCACCTCGCGGGCCGTCCGCACCACGGTGACCGCGTCACCGAACGTGGTGCCCGGCTGCGGGTCGAAGTCAACCCGCAGCTGGTCCGGGTGCTCGACGTCCGCCTTGCTCACCGGCCACGGGTGAAACTCCAGCGTGCCGAGGTTGGCCGCCCAGGCCAGCACGGCGGTCTCGGTCGGGCAGATCTCGTCGGCCGCGCGGCCGCTCGGGAACCGGATCTGCACGGTCTCCAGCCAGTCCGGCGCGCCCTTCGGCACCCGCTTCTGGAAGAACGACTCGCCGTCCACCCCGTCTACGTACCGGCGCAGCGTCACCGGCCTGTCGCGCACCGCCTCGAGCATCGGGCCGCTCACCGCGATGTAGTAGCGGACCAGGGCTTCCTTGGTGATGCCGGGGCCGGGGAACATCACCTTGGCCGGGTTGCTGACCCGGACCGCCCGCCCGCCGACCTCGATCTCCAGCGCTTCTGCCTTGGGCATGCGATCACAGTAAGCCATGGCCCGCCCGGCGCCGGTGCAGCGGCGCCGGGCAAGCCCGGCCGGCTCTAGCTAGCTGACTCTAGGTGGCTAGGTGTGCTTGATCGTGAAGGTGCCGCCGTTCAGCGGGCCGGGGACAAACCCGGCGCTGGTCAGCTTGTGGTGGGTGAACGCGTTGAGCAGCTTGCCGTTGGCCATCACGTTGGTGAACTTCACGCCGTTCGGGATGCTCGGGAAGCCGCCGGGCGCCTCGATGATCGCCTCGGCGCTGGCGTTGCTGGCACTCAGGCTCTTGGTGACGTGCTGCGTCCAGCCTTTGGTCACGTCGGTGAGGGTCAGGGTGTAGGAGTTGCCGCCGTTGAAGACCACCGAGGCGGTGAACTTGTCGCCGATGCTGGCCGGGTTGCTGTAGTAGACCGGGGCGGCCGGGAACATCTCGTACCAGCCCGACACGACCGGCTTGCCGGTCGCGCAGCTGGTCTGCACGCCGGTCTGCTCGACGGTCTGGGTGTTGAACCCGTCGATGCCGACCCACGGGGCGTACAGCTCGTGATTGGCGGTGCAGGTCACGCTGGGCTCGGTCCAGGAACCCGAGACCGAGGTGAACGACGCCCCGGTGTCCGCGTAGCCGCCCCAGTTGCCGCCGAACTTGGTCACGTGCAGCGGGCCGAAGCCCTGCGCGGCCGCGGCCGTAGCCGTGGCCGGCGCGGCCGCCATCAGGGTCGCGGCCAGCAGGGCACCCGCTGCGGCCAGCCGCCCGAGCCGTGCGGAAGTAAGCCTCATCGCCAGTTTGCTCCTGTTCAGTAGCGGGGGGTTCGGGACAGGATGTCCCGGCCGACATGCATGTGGCGATTACCATAATGATCTGATTTACCGCCTCAAAAACCTCTCAAGTGGCCATATGTTTCAGTTATGCCCCGGCGTGCGCCGTCCTGGTCACACGCCCCGGGCGCGGCGGTGCGCTAGCATGAGGCATGACTTCCAGCGCTAAGGCCGCTCTTGACGGCCTCGAGGACAGATGGTCGCGCTGCTGGGAAGAGCAGTCCGTAGTACAAGTTTGACCGGACGGCGCAGCGCCTCCCAGAAGAGCAGGGCGGCGGCGTCTACGCGATCGACACTCCCCCGCTAACCGTCAGCGGATCCCTGCACATCGGGCACGTCTGCTCGTTCACGCACACCGACACGGTGGCGAGATTTCAGCGGATGCGCGGCCGGGCCGTGTTCTACCCGATCGGCTGGGACGACAACGGCCTGCCCACCGAACGCCGGGTGCAGAACTACTTCGGCGTCCGGTGCGACCCGTCGCTGCCCTACGATCCGGCCTTCACCCCGCCGCCCCAGCCGGGCGGCACCCAGATCCCGGTCTCGCGGCGTACCTTCGTGGAGCTGTGCCAGCAGCTCACCGAGCTGGACGAGCAGGCGTACGAGCACGTCTGGCGGCGGCTCGGCCTGTCGGTCGACTGGTCCACGAAGTACCGCACGATCGGCGACGACGCCCAGGCGATCTCGCAGCGCGCGTTCCTGCGCAACCTGGCTCGCGGCGAGGCGTACCTGGCCGAAGGCCCGACGCTGTGGGACGTGACCTACCAGACCGCCGTGGCCCAGGCCGACCTGGAGGACAGGGAGGTCCGCGGTGCCTGGCACCGGATCGCGTTCGGCCGGGCCGACAGTGACACCGACAGTGACCCGGTGATCGTGGCCACCACCCGGCCCGAGCTGCTGCCCGCCTGCGTGGCGCTCGTCGTGCACCCCGGCGACGAGCGCTACACGCCGCTCATCGGCGGCACGGTGACGACCCCGCTGTTCGGCACGGCTGTGCCGGTGCTCGCGCACCGGCTGGCCGAGCCGGGCAAGGGCACCGGCATCGCGATGGTGTGCACGTTCGGCGACACGGCCGACATCGCCTGGTGGCGGGACCTGCAGCTGCCGGCCCGCCCGGTGGTCGGCCGGGACGGCCGCCTGCTGCCCGATCCGCCGCCGGGCATCACCTCCGCCGCCGGCCGCGCCGCCTACGCCCGGCTGGCCGGGCTCGCCCCCAACTCGGCCCGCCGGGCCGTCACCGACCTGCTGCGCGCCGACGGCAGCCTGGCCGCCGAGCCCGAGCCGCTCGCCCACCCGGTGAAGTTCTACGAGAAGGGGGACAGGCCCCTGGAGATCATCACCACCCGGCAGTGGTTCCTGCGCAGCGGCGGCCGGGACGCCGCGCTGCGCGCCACGCTGGCCGAGCGCGGCCGCGAGCTCGACTGGCACCCGCCGTTCATGCAGGTGCGCTACCAGAACTGGGTGGACGGCCTGGCCGGCGACTGGCTGCTCAGCCGGCAGCGGTTCTTCGGCGTGCCGATCCCGGTCTGGTACCCGCTCGGCGAGGACGGCGAGCCCCGCTACGCGGCGCCGATCATCCCGGCCGACGACGCCCTCCCGGTGGATCCGGCCGCGACGGCGCCGCCCGGCTACGACGAGAGCCAGCGCGGCCGGCCCGGCGGGTTCGCCGCCGACCCCGACGTGATGGACACCTGGGCCACCTCCTCGCTGACGCCGCAGATCGCCGGCCGGTGGAGCATCGACGACGACCTGTTCGGCCGGGTGTTCCCGATGGACCTGCATCCGCAGGCGCACGAGATCATCCGCACCTGGCTGTTCTACTGCGTGCTGCGCAGCCAGGCCGAGCACGGCGAGCGCGGCATGCTGCCCTGGAAGCACGCCGCGATCTCCGGCTGGATCCTGGACCCCGACCGCAAGAAGATGTCCAAGTCGAAGGGCAACGTGGTGACGCCGGCGGCTGTGCTGGAAGAGTTCGGCTCGGACGCGGTGCGGTACTGGGCGGCCAGCAGCCGGCTCGGCGCCGACGTGACCTATGACCCCGGCCAGCTCAAGATCGGCCGACGGCTGGCGATCAAGATCCTGAACGCCAGCCGGTTCGTCCTCGCCGTCGCCCCGCCCCGCGATGACGCCGAGACCGGCGATGACACGGTGACCGAACCGCTGGACCGGGCCCTGCTGGGCAGGCTGGCCGACGTCGTGGCGCAGTGCACCGCTTCGTTCGGAAAATATGATCATTCTCGGGCCCTGGAACGGACCGAGGAATTCTTCTGGTTCTTCTGCGACGACTACCTGGAACTGGTCAAGCCGCGCGGCTACGGCGAGCGTGACGGCCAGGGCTCGGCCGCCGCGGCGTTGCGCTGCGCGCTGTCCGTGCTGCTGCGGCTGTTCGCGCCGTTCTTGCCGTTCGTCACCGAAGAAGCGTGGTCGGCCTGGCGGCCCGGGTCGGTGCACCGGGCGGCGTGGCCCGACCCCGATCCGCTGCGCGCCCTGGCGGCAGGCGCCGACCCGCGGATCCTGGACGCGGCGTCGGCCGCGATCGGCGCGATCAGGAGGGCGAAGACCGAGGCCAGGGTGTCGATGCGGACGCCGGTCCAGGCCCTCGTCGTCACCGCGCCCGATGACCACCTGGCGCTGCTCGGCGCCGCGCGGGGCGACGTGCAGGCGGCCGGGCGGGTGCAGCGGATGGAGCTGCGGCCGGGGCCGGGGCCCGGCTACGAGGTGTTGCTCTGAAGGCGGCGCCCGGTAGTCTCGCGGCCATGGACAAGGTCACCAAAACCGACGCCGAATGGCGGCAGCAGCTCAGCCCCGAGGAGTACCAGGTGCTGCGCCAGGCCGGCACCGAGCCCGCCTGGAAGGGCGAGTACACCGACACCAAGACCACGGGCGTCTACCGGTGCCGGGCCTGCGGGGCCGAGCTGTTCCGGTCCGACGCGAAGTTCGAGTCGCACTGCGGCTGGCCGAGCTTCTACCAGCCGACAGAGGACGACGCGGTGGTGCTGATCGAGGACCTCTCGATGGGCATGCGGCGGGTCGAGGCGCGCTGCGCCCGCTGCGATTCGCACCTCGGGCACGTGTTCGAGGGCGAGGGCTACGAGGTGCCCACCGACCAGCGCTGGTGCATCAACTCGATCTCGCTGACGCTGGAGCCGGCCGGCCCAGGACCAGAAAAAGACGCGGATTCCGAACGGTACGCGGCCGGCCCGTGAGCACTGGGCTGCGGGTGATCCGGGGCGGCGACCTTTCCGCTGATACCGCGCAGACGACCGGCATGCTGCGCGCCGCCGCGATCTCGGGCGCCCAGGTGGGTGCCGAGGGACTGTGGATGGGGCGGGTCGTCCTGC
>DASXME010000186.1:0-6634 GCA_036495825.1 Streptosporangiaceae bacterium
GCCGACTCAGCCGGATGGGCCGGGGAGGCCGGCGCGCTGCTCACCGCGTCGCACCGCTCGCTCCGCGATGACTTCGAGGTGTCCTGGCCGCAAGCCGACGTGGCCGTGGACACCGCGCTGGCGGCAGGCGCCCTGGGCGGCCGGATGATGGGCGGCGGCTTCGGTGGATCGGTGATCGCGCTGGTACGGGCGGGCCGGTCGACGGATGTCGCCGCGGCGATCAGCCGCGAGTTCGCGCGGCGGGGCTGGCCGGCCCCGGCGCCGGTCCCGGCCGCGCCCGAGGCCGGTGCTCACCTGCTGTCCTGAGACCAGCCCGCCCGGCATGACGCGGCGGCGGCGGGCTGGCAGGATGTCAGCATGGCGCTCTATGACGAGGCATGTGCCCTAGCGACCGAACTATCCGAGCTGCGCCATTCGCTGCACCGCGAGCCCGAGATCGGCCTGCAGCTGCCCAAGACCCAGGCGAAAGTGCTGGCCGCGCTGGACGGGCTGCCGCTGGAGGTAACGCTGGGCCGGGCGCTGACGTCGGTGACCGCCGTGCTGCGCGGCGCGCGGCCGGGTGCGACGGTGCTGCTCCGCGGCGACATGGACGCGCTTCCAGTCACCGAGCGCACCGGCCTGCCGTACGCGTCCGAGCACGACGGCGTGATGCACGCCTGCGGGCACGACCTGCACACGACCATGCTGACGGGGGCCGCACGGCTGCTGTCCGCCCGGCAGGCCGACCTGCCCGGCAACATCGTCTTCATGTTCCAGCCGGGCGAGGAGGGCTTCGCCGGCGCCAGGTACATGATCGAGGAGGGCGTGCTCGACGCGGCAGGCGAGCGCGCGGCTGCCGCGTACGCCGTGCACGTGTTCTCCGCGCACCTGCCCTGCGGGACCATTGCGACCAAGCCGGGCTCGGTGCTGGCCGCGGCCGACAAGCTCAAGGTCACCGTGCACGGCCGCGGCGGCCACGCGTCGCAGCCGCACAGCGCGGCCGACCCGATCCCGGCGGCCTGCGAGATCGTGACCGCCCTGCAGACGTTCGTCACCAGGGGCTTCGACGTCTTCGACCCGATCGTCATCACCGTGGGCAGCTTCCACGCGGGCACCACCGACAACGTCATCCCCGACGAGGCCGAGTTCCTCGCCACGATTCGCTCCTTCTCCACCGCCGCGCGCGCCAAGGTAAAAGAAGGCGCGGTCCGCCTGGCCAACGAGATCGCCCGCGCGCACGGCCTGACCGCGACGGTCAGCTACCAGGACAACTACCCGGTCACGGTCAACGACGCCGCGCAGGCGGCGTTCGCCGAGCAGACGGCCGTCGCGTTCTTCGGCCAGGACCGCTACGCCGCGCAGGAGAACCCGCTCACCGGCGCCGAGGACTTCTCCTTCGTGCTGGAGCAGGTGCCCGGCGCGTTCCTGTCGATCGGCGCCTGCCCGCCCGACCGCGATCCGGCGTCGGCCGCGGTCAACCACTCCGCCGAAGCTGCCTTCGACGACTCCGTGCTCAGCGACGGCGCCGCACTCTACGCCGAGCTCGCCCTCCGCAGGCTGGCCCAGGGCTGACCCGCCGGTTACCACTTGACCCTGACGTAACGTCAGGCGGCAAAGTAGCCGCTGTGAACGACCACACGTACACCGTGGGCGCGGTGTCCAGGCTGGCCGGAGTCTCGGTGCGCACCCTGCACCACTACGACCGGGTCGGCCTGCTGGCACCGGCCGGGCGCAACGCGGCCGGATACCGGCTCTACTCGCTGCCGGATCTCGGGCGGCTGCAGCAGATCCTGTTCTACCGGGCGCTCGGCTTCCCGCTGGCGGAGATCATGCGAATCATGGCCGATCCCGGCCAGGATTCCGGCGACCACCTGCGCAGGCAGCACCGGCTGCTACGCGAGCAGATCAGCCACCGGCGCGACATGCTGGCGGCCATCGAGAAAGAACTGGAGGCCGGGAAAATGGGGATCGCGCTTACCCCCGAGGAGCAGTTCGAGATCTTCGGGACCGACAAGGTGGGCGGTGAATGGGCCGAGGAGGCCGAACGGCGGTGGGGTGACTCCGAGGAGTGGAAGCAGTCGCAGCGCCGCGCGGCCACCTACAGCAAGCAAGACTGGATCGAGATCCAGGCCGAGGCCACCTCCGTCAACCAGCGGTTCCTCGACGCGATGCGGTCCGGCGCCCCGGCCGGCTCAGGCCAGGCCATGGATCTGGCCGAGGAGCACCGGCAGCACATCACCCGCCGGTTCTACGACTGCGACCATGCCATGCACCGCGGCCTGGCCGAGATGTACCTGCGCGACGAAAGGTTCGGCAAGAACTACGACGACATGGCACCGGGCCTAGCCCAGTACGTGCACGACGCCATCCTCGCCAACGCCACCCGCGCCGCCTCTTAGCCTCGCCGTGCTCGGAGGACGGGCGGGCCGCGGGTCTGGGATCGGGGTGGGCGGGGATGTACGGCGGGAGTAGGCGGAGGGTAAAACCGCTACGCTGAGCTGGTGAGTGGCGAGGCGCCCGCCGGGGACGCCGTGGAGTCGCCTGTCGTGCGGCTGGTCCGGCTGCGCGCGAGCCTGGGCCTGAGCCAGGAGCAGCTGGCGAGGGAACTGGGCGTGTCGTTCGCGACCGTGAACCGCTGGGAATCCGGTCACACGCAGATGTCGCCGCGCGCGGTTCGCGCGCTGGCCGACTTCCAGGAGCGCTGCAACGCCGACCGCCAGCGGCCCGATCCGCTGCCGGTGGCGCAGTCGAGCTTCGTCGGGCGAGCGCGCGAGCTGGCCGAGCTTTCCGAATTGCTCGGACGCTCCCGGCTCGTCACGATCATCGGGCCGGGCGGAGCCGGCAAGACCCGCCTGACCATCGAAGCTATCCGCCGCTTCGAGCCAACCGCCGGGTCGGCTGCTGAGGTTGCGTTCATTCCGCTCGAACCGGTGCGGCTGCCTGAGTTGCTGATCGCCGCGGTCGCCTCGGCCCTCCGGGTGCGCGACCAGCCCGGGCTGGCGATACATGCGGCGGTCGAGGATGCGCTGCGCGCGTCCCCCCGGCTGATCGTGCTGGACGGTGCCGAGCACCTGCGCCAGGAGGTTGCCACCCTGGTCAACCGCCTTCTGAGCACGGTCAGCGACGTCCGGATCGTGGTCACCAGCCGACTGCTGCTTGAGGTGCCCGGCGAGGTGTGCTGGCCGGTGCCCCCGCTGGCCTGCCCGTCGGCCGCCGCGCCCGTGTCGGATATCGCGTCGTCGGACGCGGTGCAGTTGTTCATGGCGCGGGCCCGCGAGCGGCTGCCCGGCTTCAGCGCCACGGATGTCGCGCCGCACGCTATCGCCGAGCTCTGCCGACGGCTCGACGCGCTCCCGCTCGCGATCGAGCTGATCGCGGGCTGGGTGGGCACGCTGTCGGTGCAGGAGATCCTCCAGCAGCAAGACCTGCTGCTGGACGAAGATCCCGGCGATCACGATGGCCGCAGGCTCGCCGACGTCATGCGGGCGAGCTATGACCTACTCCGCCCGTCGCAGCAGCGGCTGCTGCCCGTGCTGAGCATTTTTGCCGGCTCGTTCACGCTGGACGACGCACGGGCGGTCGGCGGCGAGGGCCCCGGGCTGCCGCGGGCCATCAGGGGGCTGGTCGACGCGTCCTGGCTCGCGGTCACCCGCGGCGAGCGCAACCAGTTCACCATGCTGCAGACGATGCGCACCTTCGCCGCGGCGCTGCTAGACGAGCGCGATGACGCCGCGGCGATCCGCGGGCGGCACGCGGCGCACTTCGCCCAGATCGCCCGGGGCAGCGAGTCGGGCCTGTCCGGGCCCGAAGCGGCGGCGTGGAACGCCCAAATCGAGACCGCGGTCGCCGACCTCCAGGACGCCCTGCTGTGGGCCGAAGAGAACTCCGACATCGACCTCGGCCTGGAGATGAGCGCGGCCCTGTGGCGCTCGTGGCTGAACCGCGGCCGGCTGGTGGTCGGCCGGGACTGGCTGGGCAAGTTTCTAGCCCGCGCGGGCCAGCGCAGGGACAAGCTCACCGGGTCGGCGTTCTGCTCGGCGGCGATCCTGGCCGCCGAGAACGGCGACTACGCCGAGGCGATCCGCCAGGGCCAGCTCGCGCTCGGCATCTTCGAGCAGCTTGGCCTGCCGGACCGGACCGCGCTGGCCGCGACCGTGCTCGGGTCGGCGCACCGTTACCTGGGCGATTCCGCGGCCGCGCGGCGCTGCTTCGGCCGGGCGATGGACCTGCGGGCCGGCAGCGGGGACCGGCACGGCGAATCGGCGGCGATCAACAACCTGGCGCTGCTCGAAGGCGACGACGGCAACCTGGACAGGGCCCGCGAGCTGTTCGAGCAGGCCCTGGTGATCAAGCGCCAGCTCGGCGAGCGGCAGTCGCTGGCGATCGGCCTGAACAACCTGGCCGACGTCCTGATCCGGGCCGGTCAGCTGGACGCGGCGGCCCGGCCGCTGGCCGAGGCCGCCCAGCTCGCGGTCGAGCTCGGCAACCCGCAGCTCATCGGGACGGTCCGCTGCAACCAGGGCGACATCGCGGCCCGGCAGAAGGAGTGGCAGGACGCGGCCGGGCACTACCAGGTCGCGATGGTGGCGCACCAGCAGGCCGGGCACCGCACCGACGCGGTGCTCGCCATGATCGGCCTGGGCCGGGCCACCTATCAGCTCGGCCGACGCGACGAGGCGATCAGGCAACTGCGCGACGCCGAGGCGATCGCCACCGAGATCGCCAACCCGCAGCGGCTGGCCGAGGTGCGCACCGCGCTCGCCGAGACCGGCCAGACTGGCGAGGCCAGCGAGGAAAAGCCCGGCGCGCCCAGCGCCGCCGCTCACGCTGGGCCTGGCGCTCACGCTGGGCCTAACGCTCGCGCTGGGCTGCCCGACGGGCTCACCGTCCGGCAGGCCGAGGTGCTGCGCCTGCTGGCCGGCGGGATGAGCAACAAGCAGATCGCCAGCGAGCTGTACCTGAGCCCGGCGACGGTCGAACGGCACCTAGCCACGATCTACCGCAAGCTCAGCCTGACCGGCCGGGTCGAGGCCACCCGCTATGCCGTCCGCACCGGACTAGCCGACCCGTCCCGGTAACCCCGCCGGGGGTGGGCGCGGTCCTCCGCACGATGAAGCCAAGGCGGCGCCTTCACCGCCCCCCATGGGCGTCGATCTGCGCTTCACTGCCCACCCACGGGCGTCGATCTGCGCATTGACCGCCATCCGGTCGGCGGCCGTCGCCGTCCCATCGCCGAAGGCGGTCGATGGCACGCTGACCGCCACCAGAGGGTGTCGATGTGCCGTTGACCGCCATCCGGCCAGAGGGGGCAGCCGGGCAGGGCCGCGCGCGCTTGTTATAACAGTCGGCCGCACCCAACAGGTAAACCGGCATTTCGGGCAGCTGTCCTCCGCGGAGGAGTGGGGGCGCACCGTTCGGAATACATGGTTTCGAGGATGTGCGGCGGCACGCCGGGGCCGTAGACCTGTACCAGGGAAAAGCGGGCCAGGAAAGGACCGGGCGGGGACATGAAAGAACAGGTAATCGGGTCGACGCTGCCAGTGCTCGAGGTCTCGCTCGACCCGGGCGAGAGCGTCGTCGCCGAGGTCGGCGAGTTCTCCTGGATGACCGACTCGATCCAGATGTCCACAGGGCTGGGCGGCGGCATCGGCGGCCAGGGCCTGATGGGCGCGCTCAAGCGCAAGGTCGGCGGGTCGTCGTTCCTGTTCAGCACGTATACCGCGCAGGACTCGGCCGGGATGATCGCGTTCGCGTCCAAACTTCCGGGCAGCATCTTGCCGGTCGACCCGGGCCAGGGCACCGAATATATGGTGCACCGGCGCGGCTTCCTGGCCGGGACGCCCGGCATCCATATCTCGGCGGGGTTCCAGCAGTCGTTTACCGCGGGCATATTCGGCGGCGAGGGCTTCATCTTGCAGCGCATCGGCGGCGAAGGCCGGGCCTGGGTCGAGCTGTCCGGCGAGGTGGTCCCGTACGAGCTAGCCGCGGGCCAGTCGCTGCGCGTGCACCCCGGGCACATCGGCATGTTCGAGGCCTCGGTGTCCTTCCAGGTCATGCGGGTGCAGGGGATCGCCAACCGGTACTTCGGCGGCGACTCGCACCACTTCGGCGTGCTGTCCGGCCCGGGCAAGGTGTGGCTGCAGTCGATGCCGATGCCGGTGCTGGCCGCGTCGCTGGCGCCGTACCTCGGCGACACGGCGGGCCGCGGCAAGGCGGTCGAGGGCGGCGTAATCGGCGGCGTGATCAGTGACCTGCTGCGATGAACCGGCTGCCCCGGCTCCGCAGCCGGCGGTTCGGGCTGAGCACCGGGGGAACTTAGATCGTTCACGAAGGGGTAGCACAGCTTCATCCGCCAGGCGACCAGGACATTAATTTTCCCGAACGCCGCAAGCGGGGGCGCGGGTGACAGGGCCCGGCAGCGTGGCTGCCGGGCCCTAAGCGTACCCGGGGGCTAGAGGCTGGCGACGTCGGCTTGCTTGGCGCGGACCGCCTCGGCGGCCGCGCGGAGCGAGGCGAGCTCGGAGTCGGTCAGGTCGCGCTCGACCACGCGGCGGATGCCGGTCGCGCCGATCTCCGCCTCGACGCCCAGGTAGACGCCGTTGATACCGTACTGGCCGTCCACCCAGGTGCAGACGGGCAGCACCGTGCCGGCGTC
>DASXME010000187.1:0-2532 GCA_036495825.1 Streptosporangiaceae bacterium
CGGGTTGTGCCGGTGGCGGAACAGCGGGCCCAGGTCCTGCGGGTAGAAGGCGAAACCGGCGATGGCCAGCGGGATGAACGCCAGCGCGGCCCACAGCGCAGGCCGGAACCGCCGCGACAGCAGCCTGCCGTCCGGGAAGACCAGCAGCAGGACCATGGCGCCTAGGCTGGTGGCGGGCGCGTAGGCCCAGTTGTTGATCCACAGCGCCGCGGTCGAGAACGGCAGCGAACCGGGCGCGTGCACCAGGGCGTACCGCACGTAGGTATAAGGCACCGTGGCGAATGCGTCCGCCAGCCCGATCACGCAGAGCAGCGGGCCCATCGGGTGACCGGGCCGCCGGGCCAGCAGCACGCACCCCATCCAGGCGTAGACCAGCGGGGCCGGCAGCAGGAAGATGGACACGTCGGGGCCGAGTACCGCCAGCACCACCCCGCCGATCGCCAGGACCACCGTGAGCGCAGCAGCAGCCCACGACAGCCCGGCAACCGTCGGCCACCGGGCTGGCCGCACGTTCACCGGGACGTCCACAGCCACATACCTACGATGGTGCCTTACGGTCCCGCTGTCACGGGACATATGTCCCGGGCGCCCCGGGATCTATAAACCCAGGCCCGGGCGCGCGGCCGTCAGGCCGGGGTGACGGCGCGGAGCAGGAAGCTGACCAGTTGGTCCGCGTAGGCCCCGGTGCTGCGGGCCAGATCGGCCCGGCGGTCGTCCGGGGTGACCATGGCGTGCATCATGGCCCCGCCGATGAGGGTGTCCAGCAGCAGCGTGACCGAGGTGTCCGGCGCGAGCTCGCCACGGTCGATGCAGCGGCGCACGATGTCCCGGGCCGCCAGGACCTGCGCGTGCCGCATCTGCGCGTAGTGCTCGGCCACCCCCGGAATGGCGGCGGCCTCGAGCCCGAGCCTGAGCGCGACGCGGCTGGCGTCGCCCGCGTAGATGTCGAGCATCTGGGTCGCCAGCTTCACCAGGTCTCCGCGCAGCGTACCGGTGTCCACGCCGGCCACACGGGCCAGCCGCCACGTCACCGCGTCGGTCAGCAGCGCCTCCTTGCTGTTCCAGCGCAGGTACAGCGAGGCCTTCCCGACCCCGGCCCGGCGGGCCACCGCCTCCATGGCGAATCCGGCCCAGCCCGCGTCGGCGAACAGGTCGAGCGCGGCCCGCGCGATGCGGCGGTCCACCCCGGGGTCGCGCGGGCGTCCCGGCGTCACGTGCGTCGTGCTCACCGCGCCCCCTGGCATCGATTACTGAACGTTTACCGTCTAGGATACAGTCATGCCTTACCAGATCACCGGCGAACGACTGACCAGTCTGTTCCGGCCGCGCAGCGTCGCGCTGGTGGGCGCGTCGGACAAGTCGGTCTTCTCCCAGATCGCCTACCACAACCTCGTCGAGTTCGGCTTCGCCGACCACACCTACCTGGTCAGCCGGCGGGGTACGCAGACGCATGGCCAGTCCACCGTCACCTCGTGCGCGCAGATCGGCGAGCCGGTCGACGTGGCGTACCTGATGGTGCCGCAGGCCGGCCTGCTGGAGGCGCTGGACGACGCGGCGGCCGCCGGGATCCGCAACGCGTGCGTGCTGTCGTCCGGTTACGCCGAGGCGGGGGAGGCCGGCCGGACCGCCCAGGCTGAGCTCGCCGACCACGCCGCCGGATTGGGCATGGTGCTGCTCGGCCCGAACCACCTCGGCTTCGCCAACCTCACCGACGGCGTGCCGGTCTGCTCGATCCCCGGGCTGCCTGCCGACAGCGGCCCGGTGGCGCTGCTCTCGCAGAGCGGGGCCAGTTCCTCGGCCATGGTGGACTTCGCCCGGATGGTCAACGTCGGCCTGTCCTACCTGGTCACGCTCGGCAACGAGGCGATGATCACGGCCGGGCACGTGCTGGACTACCTGGTCGACGACCCGGCCACCCGGGCTGTCGCCATCTTCATGGAGACCGTGCGCGACCCGGAGATGTTCCGCCGGGCCGCGCGGCGGGCGGCGCAGGCAGGCAAGGCCATCGTGGTGCTCAAGGCGGGCAGCAGCGCGTTGTCCGCCCGGACCGCGGTCGCGCACACCGGCGCGCTGGTCGGCGACGACCGGGTCATCGACGCCGTCTTCGCGGACCTGGGCGTGATCCGGGTCGACTCGATCGAGGACATGCTGATCACCGCCGGGGCCGCGGCCGCGCTCGGCCGGCTGGACCGGCCGGGCATCGGCATCGTGTCGATCTCCGGCGGGGCCTGCGACATCGTCGCCGACCGGGCCGATGACCTCGGTGCCGACCTGCCCGAGCTCGCCCCGTCGACCCGGGACGCGCTCGCCGCCGTCATGCCCGCGTACGGGACGGTGCAGAACCCGCTCGACGTCACCGGCGCCGCCGTCATCGACCCGACGATCTTCACGCGGTCGATCGAGGCCATGTCGGCCGACCCCTCGATCGGCGTCATCGGCGTCGTCAACAGCATCGGCTGGATCGACACGGGCCGGCCCTACCTGGGGCAGATGTTCGTGGACGCGATCGGCGCCGGCATGCGGGCCGCGTCC
>DASXME010000188.1:0-1583 GCA_036495825.1 Streptosporangiaceae bacterium
ATGGATCGTCAGCGGGTACGTCCTCGGCTACGGCGGCCTGCTGCTGCTCGGCGGCCGCGCCGCCGACCTGCTCGGCCGGCGGCGCGTCTTCCTCGCCGCGGTGGCCGCGTTCGCCGTGTTGTCCCTGCTCGGCGGCCTCACCAGCGTGCCGGGGCTGCTGATCGGCGCACGGTTTATTAAGGGTGTCGCGGCGGCGTTCACCGCGCCCGCCGGCATGTCGCTGCTGACCACCACGTTTCCCGAGGGACCGATGCGCAACCGCGCGTTCAGCGTCTACTCGGCGTTCGGCGGCAGCGGCTTCTCCCTTGGCCTTGTCCTTTCCGGCCTGCTCACGGCTGTGAGCTGGCGCTGGACCCTGCTGGTGCCCGCTCCGGTCGCGCTGATCGTGCTCGCCGCGGGCTGGTGGCTGATCCCGCGCGATGCCCGCGAGAAGGGCAAGGCGGCCGGCAAGCGGCGGTCATTCGACCTGCCCGGCGCGTTCACGGTGACCCTCAGCATGCTGCTGCTCGTGTACACGGTCGTGTCCGCGCAGCAGGCAGGCTGGGCCTCCGCGCGCACCATCGGGTCGTTCGTACTCGTCGCGGCGGGGCTCGCCGCCTTCGTCTGGATCGAGTCGCGCAGCCGCGACCCGCTGATGCCGCTGCAGATCCTCCGGTCCGGCGCGCTGCGCCGCGCCAACATCGGCGCGGTCACCCTGTTCGGCTCATACGTCTCCTTCCAGTTCCTCGCCACCCAGTACCTGCAGAGCCTCGCGGGATGGTCGCCCATCTCGACCGCGCTCGCGTTCCTGCCGGCCGGCGTCATGGTGGCCGTGCTGTCCGTTGGCGTGGGCCCGCTGCTCGGCCGGTTCGGCCCGGGCAGGCTCGCGGCAGCCGCCTTCGCATGCCTCGCGATCGCGTACGCGGTGTTCCTCCGGGCCGGCGTCACTCCGGACTACCCGGCCGTGCTGCTGCCGACGATGGTGCTCGTCGGGCTGGCGTTCGGGCTCGGCTTCTCCGCGCTGAGCGTGGCCGCCACCGACGGCATGCCGAACGAGGAGCAAGGGCTGGCCGCCAGCCTGTTCCAGACGTCGTTCCAGGTCGGTGGCGCGCTGGTGCTCGCCATTGTGACCGCGGTAGTCGAGGCGGGCGGCGGCGCCAACCTCTCCACGCCGACGGCGACGCTCGCCGCCTACCGGCCGGCGCTGTTCCTCATCACCGGCGTCGCGGCGGCCGGCGCGCTCGTCGCCATCGCAGGCCTGCGGCGCGGCGCCAGCCCGGCGCCGGCCCCGCAGGCGGCACTGCGGGACTGACCGGGACTGATACCGCGACGGCCTGCTCGGGCGGCGGCTTCTACGGCTCAAGAGCCGCGGGAAGCAGCTGCCCGAGCAGGCCCGTCATGTTCACGGCCTCGTCGCTCCGTTAAGCGCCGTCGGCCTACCGGGTTGAGGAGCGCCACGGCGTCTTAGCGCCGAGCCGGGCCGGGTCGAGGCCGGACCAGCGGTGCCCGCCGCCGTAGAACCTTGTCCCGGCGAGCAGGGTCACCATGGGCTTGGTGAACAGGAACACGACCAGGACGTCGATCAGGGTGGTCAGGCCGAGGGT
>DASXME010000189.1:0-8969 GCA_036495825.1 Streptosporangiaceae bacterium
GTCACCGGACCGCACGCCATCGGCAGGCCGCACCCCGTCGCCCGGCACGGCCCCGCCGGCCGGCAGGACTCCGTCGCCCGGTGGCCCGTCCGGCCCGGCGGCGCCGTCGTCCCCGGACTCACGGACGTGCGCGCCGAGCACCCGCCACAGCTCCTCGTGCCGGCCCTCGCCGATCAGGTGCAGGTCGATCTCGCCGAGCGTCGGCCGGTGCCGGTACGGGTCGTCGCCTACCGTCTCAGGGCCGGGCTCGGCGGGACCGTCGGAGCCGTCCCCGGCCGGGCCGGGGTAGGCGACGGCCAGCCGGTAGTCGGGCACCAGGCCGGGCCCCGGCGTCGCATCGTCGGGCAGCAGCACGCCGAATATCCCGCCGTGCGCGTGCTCCATCGGGTACCTGCGCCCGTCGGCGAGCAGCACGGTGACCGTCGCGGCCAGCGGCCGCAGCGCGCGCACGGTCACCCCGTCGGGCCCCGGGTGCGCGCCCAGCACGGAGTGCGGGTCGTGATGCGTGCCGGTGATCACCCGGTCGAGCTCGCCGGAACTCACCCAGGCCCCTGTGCCGGTGCGACTGGTCATGGCTGAACCCTATTCATCCCGGCCTCTTGGCCGGCCAGCGGCGACTCGGCCGCCATGACGGCGAGCGAGCCGAGCGGTATGGGCAGCCAGGACGGCCGGTTCCTGGCCTCGTAGACCACCTCGTAGACGGCCTTGTCGCACTCCAGCGCGCGCAGCAGCACCGCGTGCTGCCGCGGGTCCTGGCCGTAGGGCGTGTTTCCGGCCCGGCTAGCAGCTGCGTAGCCGTCGCAGAACGCGGCGGTGTTGTGGTGCACCCAGTCCCTGGCCGGCCGCTCGAGCGCGGCCCGGTCGGGGTGATCGACCAGCTGGTGCCAGGCCGCGTACTCGAACGAGCGGAGCATGCCGGCCACGTCGCGCAGCGGCGACGAGCGGCCCCGCCGGGTGGCCAGCGGCACCGCGGGCTCGCCCTCGAAGTCGAGCAGCACCCAGCCGGCCTGCGTCCGCATCACCTGGCCCAGGTGGTAGTCGCCGTGCACCCGCTGCACCGAGATCGGCTCGGTCAGCGCGGCCAGCCGGGCGTACACGCCGGCCAGCATGCCAGCGTGCTCGCCCAGCTGCGGCACGGCCGCGACCGCGGCCGTCAGCCGGGCGTTCATCTGGCCGGCCAGCCGCGCCGCGCTGCCGGGGCCTTCCTGCTCGCCGCCGAACGCCTTCAGCAGGTCCGCGTGCACGGCCGCGGTGGCCGCGCCGAGCCGGTGCGCCTCGCCGGCGAAGTCCCCGCCGGCGTCGGCCGCGGCCGTGTCCGGCGTGGCGTACAGGTCGCGCACGCTGGTCGCGGCCAGCGACCAGCCGTCGCTGGCCGCCCGCAGGTACCGGGACAACACGGCCAGCACCGTGACGTCCTCGGTGCCGGGGCGCGACTCGATCCAGCCGTACGGCTCGGCGACGTGCGGCGAGCCGAGCCTGCCGAGCGCCGCGGACACCTCCAGGTCGGGGTTGGGGCCCGGGGCGACCCGGCGGAACACCTTGAGTATCGCCGCCTCGCCGAAGACCAGGCTGGTGTTGCTCTGCTCGGCGGTGAGCACCAGGCTGCGGGTGTCTTGCCCGTCCAGCAGTTCGGCGCCCAGCGGCGCGCCCGGCGCCCGGCTGAAGTGCAGCGGGCCGCGGACCTGCTGCTCGGCGATGTCCCGCAGCAGCAGCCCGGTCAGCTCGTAGTCGTGCAGCGCGTCGTAGGCGACCGCGCCGCCGGCGGCCGGCCCGATCACCGCGTGCTCCAGCCGGCCCGGGATCTCGTCGCGCAGGCCGACCAGCACCTGGTAGGAGTCGCTGCTAGCGCCGCCTGGCGCTCCCGCTTGGCCCTGGCTGACGGTCACGATCAGGTGCCGCAGCGCGGGCTGCCCGCCGCCGCCGGCCGCCAGCTCGGTGTCCTCGGTGATCGCCAGGCCGGTGATCTCGGTGCCCTTGCCGGCAAACCAGCGCTGCCGGGGCAGCCACTGCGCCAGCGTCTGCTCCGCGATCGCGTGCCCGCGCGTGGTCAGTGTTCCTGCTCGTCTCTGGCGGCGGGCAGTTGGAACCAGTAGAACCCGTGGCCGGGCAGGGTCAGCAGGTAGTTGAGCTCGCCGATCGGCGGGAACGACACGCCGCCCATGCACTCGACCGGGACCACGCCCTTGAACCGGCGCAAGTCGAGCTCGACCGGCTGCGGGAACCTGGACAGGTTGTTGACGCACAAGATCCGGTCTGAGTCGTCGGGCGACGCCGCACCGTTAGGAAGAATCGAATTTTCCCGCACGAAGGCGAGCACGCTCGGGTTGGACGAGGACAGCTCCTCGTAGTCGCCGATGCCGAACACCGGGTGCCGCTTGCGGATCTCGATCATGCGCCGGGTCCAGTGCAGCAGGGAGGCCGAGTGCTGCCGCTGTTGCTCCACATTCAGTGCCTGGTACCCATAGATCGGATCCATAATCAACGGCAGGTAGAGCCGGGCCGGGTCGCAGCTGGAAAAGCCCGCGTTGCGGTCCGGCGTCCATTGCATCGGCGTGCGGACGCCGTCCCGGTCGCCGAGCCAGATGTTGTCGCCCATGCCGATCTCGTCGCCGTAGTAGAGCACCGGCGATCCGGGCAGCGACAGCAGCAGCGCGGTGAACAGCTCCAGCTGGTTGCGGTCGTTGTCGAGCAGCGGGGCGAGCCGCCGGCGGATGCCGATGTTGGCCTTCATCCGCGGGTCCTTGGCGTATTCGGCCCACATGTAGTCGCGCTCTTCGTCGGTGACCATTTCGAGCGTCAGCTCGTCGTGGTTGCGCAGGAAGATGCCCCACTGGCAGCCGGCCGGAATCTTCGGCGTCTGCGCCATGATCTCCGAGATCGGGTAGCGCTGCTCCCGCCTGACCGCCATGAAGATCCGCGGCATCAGCGGAAAGTGGAACGCCATGTGGCATTCGTCGCCGCCGCTGTCGGCGTCGCCGAAGTACTGCACCACGTCGGCCGGCCACTGGTTGGCCTCGGCCAGCAGCACCCGGTCCGGGTA
Organism: Streptosporangiaceae bacterium; assembly: GCA_036495825.1. Classification (GTDB taxonomy): domain Bacteria; phylum Actinomycetota; class Actinomycetes; order Streptosporangiales; family Streptosporangiaceae; genus PALSA-505. Next base: position 3,041 of record DASXME010000189.1, read on the forward strand.
CTGCCGGTCCACCTCGGCGCGCACCCGCTTGAGGTACTCGTGGGTCTCCTTGAGGTTCTCGCAGTTGGTGCCCTCCCGCTCGTACAGGTAGGGCACCGCGTCCAGCCGGAAGCCGTCGATGCCGAGGTCGAGCCAGAACCGCAGCACCTCGAGCATGGAGTCCTGGACCAGCGGGTTCTCGTAGTTCAGGTCGGGCTGGTGGGAGAAGAACCTGTGCCAGTAGTACTGGCCGCGGACCTGGTCGTAGGTCCAGTTCGACTGCTCGGTGTCGACGAAGATGACCCTGGCGTCGCCGTAGGCCTCGTCGCTGTCCGCCCACACGTAGAAGTCGCCGTACGGGCCGTCCGGGTCGTTGCGCGAGGCCTGGAACCACGGGTGCGCGTCGCTGGTGTGGTTCATCACCAGGTCCGCGATCACCCTGATGCCTCGCTTGTGCGCCTCTTCGACCAGCTCGACGAAGTCGCCGATGTTCCCGTATTCGGGCAGCACCTTCATGAAATCGGCGATGTCGTAGCCGCCGTCGCGCAGCGGTGACTGGTAGATCGGCAGCAGCCAGATGCAGTCGATGCCGAGCCATTCCAGGTAATCCAGCCGCGAGGTGAGGCCGCGGATATCACCGGTGCCGTTCCCGGCCGAATCCTGGAAGCCGCGCACCGCCACCTCGTAGAAGACGGCGTGCTGATACCAGCGCGGGTCCCGCGGCGTATCGAACGAGAACGAATCGGGAACGGGCTCGGTCGGGACGGCGGCGTAGCCTTCCCGGCGCGGCGGGAACGAAGGGCCGAGGCCAGCCGGCTCAGGTTCTGTCACCACGGTCGTCTCCTGCGTTCTTCTCCGATGGTTTCCGGTCAGCCTTTCTCCGCCGTCACTCCTCCGCCTCGTCGGTGACGACGGTGAAGACGTGCGCGGGCGACACCGCGGGGTCGAGGCGGACGTAGTTGGACGTGCCCCACCGGTACGACGCGCCGGTCAGCTCGTCCGTGACGGTGAACTGGCTGCCGGGTGCCATGCCGAGGGCAGGCAGATCCAGCCAGACCATGGCCTCGCGCGGCTGATGCGGATCAAGGTTCACGACGACGAGCACGGTGTCAGGTTCTGAGCGGTTCTCGCCAGCCTGCTCCGCCACGGCGTCCCCGTCCGCCGCGAGGGTAACCGCGGCCGACCGCTTGGAGAAGCAGATGAGTTCCGGCTGATCGACGTGATGGAATCGTAGGTTACGCAGCCAGTGCGTGGCCGGGTGGGCTCGCCTAATGCTGTTTAGCCTGGTCAAAAGCGGTGCGAGACCACCCGGAGGGTGGTAAGCCGCGGCCCAGTCCCGGGGCCGGTACTGGTACTTCTCCGAGTCCATGTATTCCTCGCTGCCGGGCCGGAGCGGGACGTTCTCGCAGAGCTCGTATCCAGCATAAACACCCCAGGACGGCGAGAACATGGCCGCGAGCACGGCCCGGACGGCGAAGGCGGCCGGCGGGCTGTACTGCAGGTACTCGCTCAGGATGTCCGGCGTGTTGACGAAGAAGTTGGGCCGCATGAACGCGGCGGCCGGCCCGGACAGCTCGCGCAGGTACGCGGTGAGCTCGGCCACCGTGTTCCGCCAGGTGAAGTACGTGTACGACTGGTGGAAGCCGATCTTCGCCAGGGTCTGCATCATGGCCGGCCTGGTGAACGCCTCGGCCAGGAACAGCACGTCGGGATCGGTCTTCGCCACGTCGGCGAGCACCCGCTCCCAGAACGGCAGCGCCTTGGTGTGCGGGTTGTCCACCCGGAAGATCCGCACGCCGTGGCTCATCCAGTGCCGCAGGATCCGCAGCGTCTCGGTGACCAGCCCGTCCAGGTCGCGATCGAAGTTGATCGGGTAGATGTCCTGGTACTTCTTCGGCGGGTTCTCCGCGTACGCGATGGATCCGTCCGACCGGGTGTTGAACCATTCCGGGTGCTCGGTCACCCAGGGATGATCGGGCGAGGCCTGCAGCGCGAAGTCCAGGGCGATCTCCAGGCCGAGCTCGGCGGCCCGGCCGGCGAACGCGTCGAAGTCGGCCAGCGTGCCGAGATCCGGGTGGATCGCGTCGTGCCCGCCGGCCGGCGAGCCGATCGCCCACGGCACGCCGGGGTCGGACGGCTCGGGGCGCAGCGTGTTGTTGCGGCCCTTGCGGTGGCTGGTGCCGATCGGGTGGACCGGCGGCAGGTAGACGACGTCGAAGCCCATCTCCGCGACCGCGTCCAGCCGCCGCGCCGCCGTGCGGAACGTGCCGGACACCGGGTCCCTGTTGCCCAGCGGGTCGATCTGCGCCCCCTCGGACCGGGGGAAGAACTCGTACCAGGAGCCGTACAGGGCACGCTTGCGATGCACGACGACCGGGTGCCTGCTCGACCGGGTGAGCCGGTCGCGCAGCGGGTAGGCGGCGAGGATCGCGAGGATCTCCGGTTCGACCACGGCGGCCAGCCGGTCCCAGGGCGGTATGGCCCGGTCGGTCAGCCGGCTCGCCAGCGTGGCCAGCGCCGACCTGGCCAGCCGGTGCGGTGCCGACGCCTCGTTTACGGGCTTCGCTGGCTTCTTGATCTTCTTGGTTCTCTTGCCGGTCGGCTCGGGCGGCCGGCGGGGGGCGCGGATGGCCCGGGCGGCCCGGGCGAACAGCACGGCGCCGTCGGCGAGGGTGAGCTCCACGTCCTGGCCGCGGGGCACCTTGATCTCCGCGTCGTGCCACCACTGGGCGATCGGATCCCGCCAGGCCAGCACCTGGAACTGCCACAGGCCCTCGGCGGTCACCGTGACGTCGGCGCCCAGCCGGTCGGAGCCGGGCGCGAGTTCCCGCATGCTGACCGGGGCGCTCCGGCTGCCGTCCGGATGGTGCAGCACCACGCCGGCCCCGAGCACGTCGTGCCCCTCGCCAAACACGGTGGCGCTGACCTCGAAGGTCTCGCCGACCACGGCCTTGGCCGGCCACTTGCCGCCGTCAATGACGGGCTGAACATTGAGAATGGGGACGCGTCCGATCACCTGGGCCAGGCTACCCAGCCGGCCTGCCGCGACACGACTCCGGAAGCCATTGTTTTATCCCGGCCTTCCCTCCGCCGATGGTGTATCTGCGCGGCTGGCCGCGGCTCTGATTACTGATGGTTCTGGCTCGCTGAGTGCTCGCTGGGTTCTCGCTGGGTGGGGAGAGGTGACATGAGACACGGTCGCAGGCGGTACGCGCTGGCGGGAATCTGTGCGGTCGGGTGCCTCGGGTCGGCGGCCATGTCCAGCTCGGCGAACCCGGACGGCGTCGGGACGATGACGGTCTCGCCGGCCTCGGTGACCGCCGGGCAGGTCAGCACGCTCACCTTTACCTACACCGACACGTCGGACACCGAGCTCAAGGGCGGCGAGGTCACGCTGACCGTGCCGCCGGGCTGGACGCCGCCCGTGCAGGCCGCCGGGCCGGGCGGCGTCTCGGCGGGCTGTCCGCTGGGCTGCACGGTGACCGTGCTGCGGGACAGCCCGACGATCGTGATCAGCAATCTGTCCGTGCCCCCGGGACAGGGGTTCACGATCACCTACGCGCAGGCGACGGCGCCCGGCGAGGCCGGCTCGTCGGTCTTTACCGCCGGGGAGAGATCGTTCAGCGACGGGACGCTGACCCCGCTGCTGAGCTCGCCGATCGAAACCGTGACCGCTTCTTCGGTGGGCAGCCCCAGCAACTCGGCGTCGGCCAGCCCCACGCCGTCCCCGTCGGCCAGCGTCACGGCATCCGCGTCGGCTTCGGCCAGCGCCAGTGCCGGCCGCTCTGTGTTGGTCAGTTCCGGGCCGGCCGGCTCGCCGCCGACCTCGGCCGCGGGGCCGCCCTGGACGCGCTGGCAGGTCGTGCTGGAACTCGTCCTGCTGGCCGCCGTTGTGCTGGCCATCGGCGTCGTGGCCGTCCTGCGTGCGACCAGGGTGACGGTCCCGTCCCGGGTACGGGCCGTCCCGCACGCCGGCCCGCCCGCGTCGGTGACCGTGCAGGACACCGGGGCCGAGCCCACGCTCAGCGTCCGCATCGAGCCGCACGCGGATACCGGCCGCCCCGTGGTCGCCAGCACTGTGGTCGCCAGCACTGTGGTCGCCAGCACTGTGGTCACGAGCCCTGCGATTGAGGAGGTGCGGTCATGACGGACGTCCTGCCTGCGGTGCCGCGTACCGCGCTGGGGGTGCTGTACGGGCCGGGGGACGGGGCGGCCAGCGCGCTGGCCGGCCAGATCCGGGCCGTGGACGCCGACGGCGGGCTGGGGCGCGCGGTGGCGCGCCTGCCCGGAGCGGCCGGCCACGCCGCGGCCGGCGAGGTCGCCAGCCAGGCCGCCGGGCTGCTGGACGTGAACCTGGCCGACGTGCTGGTGGCCGGCTGGCGCAAGCACCATGACCTGCGTGCGGCCGCCCGGCGCACACTGGCCGCGCCGGGCAGCACCGAGCTAGTCGAGCTGGTCACGCACCGGATCACCGAAACGCAAGCGCCGTACATCAGCGTCCTGGTCGACGGCCATCGGGTGGCCACCGTGAGGTTCGGGCTCTCGCTCGGCCTTGAGGTCAGCGCCCTGCTCGCCGGGGTCAGCGCCGGGAAGCTGGTCGCCGTGCACGCCGGCCGCTGCGACGTCACCGCCACGCTGGCCATCCAGGACATCGACGTCGTCACCCGGCACGCCCGGCTCGAGCTGCCCGGCGTTATCGCGCTCGGCCGGGGAATCCGGCTGCTCGAGACCTGCGAATACCCCGCCGATCTCTGACCGGGGACGGCCGGACCGCGCGGGCGGTCTATGCTCGCTTCTTGCCCTCGGACGACCGACCGGTTCAGGAGCATTCCCGTTGAAAGCGATCCGACGCTTCATTGTCCGCACCGCGCTGCCCGAGCCGCTGGCACCGCTGGCCGAGCTGATGCTCAACCTGCGCTGGTCCTGGCACGCCGGCACCAGGCAGCTGTTGGCCTCGATCGACCCGGACCGCTGGGAGCGCAGCGGCCAGGACCCGGTGGCCATGCTCGGCGACGTCCCGCCCGCCCGGCTGGACGAGCTGGCCGCCGACGGCCCGTTCCTGCACGCGCTCGGCGCGGCCTCCGCTGACCTGCACGACTACCTGTCCGGCCCGCGCTGGTACCAGTCCGGCGAGCCGGAGCTGGCCGGGGCGCCCGCCGCCATCGCGTACTTCTCGCCCGAGTACGGGATCACCGCCGCGCTGCCGCAGTACTCCGGCGGCCTGGGCATCCTGGCCGGAGATCACCTCAAGGCCGCCAGCGACCTGGGCGTCCCGCTGATCGGCGTCGGGCTGCTCTACCGGCACGGCTACTTCACTCAGTCGCTGTCCGCCGAAGGCTGGCAGATGGAGCGCTACCCGCCGATCGACCCGAACGGCCTGCCGCTGACCCTGCTGCGCCAGCAGGACGGCACGCCGGTGCGCGTCGCGGTGGCGCTGGCCGACGGCCGGCGGCTGACCGCGCAGGTCTGGCAGGTCAGGGTCGGCCGGGTCCCGCTGCTGCTGCTCGACTCTTACGTGCAGGACAACGAGCCCGAGCTGCGCGAGGTCACGGACAGGCTGTACGGCGGCGGCAGCGAGCACCGGCTGCGCCAGGAGCTGCTGCTCGGCATCGGCGGCGTCCGGGCGCTGCGCGCGTTCTGCGCGCTGACCGGGCACCCCGGGCCGGAGGTCTTCCACACCAACGAGGGCCACGCCGGCTTCCTCGGCCTGGAGCGCATCCGCGAGTACTCGCGGCTGGGGCTCAGCTTCGACGAGGCCATCGAGGCGTGCCGCGCGGGCACCGTGTTCACCACGCACACCCCGGTCCCCGCGGGCATCGACAGGTTCGAGCGCCACCTCGTGCAGCGCCACTTCACCGGCGACGCGGAGGACCCGGCGCTGCCCGCCGACCGGGTGCTCGCGCTCGGCGCCGAGACCTACCCGGGCGGCGATCCCGGCGTGTTCAACATG
>DASXME010000190.1:0-18630 GCA_036495825.1 Streptosporangiaceae bacterium
GCCAGCGTGCTGCTCCGGCTGGCCGGCACGATCGAGGCCAACGTGGACTTCGTCGTCCGCGACGTGGACACCGAGTTCCTGCACGACCTGCGGGTCGCCGTGCGCCGCACCAGGTCCGCGCTCAAGCTGGCCGGCGATGCACTGCCCGACGGGGTGGCCACGCGGTTCGCGGCCGAGTTCAAGTGGCTGGGCGACCTGACCACGCCGACCCGTGACCTGGACGTCTACCTGACCGGATTCGACCAGATGGCGGCGGGGCTGCGCGCCGCCTCGCCGGGAGATCTCGAGCCGCTGCGCGCGCACCTGGCGGGCCGCCGCGCGATCGAGCGGCGGCGGCTGACCCGCGGGCTGCGGTCGGCCAGGTTCACCGCGCTGATGGCCGGCTGGCGCGCGGCGCTGGAGGCGGCGGCCGGCCAGCCGGCCCGCCGCGGGCCGGACATCGGCGCCCTGGCCGCCGACCGGATCGCCCGGGCGCAGCGCCGGGTGGCCAAGCGCGGCGCGGCCCTCGCCGCCGTGACCTCGGCCGGCGGGCCGCCCGCCGAGGACCTGCACGCGCTCCGCAAGCGCTGCAAGGAGCTGCGCTACCTGCTGGAGTTCTTCGGCTCGCTGTACGATCCGGCCGTGTACCGTCGCGCGGTGAAGAACCTGAAGGGCCTGCAGGACTGCCTGGGCGAGTTCCAGGACGGCGAGGTGCAGCGGGACGCGATCAGGGGCTTCGCCGCCGAGATGGTCGCCGATAACCAGACAGCGGCCGCGCTGGCGGCCACGCTGCTCGCGATGGGCGAGCTGACCGCGCGGCTGCACGAGCAGCAGCGCCGCGCCAGCGAGGAGGTGGCCGGCCGGTTCGCCGAGTTCGCCCGGGCCGGCAGCCTGCGCACGCTGAGCGCTCCCGCCCGGACGGCCAGGTCATGAAGATCTTCGCGACGTACAACATCAAGGGCGGCGTGGGGAAGACCTCGGCCGCGGTGAACCTGGCCTACCTGGCGGGCGCCGACGGGTACCGCACGCTGCTGTGGGATCTCGACCCGCAGGCGGCGGCCTCCTACGTGTTCCGGGTCCGGCCGCGGGTCAAGGGCGGCGCGAAGGCGCTGATCCGCGGCGCCCGGCCCCTCGACGACGCGATCAAGGGCACCGACTTCGACGGCCTCGACCTGCTGCCGGCCGACTTCACCTACCGGAACATGGATCTGGCGCTGCATAAGGAGAAGCGGCCGACCCGGCAGCTCGGCCGGCTGCTCGGCCCGCTGGCCGCCGAGTACGACATCGTGGTCCTGGACTGCCCGCCAAGCATCTCGCTGGTCTCGGAGAACATCCTGCACGCGGTCCACACGCTGCTGGTCCCGCTGATCCCCACCACGCTGTCGGAGCGGACCTTCGACCAGCTCACCGCGTTCATCGAGGGCCTGGACGGCCCGCGGCCGGCGGTGCTCGCGTTCTTCTCCATGGTGGACCGGCGCAAGCGGCTGCACCGCGAGATCGCCGCCCGGCTGCAGGCCGAGAGGTCCGACATCGCCGCGGCGGTGATCCCGGCCATGACCGTGGTCGAGCAGATGGCCGTGCAGCGCGCGCCGGTCCCGGCCTTCGCGCCGCGCAGCGCGGCCGCGCAGCACTACCGGCAGCTGTGGGCCGAGCTGCGGGCCCGCGCGGGCCTGACGTGACCGGCCCGGCTGAGCTGCGCGAGCAGCTCGTGCGCCAGCTGCAGGCCGACGGCACGCTGTCCGACGAGCGCATCGCCGCCGCGCTGCGCGAGGTGCCGCGGCACGCGTTCCTGCCGGGGGTCGAGCTGGAGCGCGCCTACCGCGACGACGCGGTGGTGACCAAGACCGGCGCCGACGACCGCGCGATCAGCTCCTCCTCGCAGCCGGCCATCATGGCGCTGATGCTGGCGCAGCTCGGCGTCGAGCCGGGGCACCGGGTGCTCGAGATCGGCGCCGGGACCGGGTACAACGCCGCCCTGCTGGCGCGGCTGGCCGGCCCGGCCGGGCAGGTGACCACCGTCGACCTGGACGAGGACACCGCGGCGGCGGCGCGTGCGCACCTGGACGGCTGCGGCTTCGGCGCCGTCCGGGTGATCGCGGCCGACGGCTGGCTGGGCTGGCCGCAGGACGCGCCGTACGACCGGATCATCCTGGCCGTCGGCGCCTGGGACATCGCGCCGGCCTGGATCGAGCAGCTCCGTCAGGGCGGGCGGCTGGTGCTGCCGCTGTCGCTGCGGCCGGGCACGCAGTATTCGGTCGCGTTCGACCGGGCCGCCGATCAGCTGGCGAGCGTGTCGGTCATCCCGTGCGGGTTCATGACGCTGCGCGGGCCGTTCGCCGGGCCTGAGCTCGCCGTCCGGCTCGCCGACGGGAGCGGCGTGACCGCCGAGGTCGCCGTCCGGCCGGACGGCGCAGAACCGGTGGCGGACCTGCTGGCCCAGCCCGGCGCGGACGTGACCGCCGGGATCACGGTGACCACCCGCGACCTGTGGGCCGGGCTCGGCCTGTGGCTGGCCGCGGCCGAGCCCGCGATGGGACGGCTGTCCTCGTTCGGCGGCGCGGCCAGGCCCGGGGTCGCCGGGCCCATCCCGGCGGGCTGGGCCGGCACCGGCCTGCTGGCCGGCGCGCACGGCTGCGCCGCCCTGGTCGCGATGGCCGGCGGCGACGCGGCCGGGCCGTTCGAGCTCGGCGTCCGCCCGTTCGGCGCCGATGGCGCCGCGCTGGCGGCCCGGCTCGTCAGGCTGGCCCGCGGCTGGGCCGAGGCCGGGCGGCCTTCGCCTGCGGAGCTGAGGATCAGCGCCTCCCCGTTCGGGAAAAAAATCTTTCCTGGTGAGGGCGAGACGGTCATCGAGAAAGAGCAGACGCGGCTGCTGCTGCGCTGGGTGCCGCGAGAAGCCGGCGGCGGACCGTGATCCTGGCCCCGCGCCGCGGCGTCAGCGTGACGTTCCGGACCTTCGCGGGCTCGTCGCGCGCGGTGGCGGGGGCAAGCTCCACCCGGCGCAGCACCTCGCGCAGCACGATGCGCATCTCCATGCTCGCGAACGCGGCGCCGATGCAGCGCCTGGTGCCGCCGCCGAAGGGCAGCCACACGGCCGGATCGGGCGGGCCGGCGGCGAACCGCCCGGGGTCGAAGCGCAGCGGCTCGGGGTAGTTCTCCGGGGACCGCTGGACCACGACGATGGCCGGGTCGACCATCGTCCCGGCCGGCAGCAGGTACCCGCCCACCTCGGCGGGCCGGGTGAGCTTGCGGCTGACGTCGGGGACGACCGGCCGGACGCGCAGGGTCTCGGCGATCACCGCGTCCAGGTAGCGGTCGTCACCGTCGCGTGCGGCGCGCTGAGCCTCGGCCAGGATCTCCGGATGGCGGACGAGCCGCTCGAGGGCCCAGGACAGCCCGGTCGCGGTGGTCTCGTGGCCCGCGATCAGCAGCGTGATGAGATGGTCGCGCAGCTCACCGGGGGTCATCGCGGCGCCATCCTCGTCGCGGGCGCGGGCCAGCATGGCCAGCACGTCCGGTCGCTGACCGAGCGCCGGGTCGGCCTGGCAAGCGGCGATCTCGGCGTACAGCGCCTCGTCGGCGCGCGCCTTGACCAGCCGGATCTTGCCCTGGCGCAGCGTGCTGAGCAGGCCCAGGTCCAGCAGCGGCGGCAGGACTCGGCGGAGGCTGGCCAGCCGCTGCTCGTCATCGGCGCCGATGACCGTGCGCAGGATGACCTCGAGAGTGATCGCGCGCATCCGGGACCAGGCGGCGAACGGCCGGCCTTCTGGCCAGGTCTCGATGTCGCGGGCGGCGATGTCCGTCATCGCGCTGGCCTGCGCGGCCAGCGCCTGGCCATGGAAGGCGGGCATCATCAGCCGCCGCTGGCGCCGGTGCACGTCGCCGTCGGTGACCAGCAGCGACGCCGGGCCCAGCCCGCCGAGGAAGGCGGCGTTGGCCTCCCCCGCGCGGAACGTCTCGGGGTCGCCGCGGAAGACGGCCCTGATGTCGGCCGGGTCGGTGAGGTAGACGTACGTGCCCAGCCCGGCCAGCCTGAGCGTGAAGCGGCGGCCGTAGCGGCGCTGGCAGCGCAGCAGGAACGACTCCGGGCGCGAGAACATCAGCAGCGTCTGGAAAATGCCGGGCAGCGGCGGCCCTGGGGGTAGTGTGGTCTCCATAACGTCTGACCATACGTATGTATAAGACGCCTGTCTAGGAGGATGCCGTGAGCCATCGGGAGCAGCTGCTGAGCGCGGCCCGCCGCTGCCTGGAGCAGCGCGGCTACGCCCGCACGACCGCCCGCGACCTGGTGGCGGAGTCCGGCACGAACCTGGCGTCGATCGGCTACCACTTCGGGTCGAAGGAGGCGCTGCTCAACCAGGCGATGATGGACGCCTTCGCTGAGTACGCCGCCAAGCTCATCGAGGTGGCCGCGGTCCCCGCGGACCCGGCCGACCCGCTGGGCGGGCTGCGGCAGTCGTGGATCGTGATGGTCGAGGAGTTCGCGAACATGCGGCCGCTGCTCGTCGCGTTCATCGAGGCGATGGCCCAGGCCGAGCGGCACCCGCAGGTGCGCGCTGAGCTGGCCGGGGGGTACGAGCGGCTCAGGGCCGCCATCGCCGCCAACGTGACGGGGGACGGCGTCACCGGCGATGTCGCCGAGTCGATCGCGTCGTTCCTGATCGCGGTGTCCGACGGCCTGGTGGTGCAGTTCCTGCTGGACCCGGAGCGGGCTCCGGACGGGGCGCAGGCCTTCGACGCGGCCAGCATGATCTTCGGCTCCTGAGCCGCCGGGGTCAGTCGCGCGGCCGGCCGTCGCGCTGGCCGGCCGGCGGCAGGCCGCGGGCGAGCACGGCGAGCACGTCATCGAGCACGTCGTCGGGGACGTGGCCGCCTGCCGTCCAGTCGGCCCAGCGCATCCCGATGAAGTTGCCGATGCCGGTGTACATGTAGGCGATCACCTCCGGGTCGTACCGCGGGTCGACCTGGCCGGCCACCTGCGCGTGCCGCACGCCGCGGGCGTAACCGCGGGCCAGCCGCTCGTAGTACTCGTGATACAGGCTGGGCGCGACGAACTCGGACTCGCGCACGATGCGGTCCATCCAGGGGCGCTGGGTCAGCATCTCGAAGAACGCCCGGAACGAGGCGCGCTCCATCTCGCGCTGGCCCTCCGCCTTCTCGTTCGCGGCCCGCATCGCGGCCCGCAGGTCGGAGTTGATCCGGCGGACGACCGCGGCGAAGATCTCGGCCTTCGACTTGAAGTGCGCGTAGAAGCTGCCGGTCGCCATGCCGGCCCGGGCGCAGATCTGCGCCACGGTCGTGTACCGGTAGCTGCGCTCGCCGAAGAGTTCCTCCGCGGCCGACAGCAGCCGCTCGGCAGGCGGGCGGTCGGGCTCGGCCCGGTCCTGGCGGGCGCCAGGACCAGGCTGCGGCACCGACCGCTCGCTCGCCTCCACCGTGCTACGGCATCCCGCTGGACGGGGCCTGCTGCTCGGACCCGGTATAGGAGGTGACCGCCCCGCTGGCCGAGGTGTCGGTGACCAATACCGGTCCCTGCTGCATGAGCACGCCGTTCTGGATCACGCCCATGTAGGCGCCGGTCATGCCCGCATGGTCGCTGGAGCTGTAGGCGTACGGCGCCTCGGCCGGCCCCTGCGGCAGGCCGCCCTGGATCGCGCTGACCAGGTCGGCGCGGGTCGGGTTGCGGCCCGCCTTGAGCATCGCCTGCACGAAGGTGTAGGCGACCGCCTCGCCGTACAGGACGTTGCCGTCGAACGGCGCCTTGGCGTCGTACTTGTCGTGGATCATCTTGAACAGTGTGATCCAGCTGTTGGTCGTGTCGCCGAGCGAGGGTGCGTACCCGTCGGTGATGATGCCCTGGGTCAGCTGGTTGCCGTTCACCGTGGCGCCGCCCTGCTTGGCGAACGCCTGCAGCAGCCCGGCCAGCGTGATCGCGTCCGAGCCGACGTTGCTGACCACCAGCTGCGGGTTGAAGGCGAGCTTGAGGCTGTTCAGCTTCAGCAGCGCGGTGAAGGCGGGCACCGTGAACGACACGACCACCTGCGCGCCGGAGGCCTTCAGCTTGGCCACCTGCGGGCCGATGTTGATGTTCGCCGGGTCATAGGTCTGCCTGGCGACCACCTGCGAGGCGGGAATCTCGTCGTCCAGGCCCTTGACGCCGTCCATGCCGAACTCGTCGTCCTGGTAGAAGTAGCCGATCTTCTTGCCGGCGAAGTGCTGCTTGATGTAGTTGCCGAGGATCTTGCCCTCGCGCACGTAGTCGAGCTGCCAGCCGAAGGTCTCCGGCTGGGTTCCCGCCTGGTTCCAGCACTCGCAGCCGGAGGCCACGAACACGTCGGGCACCTTCTCGGAGTTGAGGAACTTCACCACGGACAGGTGAGTGGGCGTGCCCAGCCCGTCGAAGATCGCGTAGACGCTGTCCTGCAGCACGAGCTGGTGGACCACGGTCACGGTCTTGGACGGGTCATAGCCGTCGTCCAGGAACTTGTAGAGGATCTTGCGGCCGAACACGCCGCCGTGCGCGTTGACGTACTGGAAGTACGCGTTCGACGCGGGGGCGATCTCGCTGTAGCCGGGCGCGGCCACGCCGGTCAGCGGCTGATGGCTGCCGAGCGTGATCGTGGTCTTGGTGATGCCGGGGGCGGACGCCGTGTTCGTCGTGCCCGATGAGCTGGAGCCGCCGCTGCCGCCGCCCGAACCGCACGCCGCAGCGGCCAGCGCGACGGCGGCCGCCACCGCGATACCGCTGGTCAGCCGCAACCGGGGTGATCTTTTCATGAGGTACCTTCTTCCGGGTTTTCAGTGGTCGGCGCCTGCCGGCCGAAGGCGCGGATGGAGCCGCTGGCGGCGGGGGCAACCGGGCCGAACAGACGGCGCAGGGCGCCCTGGATGCCGCCGGGGAAAACGAGCATGACCAAGATGAGGACGAGGCCATAGGCGGCCACCGGGATGTTGGCCGCCACCGAGCTGGACAGGCCGTGGCTGGTGGCCACGTCGGTGATGTAGGTCGGCACCAGGACGATGACCAGGCTCCCCCACACCGCCCCGGCCAGGGTGCCGAGGCCGCCGAGCACCGCCCCGGTGAGCAGCGCGATCGACAGCGTGACGGTGAACGAGCCCGGCGAGACCAGCGTGGTGGTGATGCCGAGCAGCGCCCCGGCCAGGCCCGCGCAGGCGGCGCTGATCACGAAGGCGAGCACCCGCAGCCGCGCCACGTTCAGGCCCGCCAGCGCGGCGGCGGTCTCGTCGTCGCGGATCGCCCGCCAGCTCCGGCCGACCCGGCTGCGGGCCAGGTTGGCCAGCAGCACCAGGGTGATCAGCGCGGCCGCGGTGGCGATCCATGCCTGCCAGCGGGTTAGCGGGAAGGTCGCCCCGAGGAAGCCGGGCGTGGTGACGTTGATGCCGAGCCCCTGGTCGCCGCCGAATACCCCGGGGTACTGGTTCGCGAGCGACGGCAGGGCCACAGCGAGCATGAGCGTGACCCCGGCCAGGTAGGGGCCGCGCAGCCGCGCCGCGGCCACGCCGACCACGACGCCGATCGCGGCCGCGACCGCCGCGCTGGCGGCGAGCACCGCCTCCAGCGGCCAGTTCAGGTGCAGCAGGATCAGCGCCGCCGCGTAGGCACCTACCGCCATGAACGCGCCGTGCCCGATGGAGATCTGGCCGGACAGGCCGATCAGCACGCTCAGCCCGGCGATCGCGATCACGTACACCGCGACCTGGGCGATCTGCAGGTCGCGGAACGCGTTCAGGCTGACCGACAAGTAGCCGACGACGAGGGCCACGACGATCGCGGCGCCCAGGTGGCGGAGCAGCGTCATCGTCACACCTGCCGGGAGCTGGCCGAGCCGAGCAGGCCGGACGGGCGGATCATCAGCACCATCGCCAGCGCGGCCAGGCCGAACACCGGCACCAGCGCGGAGCCCAGGTAGCCGCCGGCGTAATTGAGCACGATGCCGAGCACGAGGCCGCCGACGACCGCGCCGAGCGGGCTGTCCAGGCCGCCAATCACCGCCGCGGTGAAGCCCAGCACGAAGATCGAGTCCATGCTGTTGGGGTAGAGGAACGTGTTGGGCGAGATCAGCAAGCCGGCCAGCGCGCCGATCAGCCCGGCCAGCGCCCAGCCGAGGGTGAGCACCCGGCCGATCCTGATGCCCAGCAGCCTGGCCACCGCCGGGCTGAAGGCGGTCGCCCGCAGGCGCAGGCCGGCCGAGGTGTAGCGGAACATCGCGGCCAGCGCGAGCGCGGCCGCGAGCACCGCGAGGGACACGAACACGTCGTTGTCCGACACGCCGAGCGCGGTACCGCCCACATGCAGGCCCCTGATCGAGAAGGCGCCAGGGAAGGACCGGAACTGGCCGCCGTAGATGATCCCGGCCAGTCCTTCCAGCAGGATCAGCAGGCCGATCGTCACGATCACGGCGTTCAGCGGCGGCTTGCCCTGCGCCGGGCGGACCACCCGCTCGCAGATCGCGCCGAGCACGACGCCCGAGGCCAGCCCGGCCGCGAAGCCGGCCCAGTAGCTGCCGGTGTGGTTGATCACGATCAGCGCGATGTAGGCGGTGAACATGGCCATGCCGCCCTGGGCGTAGTTGAGGATCCTGGTGCCCCGCCAGATCAGCACGAGCGAGAGCCCGATCGCCGCGTAGATCATGCCGAAGCTGATCCCGCCGAGCGTGAACTCGAGGAACTCCTGCATCCGGCCTCGCCTCCCGCTCTTATAGCCCGAGGTAGTGCTTGAGAAGGCTGGTGTCCGCGGCCAGCGCGCCTGCGTCCGTGGCCGCGACGACCTTGCCCAGGTTGAGCACGACGCCCTGGTCGGCGACGCCCAGCGCGGCGCGCGCGTTCTGCTCCACCAGCAGAATGGTCAGGCCGCTGTCGGTCTTCAGCCCGGCGATCATGGCCATGACCTGGTCGATGATCCTGGGCGCCAGGCCGAGCGACGGCTCGTCCAGCAGCAGCACCCGGGGCCGGGCCAGCAGGGCGCGGGCGATCACCAGCATCTGCCGCTCGCCGCCGGACAGCGCCGCGGCCTGCTGGCGCCGCCGGTCGGCCAGCACGGGAAACTGCTCGTACGCCTCGGCGAGGGCGGCGGCCCGTGCGCTGCGCCCACCCTGGCCCTTTCGCTGCGGCCCCTTCGCCCGGCACAGCGCGCCGACCCGCAGGTTGTCCTCCACGGTCAGCTCGGTGATCACGCCCTGGCCCTCGGGCACGTGCGCGACGCCGGCCCGCGCCATGTCTTCGGGGCGGCGCCTGGTCATGTCCGCGCCGTCCAGCACGATGGCGCCGCCGCGCACCCGGATGAGCCCGCTGATCGCCCGCAGCAGCGTGGTCTTGCCCGCGCCGTTCGCGCCGAGCACCGCGGTCAGCGTGCCGCGCGCCACGCTGATCGACACGCCGTGCAGCGCGGTGACCTCGCCGTAGGCCGCCGCCAGTTCCTCGACGGCCAGGGCCGGCGGCTGCTTGGCCTCGGTTGTCCGGGCGGGCGGCCGGGCCGCGGGTTCAGACATCGCCGACCGCGCCTAGGTAGGCGACGGCGACCGCGGGGTCGGTCAGCACCTGGGCCGGCGGCCCGGTCGCGATGACCTTCCCGAAGTCGAGCACCACGATCGTGTCGCAGACCGACATCATCAGGTCCATCCGGTGCTCGACGACGACCACGCAGGCGTCGGCGGCGACTTCGGCGATCATGCCGGCCAGCTCGGCCAGCTCCTGCTCGGACAGGCCGCTGGCGGGCTCGTCCAGCAGCAGCAGCCGCGGCCGGGCGGCCAGCGCGCGGGCGAACGCGACCCGCTTGCGCAGGCCGTACGCGAGCTCGCCGGGCATCCGGTCCGCCAGGTCGGCCGCGCCGACCCGGTCGAGCGCCTGATGGGCCCGCTCGCGCAGCCGCCGCTCGTCGGCGTCAGACCAGGGCAGGCCGAACAGCGCGGGCCAGAACCCGGCCCGCGCGTGCCGGCTCGCTCCGACCATGACGTTCTCCAGCACGGTGAGCCCGCCGAACAGGCCGAGGGCCTGCAGCGTGCGCGCGATGCCCAGCGAGGCGAGCCGGTGCGGCCGCAGCCGGGACAGGTCGGTGCCGTCGAATTCCAGCTGGCCGGACTGCGGCCTGACGAAGCCGCAGACCGAGTTCAGCAGGGTGGTCTTGCCGGCGCCGTTCGGGCCGATGATGCCGGTCACCTGGCGCGGCTCGGCGGTCAGCGCCACCGAGTCCAGCGCGGTGACGCCGCCGAAGCGCACCGTCACATCGCGGACCTGCAGCGCGCCGGATGAATCGCGGTTCATAGGCATAGCCCTTGGACAGGCAGGCACGATGCCTGCCGTATGAACCACCATTCAGGCACGACCGAAGGCTCCGCGCAACCCCCACTGTGACCCTGATCACTATTTCGTAGCCGAACTGAGACCTACCGTCAAGGCCGGCGGCCGGGTAGGCAAGAATGACCCGGGTGACCGATGAGCTCTTGCGCGAAGCGGGCGGGACTGTCCCCGAGCCGCAGGCCGTGGTCACGACGCTGACCAGCGCCGCGATCTTCCTGGTGGCCGAGATCGGCCCGGGAGCGCAGAACGCCGGCACGGTGCGCGGCCTGTGCGGGGACCTGGCCGGGCTGGTCCGCGCGGTCGGATTCCGTGACCTGGAGGGGCGGCTGAGCTGCGTAACCGGCTTCGGCTCGCAGGCCTGGGACCGGCTGGCGCCGCTAGCCCGGGGGACGACCCCCGGAACCCCCGCGCCGCGGCCGAGGCCCGCCGGGCTGCACCCGTTCCGCGAGATCCGGGCCGGCCACCGGCACGCGGTGGCCACCCCCGGCGACCTGCTCTTCCACATCCGCGCCACCCGGATGGACCTGTGCTTCGAGCTGGCGGCCCAGATCTTCGCCCGGCTGGACGGCGCGGTGACGGTGCTGGACGAGGTGCACGGCTTCGGCTACTTCGACGAGCGTGACCTGCTCGGCTTCGTGGACGGCACGGAGAACCCGGTCGGCCGGGCGGCCGAGCGGGCGGCGATCATCGGCGACGAGGACCCGGCGTTCGCCGGCGGCAGCTACGTGATCGTGCAGAAGTACCTGCACGACCTGGCCGCCTGGAACGCGATCCCGGTCGAGCAGCAGGAGCGGATCGTCGGGCGGACCAAGCTGTCCGACATCGAGCTGGACGACGCGGCCAAGCCCGGTTACGCGCACAACGCGCTCACCTCGATCACCGAAGACGGCGAGGAAGTTCAGATCGTCCGGGACAACATGCCGTTCGGCTCGGTCGGCAGCGGCGAGTACGGCACCTATTTCATCGGCTACGCCAGGTCGCCGGCCGTGATCGAGCAGATGCTGGTGAACATGTTTGTCGGCTTGCCCGAGGGTAACTACGACCGGCTGCTGGACGTCAGCACCGCGGTGACCGGGACCCTGTTCTTCGTCCCCTCGGCGGACCTGCTGGAGGGCCTGGCCGGCGAACCGGCACCGGAAGGTGAGATCCCGCCGTCTGATGGGCAGGGTAGCGATGGCTCGCTGAACATCGGCGGCCTGAAGGGAGTTTCCGAGGATGAATAACCTGCACCGCGAGCTGGCGCCGGTCTCCGAGGCCGCCTGGGAGCAGATCGAGCAGGAGGCGGCGCGCACGTTCAAGCGGCACCTGGCCGGCCGCCGGGTGGTGGACGTGCACGGGCCGGCCGGCGAGGCCTTCTCGTCGGTGGGCACCGGCCGCGTGCGGGAGATCGACCCGCCGGGCGACGGCGTGCGCGCCCGGCAGCACGAGGTCGTGGCGCTGGTGGAGCTGCGGGCGCCGTTCCGGCTGGACCGGGCGGAGATCGACGACGTGGCGCGCGGCGCCCAGGACGCCGACTGGCAGCCGGTCAAGGACGCGGCCAGGCAGATCGCGTTCGCCGAGGACCGCGCGATCTTCGAGGGGTATCAGGCCGGCGGCATCGGCGGCATCCGGGCGGGCTCGAACCACCGGCCGGTGATCCTGCCCGCCGAGGTCAGGGAGTACCCGGTGGCGATCGCCCAGGCGCTCAGCCAACTGCGCGAGGCCGGCGTAGACGGGCCGTACTCGCTGGTGCTCAGCGCGGACGCATACACGGCCGTCAGCGAGACGACCGATCACGGCTACCCGGTGATCGAGCACATCAAGCGGCTGCTGTCCGGCGAGATCGTCTGGGCGCCGGCCATCGGCGGCGCGGTGCTGCTGACGACCCGCGGCGGCGACTTCAGCCTGCAGCTCGGCCAGGATGTCGCGATCGGCTACCTGTCGCACACCGAGGCCAGCGTCGAGCTGTACCTGCAGGAAACCCTGACGTTCCTGATGTTCACGGCCGAGGCGGCGGTCGGTCTCACCGTGGCCGGGTAGGCCCTTCTGTCCTTGCGGCTCTGTCCTTGCGGCCTTACGGGTGGGGCCTGGCGGCCGGATGCCCGTCTCACATGGTGAGACCCAGCAGGCACTTTGCACGCGCTGTGACCATGAAATCGGGACAAATTCATCACGTTTTTGGTCGTAGCGCGTGCAAAGTCGAAAACGATCACGAAACCGGCGAGGTGCGGCGTCGGTCGCGCCGCCCGGCAGCGGCTCACCGCGGCGGACGGGGGGCGGAGGGTCCCCGAATGCTTCGGCCAGGAACGTGCTGGCGGCGGCGAACGAACGGTGGTCGGCGTGTGCGTTGTACTCGACGCCCGGGATGGCCCCCGGTATGGCGTGCGAGTGGGTGAACCCGTGCTGGGCACCGCCGTACATGATCAGCTGCCAGTCGGCGCCGGCCAGGTTCATCTCTTCGGCAAAGGCCGTGACGTCGCCTATCGGGACGTGCGGGTCCAGGGCGACGTACCCGTTCGCCTGAGACTTTGCGTCATGCCCGGGGCCCGGTGGCGTCCCGCAGGGCCGCGTACCGCTCGCGGACCTGCGGGACGGGCTCGGCGCGCAAGCTAACCGCCCTCGGCTTCGGCCAGGACGGCGGCTTGGCGCCGCCGGCCAGCGCCCAGGCGGCCTGCCGGGCGGCGCCGAGCGCCACGTACTGCGCCGGCTCGGGGACCAGCACCCCGGTGCCGAATATCCCCGGCGCGACCGCCCTGATCGCCGCCGACCGCGCGCCGCCGCCGATCAGCAGCACCCGGCGCGGCGTCACGCCCGCCGCGGCCAGGTGGTCCATCGCGTCGGCCAGGCTGCACAGCACGCCCTCGACCGCGGCGCGCGCCAGGTTCTCCCGCGACAGCCCGGCCGTGGTCAGGCCGCCGAGCACCCCGGTGGCGTCCGGCCGGTTGGGCGTCCGCTCGCCGTCCAGGTAGGGCAGCAGGGTCAGCCCGCCGGCACCCGGCCGGGCGGCCAGCGCGAGCGCGGACAGCCCGCCGGCGTCCACGCCGAGCAGCGCCGCGGTGACGGCCAGCACCCGGGCGGCGTTCATCGTGCAGACCAGCGGCAGGAACCGGCCGGTCGCGTCGGCGAACCCGGCGACCGCGCCGGTCGGGTCGGCCGTGGCGGCGGGCGTCACGGCGAACGCGGTGCCCGAGGTGCCGATCGAGATCACCACGTCGCCGTCGTCGAGGCCGAGGCCGAGCGCGGCGCCCATGTTGTCGCCGGTCCCCGCGGACAGCGCCGCGCCCCAGGGGGTCTGGCCCGCTACCTCGGCGGGGCCGGCGACCCGGGGCAGCGCAACGTCGTGGCCGAGCGCTGCCCCGGCCCAGGACGGCAGCCAGGTCCCGTCGGCCGGCGAGAAGTAGCCGGTGCCGGACGCGTCACCGCGGTCGGTCACCGGCCCGGCCGAGCCTGCCGCCCCGGCGAGCCGCCAGGTCAGCCAGTCGTGCGGCAGCATCACCAGGCTGGTCCTGGCGGCCAGGCCGGGCTCGTGCTCGGCCATCCAGCGCAGCTTGGTGATCGTCCACGAGGCGGTGGGCACGCTGCCGGTCCGCCGCGCCCACTCCCCCGGGCCGCCCAGCTCGACGGTGAGGTCCGCGGCCTGCCGGGCCGACCGCATGTCGTTCCACAGCAGCGCGGGCCGCACCGCCTGCCCCGCCTCGTCCAGCGCGACCAGGCCGTGCTGCTGGGCGGCCACGCCGATCGCGGCGGCCCGGTCCAGCAGACCGCGGCCGGCCGCGAGCAGCGCATCCCGCCAGGCCTGCGGGTCGCACTCGGTTCCGCCCGGATGCGGGGCGGAACCGCTGCCGGTCACCGTGCCGTCCGCCGCATCGCAGAGCACGACCTTCACCGACTGGGTCGAGCTGTCCACTCCGGCGACCAGCATGGGCGGCAACCCCCTTAAAGACCCTTTTCCCGAACGGTACGCGGCGAACGGAATGAGGTACCGCCGGCCATCAGGGGGCAACTCCCGATCATCCGGAGGCCAGGCATTCGGTCGCCGCGCCGGCCAGCACGCCGATCTCGAAGCCGGCCACCAGCGCGCTCAGGAAGGCTGCGATCTCGAGAGCTATGTCGCCGGCCGCGGCGGCTGCCCCGCCCAGGCCGCCGGCCCCGGCGATCAGCGCGCCCAGCTTCTTCCAGGCGGCGTCTTCCAGCTTCTTCTCGGCGAACTTCAGCGCGGCCTGGACCGGCGGGCTGAGCTGGTTCCAGTAGCTGATCACCGCGCTGACCCCGGTCATCGCCAGATCCTTGGCACCATTGAAGGCGTTCAGGCCCTCGTTGCTCAGGAACTGGCTCACGTCGGTGTCCTTGCCGTCGACGCAGGCGACGAAGGCGTCCCAGTCAGGCATTGCTGTCTCCCTCGGAGGGTGAAGAGTCATCGAGCGCGACGGTGAAGCTCTGCTGCGCCTGGTCGAGCAGGCTGGCGAGCGTCTCGCCCGCCGATGCCGCCAGCGTGAGCAGTTCCCCGCCGGGGACAACGGGATTGCCGGAGTCGTCGGTCGCCCCGGACAGGTCGACGCCGGACTCGGCGATGATGTCGAGCGTGCCGCTGTCGGTCGCGCCGAGCCCGCCGGTGAACGAGGTCAGCGCCTGCAAGTCGGCGTTGACCGTGTCGCTGTCAGGGATCTGCGCGGCGTCGACGGTGCTGCCGGTGCGCTGGCCGAGATCTGCGGCAAACGTGTCGGCAAAGGTCATCGTGAACCTCCTCATGTCAGCCCCGCCAGGTGGCGGCGGCTAGACGTGCAGGGGGGCGGGGCGACCGCCAGATACACTCAGCCGGCGCCAAAGCACACGAAGCCGGACGGCTCCGCCTGAGCCAGCGCGCAGGCGGGCGGCGCGCCTCGCCGCAGCGCGGCGTGCAGGGCGGTCGTGATGCGCATGGCCGCGGCGTCGGCGACCCGGGCGACGCTGGCGATCACGGTGGGCGTGCCCGCCTGCAGCAGCGCCGTGGTCATGCCCAGCGTCTCGTCACCGGGGCGCACGTCGGCCAGGCCCAGGCTGCAGCAGGACAGCACGACCAGCCGCGGCGCGGCCCGCATGCGCGCCGCGTCGTAGCCCATCAGCGGCCCGCCCGACAGCTCGAGGGCGGAGAACAGCGCGTTGTCCGGCTGATGGCTGCCGTGCGCGGCGAGGTGCACGACGTCCGTGCCGTCCATCAGGGTCAGCGTCGCCGCCGGCGTCGCGGCGGGGCCGGCCAGCACGACCGCGTCCGGGCGCATCGCGGCGATCCGGGCTATCTCGGCGGTGCCGCGGGCGATGCCGGGACCGGCGACCAGCAGCGCGGTCGCCCGCTCGTCCAGTCGGCCGCCGCCGGCCCGGCGCTTCGCCGCCAGCCAGGTGGCGGCCGACGGCGCCACCGTGACCGCCCGGCCCGGGCCGCACAGCACCGCCCACGGCACCGTGACCAGGATCCCGGCGGGCACGATCACCAGCTCCCGGTCGCCGGCCAGGGCGCGAACCGGCGCCAGCAGCAGCGCGGCCAGCGCCGCCGCGTTCCGCCGGACGGCGGCCGCCACCGCGTCGGCCAGCGGGGTGGAAGCTTCGAGGCCCGCCTGGGCGTCCAGGTCGGCGCGTAGCCGCAGCAGCGCCTCCTGCGCGCGGGCGTACCGGCCGAGCGGCACGATCCGGGTGCGCCGGCCGACCAGCACGAGGACGTGCAGCGCCGGGCCGTCGCGCAGGTACACCAGCATGGCGGCATCGCCCAGCCCGGCCCGCACCGCGGCCAGCGTGGCCCACGGCACGGCGTCGCCGGACTGGTCACCCGGCTGGCCGCCTGCCGCCCAGGCGCTCTGCCGGACCTGCTGGCGCAGCGAGAGCTCCTGGCCGCGCAGCGGGCCCGCCGGGCGGCCGGCCAGCTCGGCCTCCCGCAGCGCGTGCCGGACCTGGCGAAGCTGCTCCAGTGCGGCCGCGGCGGCCGGGTCGTCGGGGTCGTCCGGCGGGGCCGCGGGCGGCAGCAGCAGCGCCTGGGCCCGGCCGCGTTCGGACCAGCGGAAGACGCTGGCCGCCGACCCGGCCGCCAGTGCGGCGGACAGCCCGGCCCTGGCCAGGTCGCGCCCGTGCACGGCGGCGCCGGTCTGCAGGTCAAGGCAGCCGAGCCGGCTGCGGTAGCGGTGCAGGACGGCCATCCCGGTGCGCAGCTCGCGGCCCGCGCCGGCGCCGCGGCCGGTCGCGGCGGCCAGCTCCGCCCGGGCCAGCCGGCTCAGCAGCCGGGTGTCCAGCCGCTCGGTGCCGCGCGGCGGCCCGGCCCGCCGCAGGCCGGTCCTGGCCGCGTCCGGCTGGCCCAGCGCGGCCAGCACGCGCACGCCGACCAGCTCCGCGACCCGGGCGTCCTCGGGCAGCCCGAGACCGCGCAGGGCGCCGGCCAGGTCGCTGGCCCGCTCGGCCAGCGCGGCCGACGGCGGGCCGCCGGCCTGCCCCGCGCGCAGCGCGATCAGCGACGCGAGCGCCGCCCGGCGGGCGTTGGTCCGGCGCAGGAAGCAGGTCCGCGCCCGGCCCGCCCACCGCGCCGCCGCGGCCGTGTCGCCCGCGAGCAGCGCGGCCTCGGCGCGGGCCAGCACGGCGTCGGCGTACACGTGGCTGAGCCGCTGCTCGCGGGCCCGGCTCATCGCGACCGCGAGCTGCCGGTCGGCCTCGCCGAACAGTCCCGCGGCGAGCAGCGCCCGGGCCAGGTCGATGGCGACGCTGGCCAGCTTGCCCGGTGCCAGCCTCGCGTAGCCGCGGCCCGCCGCCGCGTAGCCGCGCAACGCCGCGGGGATGTCGCCGCGCAGCAGGTCGAGGTCGGCCAGGTTGTGCCCGGCGACCGCCGCGGGCAGCGCGAGGCCATGGCGGGCCGCGATGCCCGCCGACCGGCGCAGGTCGGCCCGGGCGGCGCCGATCCTGGCCGCGCCGAGGTGCACGAGCGCGCGGTTGGACAGCGCCTTGGCCAGATCCTCGGCCTCGTCCGGCTCGGCCAGCCCGGCGATCGCCGCGTCGTACTGCGCGAGCGCCGCCGCGTCCTGCCCGGTGCGCCGCAGCAGCAGGCCGCGCTGGCCGAGCAGCACGCCGCGCCGCTCCGGCGGGAACAGCGGCTCGGCGTCGTCCAGCAGCCGGAAGCCGGCGCTGACCCGGCCCCGCTCCGCCTCGGCCCAGGCCAGGCTGACCATGATCCGGGCCCGCAGCTCCGCGTCCCGGCCGGGGTCGACGCGGCGCAGCGCGGCCCGCAGGTGCCGGACCGCGACGACCGGCCGCCCGGCCGCGCTGGCGCCCATCCCGGCGGCGTGCCGCTCGCGCGGCGGCCGGCCGGTCACAGCACGAACGACGGCGTCACCACCGCGCCGCCGCCGGGCTCCCCGGCGCGGACCAGCAGCTGAGCCAGGCCGCGCGGCACCTGGCCGAAGACGAACCGCCCGGCTGCGTCGGCCGTCCGGGTCCTGGCCCCGCCCGTCCCGCCCGGCCCGGCCGCGAGCCGCAGCTCCACCCGCCGCGGGCCGGGCGGCGCCAGCCAGCCGTCGATGCGCACCAGGTCGCCGCCGGTCGCGGTCACCGAGATCATGACGGTCAGGTCCGCGGCGTCGAACGTGAGCGTGCGGACGCGATCGTCGCCGCGGGCGCCGGCGCCGGCTGGCGTCTCCCGCTGCAGCCGGGCGACCTCGGCCTCGATGTCATCCAGCGCGATCGCGAACAGCACCCGCTGGTCCAGATCCGGCGGCGGCGGGTCGGCGGCCTGGAAGGCGTCGCGCACCGCGTCGAGGATGACCGCGTCGAGCCGGTCCAGCGCGGCGTCAGGCCCGCCGTCCCCGGCCGGCCCGCTCACCCGGTGCCCCACTGCGGATCGGCCAGCAGCATCTCGCGGAGCCGGGCCAGGCACCGGCCGCGGGTCGGGCCGATGCTCCCCCGCGGCATGGCCAGCGCGCTGGCGACGTCGTCGTAATCCGGCCGGTCGACCTGCGCCACCACGCGCAGCACCGCCTGGCAGCGCTGCGACAGTGTGCGGAAGTGCCGGATCAGCACCCGGCGGCGCTCCGCCGCGGCGGCCTGCTCGCCGAGGTCGGGGCCGGGATCGGCCAGCGCCTCCAGCACGTCGCCGCCGCCGGGGACGTGCCGCCGGCCGGCCCGGTGCACCCGCATCGCATCGCGCCGGGTGACCGAGACCAGCCAGGCGGTCAGCGCCTGCGGGGAGCGGATCTCGTGCAGCCGGCGCAGCAGCTCCAGCCAGGTGGTCTGCACGACGTCGGCCGCCTCGTCGGCGGCCAGGCCCTGACTCCTGGCCACGTGCCACAGCAGCGGGTTCAGCTCGCGCACGACCTCGTGCAAGGCGGCGGTCTGGCCGTCCTGGGCCAG
>DASXME010000191.1:0-5577 GCA_036495825.1 Streptosporangiaceae bacterium
GCTGTCCCGCGCCAAGATCACGTGGAAGCCGGCGGCAGCGGGATCGGCGGGATCGATCACAGAGACCCCGATGGCGACCCTCCGGCAGGCAGCGAACCGCCGGTGCAGTTCCTCGATGCCGCGGCCGCTCAGCGGTCCGCAGACAAAGACCAGGTGGGAGTAGCGGGCCGGGTCCGCGTCCGCCAGCGTCCGCTTCCACGGCTGGAAGACGGGGCTCCAGGCCACTTCGTACTGTATGCCGGCCGCGCCGAGCTTCGCGGCAACGGCCTCCATGGCGAGCACGTCGCCTGCCGTAGCCTCGCCGTCGATAAAGCTTGGCCAGCCGGCCACGAGGATCCGGGGCGGCCGCGCGCTCATGGCCGCTCGCTTCCCGCCGCCTGCAGGGCGGCCTCAGCGGCCTTGCATACAGCGTCCACCGTGATCGCCCGGAGCGCCGGATCAGCGCGCGAGGCATGCGGGTCGCCGTGATAGCCGGGTCCCCCTTCCCAGAGCACCTGATGCCGCGGACGCCGGGGCGGTCCCCATTCGGATGGCGGGACGGGGCCGAAGAGGGTCACCGACGGGCGCGCGTAGGCCGCGGCAAGGTGCGACATGCCGGTGTCGCCCGAGATCACCAGCCGGGCCGACGCGGTCAGGGCGGCCAGGTCGCCCAGTGCGGTCTGGCCGGCCAGGACATGCGCGCGCGGCAGCCCGGCCAGGCGCGCCACCCGTGACGCCAGGTCACGTTCGGCCGCGGAGCCGGTGATCCTGACATCGTGGCCGTCGGCCGCCAGCCGCCGCCCCACGGCCGCGAAGCGGGCGGCCGGCCAGCGGCGGCCCGGTGCCGCCGCACCGGGATGCAGGAGGGTGAAGGCCGGCGTTGCCTGACGCGGCGGAGTCAGCAGCAAGTCGCCGGGGTCGGCGGGGATGCCTGATTCCTGGCACAAGCGGCACCAGCGGACGACCTCATGCTCTTCAGGCTGCCAGACCGGACCGGTGAAGCCGCCCCCGTGCTCACCCCCGAACACGATCAGCCGCCGCGGGCGCAGCGCGGCGACAAGCCGGTGGCTGGCCGGACCGCGCCCGTGCAGGTCGATGGCGACGTCGGGGGCCGGCCCGGTCCACGGCACGGGCTGCAACTCGCCGGCGGGCAGGTGCTTGTCGATCGCGCGGGTCAGCGGCACCAGCGGCCCCACGGGCGCCGGGGCCGCGAGCACGAGTTGATGGCCGGGGAACGCCCTGCGCACGGCGCGGTACGCGGGCACCCCGGTGAGGAAGTCGCCGAGGCCGAGGGCACGCAGGAGCAGGATGCGCGGTGACACGGCTAGTCCCTGTCCGCCCCGTCCAGGGTGGCCGCGTGCAGCCGCGTGGTGGACCGGCCGTTCAGGTAAGGGACGGTGACGGCCACGCCGCCCCAGTTTTCAAGCACCGCGGCCTCTGGCAGGTCGCGGCCGTCGTAGTCGCCTCCCTTGACCCAGATATCAGGCCGTATCCGCTCCAGCACCGCGCACGGCGTGTCCTCGCTGAAGACGGTGATGGCATCCACGCACCCCAGCGCGGCCAGCACGCTGACGCGGTCCGCTAGGTGGTTCAGCGGGCGCCCGTCGCCCTTCAGCCTGCGCACCGAGGCGTCCGAGTTGAGGCAGACGATCAGGCATTCGCCGAGCGAGCGGGCCGCCTGCAGCAGGCTGACGTGGCCGGCGTGCAGGAGGTCGAAGCAACCGCCCGTCGCGACCACGGTCCCGCCCGCCGCCCGGATCCGGCGCGCTAGCTCCGGCGCGTTCTGGTCCGGCCGGCCTGGCCGCCGGCCTGCCGGGGCACCGGCCGCCGTTCCGGTGCCTGCCCGGGACGGCAGGGTCACGGGACTGGTTCTGCTGGGCGAGGAGTACAGCCGGGCTCCGCCCGCCGCGAGGTAGGACGATGCCGCCGATGTCGCCTCGGTCACCGCTTCTGAGGCGAGTGCGCCTTGCCGGAGTGATACCGCCGCCGTGGCGGCGAAGCGGTCGCCCGCCCCGCAGGTATCGGTGACAGCCAGCCGCTCGGCCGGCACGACCAGCGGGCTGGCGTCGCCCTGGACCAGAACCGACCCGCGCGCGCCGAGCGTGACCGCCACCGCGTTTACCCCCCATGACCGGCTCAGCTCCCCTGCCGCCGCGGCGGCTGACCGGAGCAGGTGCTGTTCCCTGGCGGGCGGCTGGCCGGCCGCGGCGACCGCCTCGGCGTAATTTGGCGTGACCAGCCGGGTGCCGGGCACGGGGCTGGCGCCCTTGGGATGAGGGTCCCATACCAGCGGGGCCCGGCCCGCCTGCCGACTCAGCGCGGCCCGTATCCGCTCGTCGGCGGTGATCCCGCGGCCGTAGTCGGAGACCAGGACGGCCCCCGCCGCGGCGATCGCCTCGGCCGCCTCGGCGCCGGCCGGCCCGGCGTGGCCCCCTGCCCGATCGGCCCGCAGCAGGGTCCGGCCGTCGGCCCGGAACCGGGTCTTCTCCGCCAGCGGCCCGGTCAGCGGCAGGCCGACCACGGTCACGTGCGGTTCAAGTAGCGCCCGGACCGTGCAGCTGGCCTCGTCGGCGCCGAGCGGCGCGACCAGGATCACGGGGACTTCCCCGGCGGCGGCCAGCAGCGCGGCCAGCGCGGCGCCGCCAGGACGCCAGGCCGGCCCGGCGTCTTCGAGCACCGGGACGGGCGCGTCCGGGCACAGCCGGCTGACCTGCCCGTCCATGTCACAGTCGAGCAGCGCGTCACCCACGACGACCAGCGGGCTTGCCGTGCTCATTGAGCCGTCACCTCCGAGATCCGCGCGTCAAGCGCGTCGCATAGCGCGTGAATGGCGACCAAGTGGACTTCCTGGATGACCGCGGTGTCCGCGCCGGCCACGCAGATGGCATCGTCGGCCAGGTCTGCCAGCGGGTTGGGCGCCGGACCGGTCATGGCCCATACCGTCAGGCCGAGCGCCCGGGCCCGCTCGGCGGCCGCGAGCACGTTCTCGCTGCGCCCGCTGGCCGACAGCAGCAGGACGATGTCCCCGTCACGCCCGTGGGCCGCGACCTGGCGGGCGTATGCTTCCGCGGCGCCGTAGTCGTTGCCGATCGCGGTGAGGCTCGAGGTTTCCGCGTGCAGTGCGATGGCGGACAGCGGCGGCCGGTCGTCGACGTACCGGCCGACGAGCTCGGCGGTGAGGTGCTGAGCCTCGGCCGCGCTGCCGCCGTTCCCCGCGACCAGCAGGCGGTGTCCCCCCAGCAGCGGGCCGGCCAGCTGCCTGCCCCACTGCCGCGCGGTTTCCAGCCTCGTCCGCGGGCTTCGCAGCGCTTCGATCAGCTGGTCGATGTGCACGCTCAGCCCGGAGCGGGCGAGGTCGGCGAGGGCGCTCACGAGGCACCTGCCGCCAGCGAGCGGTCCGCGCCGATCAGCACGGCGCGCCGGGCGTCCGCTGCCAGCCGGAGGTAGACCGCCTCGGTCTGCTCCGCGACCCGCCGCCATGAGTACTCGCGGCGCGCTCTTTCCACGCCCGCGGCGCCGAGCGCGGCCCGCTTCGCCGGGTCGGCTAGCAGCTGGCCGAGCGCACTGGCCAGAGCCGCCGGGTCCCGCGCGGGCACGAGCCAGCCCGTGCGCTGGTCCGCGATGGAGTCGGTGAGGCCACCGACCGCGCTCGCCACGACCGGGACCCCGCAGGCCATCGCCTCAAGCGGCACGATGCCGAACGGCTCGTACCACGGCACGCAGACCACCACCTCCGCGGAGCGGATGAGAGCAGGCACGTCCGGCCGGGCGACGCCGCCGGTAAAGGTGACCCGGTCCGCGACGCCGTGCACGCTGGCGGCTTCGCGCAGCATGCGGTAGTCGTCACTGCCGTCCAGGTCGCGCCGGTCGGGTCCGCCGGCTACCACCAGTTCCGCGTCAGGCAGCCGGGCCAGCGCGGCGATGACGGTCGCCACGCCCTTCCGCTCGACAAGGCGGCCGAGGGTAAGCAGCCGGGACCGGCCGTTCCCGCGGGCCGCCGGGCCGTGCGACGTGACTGCGCCGTCCGGGGTAAACGCGCTGGTGTCCACGCCGCACGGCACGACCGAGATCTGGCTAGCGGGGACGCCGGCCATTATCAGCTCGCCGACCTCGTCGCGGCAGGTGGCGACCACCTGGTCGCAGGACAAGGCGACGCGGCGCTCCAGTTCGACGCGGTTCGCCGGGCTCGTGTCAGCGACGCCCTGGTGGCGGGCCTTCACCACGCCAAGCGCGTGGAAGGTCTGGACGACGGGAACGGGCAGCCTGGCGACGCCGTTCAGTGCGGCCAGGCCGGACATCCAGAAGTGGGCGTGCACGATGTCGGGCGGGTCCCGGTGCCACAGCCGGGCCAGCCGGTCACCGAACTCGGGCATGAAAGGGAGCAGGTCGTCCTTGGGCAGCGGTGCGACCGGTCCCGCCGGCAGGCGCCGCACGGTGACTCCGGGAGCGATCTGCGCGCTTCGCCTGGCCCCGGGATCGGTGAGGCGCGTGTAGACGGTCACGGAATGGCCGCGTTCCGCGAGGGCCGCGGACAGCGAACCGACGTGCACGTTCTGGCCGCCGGCGTCGGTCTCGCCCAGTACCGCCGCCGGATCGGCATGCTCGGACACCATCGCGATTCTCATGCACTCACCTCCTGCAGAAGCTGGTCCCAATCGCTGAGGAACCGTTTGAGCCCGTACCTGGCGCAGGCGGCCTCCCGGGCGGCTAGCCCGGCGGCGCGTGCGGCCTGCGAGTCGCGGGTGAAGCGACTGATGGCAGCATGCAGCTCGGTCACGTCGGTGGAGATCGCACCGGCCGCTGGCGGCACCGCCCGCGGTGCCTCGGTGGCGGCGAGCACGACGACCGGCATGCCGAGGAACATGGCCTCGATCAGTGATAGTCCAAGCGATGTCCAGCGGAAGGGGTGCAGGTAGACGCGGCGCAAGGGAAGCTGCTCATGCAGCAGGGCCTGGGGGAGGTCCTCGTACTCGCGGCACTGCCCGGCCGCTATCCCCTGCGCGCGGCCCAGGCCGGCCACCTGCATGCCGAACACGTCAAGCGGCGCGTGCGCGGCGAAGCCCGCCAGCAGGTCAGTGCCCACCGTGCGGCCACGGGTCAGCGGATCGTTGACGACCACCGCGGCCCTGGCTATCTCGCCGGTCCACAAGGCTCCGGGATCGGCGATGCCGTGCTCGATCACCACCACCGGAGAGTCGCCGCAGTCCCAGTACAGGGCGTTGAACCGGGTGACGTGCACGACCGTGATGCCCGCGGTCCCTGCCAGCGGGTGCGGTGTGCCCGCGGCCGGGCCGGCGGGCGTGTCGTGCTCGACGTACACCGCCGGCAGGTCACGTCCCGGTACCCGGCCCAGCCAGGATGCGGCTAGCGGCAGTTCTTCCGGGCGTTGCAGGACGACCAGGTCGACTCGCGTGTCGCGCAGCTGCTGCGGCGTTACCTCGACGACGCTGGCCGGCCAGTCCCAGGTCCTGGCCCGGCCAAGGCCGAACGGCCCGCGGCCCGGGGTCACGGGCACCAGGTAGTCGTGCTGGCCCTGGACGAAACTGGTCATCCATGATCCGTGCAGGTGCCAGATCAGGATCCTCATCGGCTCACCTC
>DASXME010000192.1:0-26106 GCA_036495825.1 Streptosporangiaceae bacterium
CGCGTCCGGACGATTCCCGCGGCGACGGCCAGCAGCGCGACCATCGTGCCGAACCCGATGACGGTCAGCGCGATGCCGCTGCCGGCCTGGTAGGACTTGCCGTCGGCCGCGTCGATCCCGGCGAGCGCCGAGGCGACGCCCACCACGATCGCCTCGGCCGCCTGGACGGTCGCGGCACCGAACAGGACCAGGGCCGGACGGCGACGATCCTGCATGTTTCGCCTTCTTCCTGGCTGGCTACCCTAAGCCCGTGCGCGCGCTGCTGATCGTTAACCCGAACGCCACCACCACGACACCGCTCCGGCGGGACGTGATCGTGAGCGCACTCGCGTCCGAGATCAATCTGGAGGTGACGGAAACACGCTACCGGGGCCATGCCGCTGCGCTGGCCGCGGGCGCGGTATCGGCGGCCCTGGACCTGGTGCTGACGCTCGGCGGCGACGGCACGGTGAACGAAGTGGTGAACGGGCTCTTCGGCTCGCCGCACGCCGGCCGGGCGCCGCTACCGGCCGGCCGGCTGCCCGCCCTGGCCCCCATTCCGGGCGGCAACGCGAACGTGTTCACCCGGTCCCTGGGCCTGCCGGCCGACCCGATCGACGCCACCGGGCGCATCCTGGCCGCCATCTCCGGCGGGCAGACCCGCAGCATCGGGCTCGGGCTGGCCGACGACAGGTACTTCACGTTCAGCGCCGGCCTGGGCCTCGACGCGGAAGTAGTCAGGGTCATCGACGGCCAGCGGGCGACCGGCCGGAAGGTCTCGACCCCGCTCTACGTGTGGACGGCGATGCTGCACTACTACACGAGAACCGACCGGCGGCACCCCGCGCTCATCCTGGAGCGGCCCGGCCAGCAGCCGGTCGACAGCCTGTTCTTCGGCATTATCTCCAATACCGCCCCGTGGACGTATGTCGGCAGCAGGCCCGTCAACCCGAGCCCGCAGGCCGATTTTGAGGCCGGACTCGACCTGTTTGCATTCCGCAGGCTGCGGACCTTTTCGACGCTGAACGCGGTACGCCAGATGATGTCGAAAAGGGACATTTCTCCGAACGGGCGCCACGTACTCAGCCTGCATGACGAGGCGAAACTGACGCTCCGCTGCCGCCGCCCGATCGCCCTGCAGGTCGACGGCGAGTACATGG
Source organism: Streptosporangiaceae bacterium (assembly GCA_036495825.1). Lineage (GTDB taxonomy): Bacteria > Actinomycetota > Actinomycetes > Streptosporangiales > Streptosporangiaceae > PALSA-505. The sequence goes on from DASXME010000192.1 coordinate 1,140, forward strand.
GCGAGCGTGACGTCGTCGTTTTCCGCGCCATTCCGCATGCGCTGCGGGTGACGGCCTGACCGCGATTCGGCGACATGTAACCCAGCTGTGACGCATCTGACATCCAAATGGCGGTCGAACCTGGCCCAGATCTCTTGCGCCTGCCGCACCAACCTTGACAGAGTAGAAGCGATGCATCGCGAGAGGATGCATGTGCCGCGCACCCCAGCACGACGGGGCCAGGGTAGCGCCGGAGCTGTTCCGGTTCGGCCGGAATTTCCCCGGGGCACTAGCACCACGATCTAGGTGCATCACGGTGTGATCTTTGCGTAAAAAGTCAGGAACTCTTAAGCCCTGACGTATAACTTAGCTCGTGAAATTCTTCACAAGCTGGACCGAGACGGCGGGTGCGAGGGATGGCTCGCCGACGAGGAGGGAGGACCCATGGACTGGCGCTACTACGCCGCCTGCCGTGACGTGGATCCCGAGCTGTTCTTCCCCATAGGTAACACAGGTCCCGCGCTCCTCCAGATCGACGAGGCCAAACAGGTGTGCCGGCGCTGCCCGGTCATGGAACTGTGCCTGCAGTGGGCGATCGAGAGCGGCCAGGACGCCGGCGTCTGGGGCGGAATGAGCGAAGACGAGCGACGCGCACTCAAGCGCCGGGCGAGCAGGATCAGGGCTCGCGCGCACGTCTGACCGAGGAACTGCACCCAAACTGAAGATCAGGCCGACGGCATCTCGACGGGCAGATCCACCACCACGAGAGTGCCGCCGGCCGGACGGCCGGTCATCTCCAGGCGCCCGCCGAGCTCGGCGACGACCAGCGTGCGCACGATTTCCAGCCCCAGGCTGGTGGCCGTCTCCAGGTTGAACCCCTCCGGCAGCCCGGCACCGCTGTCGGCCACGGTGACCCGCAGGCGGCCCGGATGCCGCCGTGCCGTCACCTCCAGGGCCGGCTCGGGCCGGCCCGGGTTCGCGGCCCGGACCGCCGCGACGTTCCCGAGCCCGTGCTGCAGGGCATTTTGCAGCAGTTCGTTGAGGATCATCGCCAGCGGCGTCGCGACGGACGCCGGCAGCTTGCCGAACGTCCCCGACAGCCGCGGAACCACGCCCGTCTCCGGCGCGGACACCTCGACCGCCATCGAGACCACCCGCTCGGCGATGTCGTCGAACTCCACCACCTCGCTGGGCGTGAGCGAGAGCGTCTCGTGCACGACCGCGATCGAGCCCACCCGGCGGACCGCCTCGTCCAGCGCGGCACGCGCCTCGGGCACCGGCAGCCTGCGGGCCTGCAGCCGGAGCAGCGCCGCGACCGTCTGCAGGTTGTTCTTCACCCGGTGGTGGATCTCCTTGATCGTCGCGTCCTTGGAGAGCAGCTCGAGCTCGCGGCGGCGCAGCTCGGTCACGTCCCTGATCAGGATCAGCGCCCCGGTCCGCGAGCCGGCCACCACCAGCGGTATGGCCCGCAGCTGAACGACCGACCCGTTCGCCTGCACCTCGGTCTCCCTGGGCATGCGGCCGCTGGCCACCACCATCAGCGAGTCGTCCACCGGCTCGCCGGGCACGCACAGCCGCGCGGTCACCGGCCCGAGCTCCGCGCCTACCAGGTCCGCGGTCAGGCCCAGCCGCCGGTAGGCGGACAGCGCGTTCGGGCTCGCGTACGTCACCCGGCCGGCGCGGCCCAGCCGGAGCAGCCCGTCGCCGACCCGCGGTGACCGCACCAGGATGGGCTCCTCGCCGGGGAAGGGAAAGGTGCCCTCGGCCACCATCCGGGCCAGGTCGTCGGCGCCGCGCAGGTAGGTCAGCTCCAGCCGGCTGGGGGTACGGGCGGAGTTGAGGTTCGTGTTGCGCTCGATGACGGCGATCACCTCGCCGTTGCGGGTCACCGGGATGGTCTCCGCCCTGACCGGCACCCCCGTGGTCCAGTCCGGGTCGCCCTCGCGGCAGATCCGCCGCTCGTTCATCGCGGCGTCGAGCAGCGGTCGCTGCGCCGTGCTGATCCGGTGCCCCACCACGTCGTCGTACACCGCGGTCGGCCCGGTGGTGGGCCGCATCTGGGCCACCGCCATCCAGCCGCGCCCGTCCCTGGTCGGCGCCCACAGCACCAGGTCGGCGAAGGACAGGTCGGCGAGCAGCTGCCAGTCCGACACGAGCGCGTGCAGCCACTCCACGTCGGGCCCGGTCAGCACCGTGTAACGGCCGGCCAGATCGGAGAGCGTAGGCACGCCGCCATCATCGCACCCGCCCTGCTCGGGTTGTTCCGGCCCGGCAGCAAGGCGGTCACAGGCACATCGACCGCCACCGATGGCTGTCGACGGCACATCGACCGCCCTGGCTCCACCGGTAAGCACACCCCCGCGGGAACGTGGCCAGGCGGTTTCCGCCGCTACGCCGCGGAGACCTCGGCGGGGCAGGGTGCGACCTGTTGGCGGGGGGATTGTGGCGGGCTGGCAGGATGCGGGGATGAGTGACGTGCGTGACCCGCTGCGGTTGCTGCGCGCCGCGGCCGCCGCCCGGGAGGCGGCGGGACTGCGGCGCGTGCTGCGGCCGCGCACGGCCGACTGCGACGGGGTGATCGACCTCGCGTCCAACGACTACCTCGGCCTGACCCGGCATCCGGCGGTCATCGAGGGTGCCGCGGCCGCCGTGCGCCGGTGGGGCGCGGGCGCCACCGGGTCGCGCCTGGTCACCGGCAGCACCGACCTGCACGCGCAGCTGGAGCGGGCGCTGGCGGACTTCGGCGGGGCGGAGGCCGGCCTGGTGTTCTCGTCCGGCTACCTGGCCAACCTGGCCGTCGTGACCGCCCTGGCCAGCGCCCTGGCCGCCGGAGCCGGGCCTGCGGCCGGAGCCGGGCCTGCGGCGGGCGCGGGGGTGCTGGTGGTGTCGGATGCGGCTAACCATGCGTCGCTGGTGGACGCGTGCCGGCTGGCGCGGGCCAGGGTGGCGGTGGTCCCGCACGGCGATGCGGGCGCGGTCGCGGCGGCGCTGGCGGGGCGGACGGAGGCGGCCGCGCTGGTGGTCACCGAGGGGGTGTTCTCGGTGGACGGCGACCTGGCCCCGCTGGCGGCGCTGCACCGGGTGACCAGGGAGCACGGCGGGCTGCTGGTGATCGACGAGGCGCACGCCCTCGGGGTGCTCGGGCCCGGCGGCCGCGGGGCGGCGGCCGCCGCCGGGCTGGCCGGCCAGCCGGACGTGGTGCGCACGCTCACCTTGTCCAAGTCGCTGGCCGCGCAGGGCGGCGCGGTGCTCGGGTCGGCCGAGGTGATCCAGACGCTGATCGACACCGGGCGGTCGTTCATCTTCGACACCGGGCTGGCCCCGCCGTGCGCCGGGGCCGCCCTCGCCGCCCTCGGCCTGCTGGCGGCCGACCCGGAGCTTGGCCCGCGGGTGCGGGCGAGCGCGTGCCGGATCGCGGCCGAGGCCGCCCGCCTCGGGCTGGCCGCGTCGTCGCCCGCGGCCGGCGTGGTCAGCGTGATCCTGGGCGAGCCGGACGCGGCCCTGGCGGCGCAGCGGATCTGCGCTCGGCACGGGGTGCGCGCCGGATGCTTCCGGCCGCCGTCGGTTCCGGCCGGGCGTTCTTGCCTGCGGATGGCTACCCGTGCCACCCTGTCGGAACGCGACCTCGTGACAGTTTCGCGAGCACTGTCCGCCGTGCGGGATCATGTCCCCGTACCGGTGCCGGCGGGAAGGAGACCGGCGTGACCGTCTCCCCGTTGCTGCGGCAGGCCGGCGACTTCCTCATCGAGGAGCCCGGCAGGCCGCTGCCGAAGTACTACGCGGTGAAACAGCGGCTGCTCGAGCTGACCGAGGCGATGAGCCCGGGGGCGCCGGTGCCGCCCGAGCGGGAGCTGGCCCGGCAGTACGGCACGTCCAGGACCACGGTGCGCCAGGCGCTGTCCGAGCTGGTCATCGAGGGCCGCCTGCTGCGGATCCAGGGCCGCGGCACGTTCGTGGCCAAGCCCAAGGTGGCCCAGCTGCTCGAGCTGGCGAGCTACACCGAGGGCATGCGCGCGCACGGCCTGCACCCGCGCACCACGATCCTGGAGATCGGCTACGTCACCGCCGACCGGCACCTGGCCGACCTGCTCGGCGTCAGGACCGGCGGCCGGGCCTGGCGCATCCACCGGCTCAGGCTCGCCGACGGCGAGCCGATGTCCATCGACACCTCGCACCTGCCCGCGCGGCGGTTCCCCGGGCTGCGCAAGCGGCTCGGCCTGCACTCCTCGCTGTACGAGACGCTGGCCACGGCGTACGGGGTGCAGCTCGCCGAGGCCGAGGAGACGATCGAGACCGTGCTGGCCGGCCCGCAGGACGCCCGGCTGCTCGGAGTGGACGTCGGGCTGCCGCTGCTGCTGCTGTCCCGGCACGCCTTCGACTCCGATGGCGAGCCGGTCGAATGGGCGCAGTCCTGGTACCGCGGCGACCGGTACAAGTTCGTGACCAGGCTGCGCCGGCCGCGGCCCGGCGGATCGGCGCCGCCGGCATGAGCGTGCTGATCGTCAGCGGGACCGGCACCGGGGTGGGCAAGACGGTCGTGACCGCTGCGCTGGCCGCGCTCGGCCGCGACCGCGGCGCCGACGTCGCGGTGGTCAAGCCGGCCCAGACTGGGCTGGCGGCCGGCCAGGGCGGCAGCGACACCGATGAGGTGCGGCGGCTGGCCGGGGTTACCGACCTGCACGAGCTGGCCAGGTTCCCCGATCCACTGTCGCCGGAGGCCGCCGCCCGGACGGCCGGCCTGCCGCCGCTGGATCTGCGGGCCGCCGCGGACTACGTGCGCAAGCTCGCGCGGACCAGGGATCTGGTGCTGGTCGAGGGGGCCGGCGGGCTGCTCGTCCGGTACGACCCGGCGGGCGGCACGATCGCCGGCCTGGCCGCGGCGCTGGACGCGCCGGTGCTCGTGGTGACCGGGGCCGGGCTCGGCACGCTGAACCACACGGCGCTGACCCTGGAGGCGCTGGCCGCCCGCGGGCTCGCGCTGGCCGGCCTGGTGATCGGCAGCTGGCCGGCCGACCCCGGCCCGGCGGAACGCAGCAACCTGACCGACCTGGCGGCCGTCGGCGGCGGGCCGCTGGCGGGCGCGCTGCCGGCCGGCGCCGGTCGGGCGGCCGACGGTAACCCCGGGCTCTTCGCTGACATTGCGCGGACCGGGTTGGCTGTAGCGTTCGGAGGAAGGTTTGATCCTGATATTTTCACCGCGGCGCACAGCCGATAACCCCGGAGGCAGCCACCCGTGACCGATGACATCCTCGACGTCGCGCGAGCCCAGGTGCTCGGCGAGGGACGCGGCCTGGACGAGGGCCAGGTGCTCGCCTGCCTGCGGCTGCCGGATGAGCGGGTCGGCGACCTGCTCGCGCTGGCGCACGAGGTGCGGATGCGGTGGTGCGGCCCGGAGGTGGAGGTCGAGGGGATCGTCTCGGTCAAGACCGGCGGCTGCCCGGAGGACTGCCACTTCTGCTCCCAGTCGGGGAAGTTCGAGTCTCCGGTCCGCGCCGTCTGGCTTGACGTCGGCGAGCTGGTGGAGGCGGCCAGGGCGACGGCGGCCACCGGCGCGACCGAGTTCTGCATCGTCGCGGCGGTGCGCGGGCCCGATCAGGGGCTGATGGACCAGGTGGCCGACGCGATCGTGGCGATCAAGGCCGCGGTGGACATCAACATCGCCTGCTCGCTGGGGATCCTCACGCCCGGCCAGACCGGCGCGCTGGCCGCGATGGGCGTGCACCGCTACAACCACAACCTGGAGACCGCGCGATCGCACTTCGGCCAGGTGGTGACCACGCACTCCTGGGAGGAGCGGCAGGCCACCTGCCAGCTGGTCCGTGACGCGGGGATGGAGCTGTGCTGCGGCGGGATCATCGGCATGGGCGAGTCGCAGGCGCAGCGGGCCGAGCTGGCCGCCCAGCTGGCCGCGCTCGAGCCGCACGAGGTGCCGCTGAACTTCCTGAACCCGCGGCCGGGCACGCCGCTGGCCGACCGCGCACCGGTGGCCGGGGCGGACGCGCTGCGGACGATCGGCGCCTTCCGGCTGGCGCTGCCGCGGACCGTGCTGCGCTACGCGGGCGGCCGGGAGCTGACCCTGGGCGACCTGGGCACCGAGGCGGGGATGCTCGGCGGGATCAACGCGATCATCGTCGGCAACTACCTGACCACGCTGGGCCGGGCCGCCCGCGACGACCTGGACATGCTGGCCAGGCTGCGGATGCCGGTCAAGGCCCTGTCGCAGGTCCTCTGAGGGCCGGCCCGCCGGCCGCCCTCCGGGCGTGCACCTCTTGCCGATCATGTGATTTCGGCGCAACATAGTGACATAGGTCACGCCAGTAGCTAGCGCCGCCCCGCTGCCTGCCGGGGGATCAGGTCACGGGACAGCCCCGGATTGAGAGGGGAACCCGATGAGCCAGCCACATCCCGGCCGTCACAGGCCGGTCACCTGGGCCGCCGTCACCGTCCTACTGCTCGCGTCGCTGGTGGGCATGCTGTGGGTCCCGTTCTACGCCCGCACCACGCCGAAGCTGGGCGACTTCCCGTTCTTCTACTGGTACCAGCTCCTGTGGGTGCCGATCGTGGCCATCCTGTCCTGGCTCGCTTACCTGCTGACCCGCAGGGGGGAGCGGAAATGAGCCACGTCAACGCCGTCTCCTTCACGATCCTGATCGTCCTGTTCCTGGTCGTCACGTTCACCGGCTTCGCGGCCGCCCGCTGGCGGCGGGCCGAGAGCCTGCTGAACCTCAACGAGTGGGGGCTCGGCGGGCGCGGGTTCGGCACGTTCGTGAGCTGGTTCCTGCTCGGCGGCGACCTGTACACCGCCTACACGTTCATCGCGGTGCCCGCGCTGATCTACGGCACGGGCGCGGCCGGGTTCTTCGCCGTGCCCTACACGGTCATCGTGTTCCCGATCGTGTTCGTGTTCGCGCCCCGGCTCTGGTCGGTCTGCCGGTCGCACGACTACGTGACCCCGGCCGACTTCGTGCGGGGCAGGTACGGCTCGCGCGGCCTCGCGCTCGCCGTCGCGGTGACCGGGATCCTGGCCACCCTGCCCTACATCGCGCTGCAACTGGTCGGCATCCAGGCGGTGCTGACCGTGATGGGCGTGGGCAGCGGCACGAACGAGTTCCTGAAGGACCTGCCGCTGCTGATCGCGTTCGCCGTCCTGGCCGCCTACACGTTCGTGTCGGGCCTGCGGGCTCCGGCGCTGACCGCCTTCATCAAGGACCTGCTGGTCTATGTCATGATCATCGTGGCCGTGATCTACATCCCGACGCGGCTGGGCGGCTGGGGGCACATCTTCAGCGCGTCCGCCGCGCACCTGAAGACGGTCAACCCCAAGACCGGCAAGCCGTTCGGCGCGTTCGTGACGCCGCCGGCCGGCGAGTGGGCCTACGCCACGCTCGCGCTCGGCTCCGCGCTGGCCCTGTTCATGTACCCGCACGCGATCACCGGCGTGCTCGCGACCAGGCGGCGGGACGTGATCAGGCGGAACATGGCCCTCCTGCCCGCCTACTCGCTCGTCCTCGGCCTGGTCGCGCTGCTCGGCTACATGGCACTGGCCTCTCCCGCGGTCCGCGCCGGGGTCAAGGCGCACGGCAGCAACGCCCAGCTCTCGGTGCCCCTGCTGTTCGAGCACATGTTCCCGAGCTGGTTCGCCGGCATCGGCTACTCGGCCATCGTGATCGGCGCCCTGGTGCCCGCGGCGATCATGTCGATCGCGGCGGCGAACCTGTTCACCAGGAACATCTACCGGGACTACTTCCGGCCGGACGCGAGCCAGCAGCACGAGGCCAGGGTCGCGCAGTTCGTGTCGCTGCTCGTGAAGGCGGGCGCGCTGGTGTTCGCGCTGACGCTGAGCAAGACGTTCTCCATCAACCTGCAGCTGCTCGGCGGCATCTGGATCCTGCAGACCTTCCCCGCGATCGTGGCCGGTCTTTATACCCGGTGGTTCCACCGGTGGGCGCTGGTCATCGGCTGGGCGGCGGCGATGGTGTACGGGACCGTCCAGGCGTACCGGGTGCCGGTCCCGGGGCAGGCGAACTCGCACTTCGGCGGGTCCACGGCCCCGGTGTTCGGGCACACGGTGTACATCGCGATCGCGGCGTTCGTGATCAACGTGGCGGTCGCGGCCGTGCTCACGGTGATCTTCCGCGCCGTCCGCCTGCCCGCCGGGACAGACGAGACGGAGCCTGGCAGCTACACCGCCGATCCGCCGGCCGCCCCCGCCCGGGCGGCCGCCGCGCACGCGCCGCAAGGCGCGGCCTAGGATGCGGAACTGGCTGGTGACTCGCTGGTAACATCGCCGGCATGACTGAGGCTCCCCTGGCGCCCGCGCACGGCGGCGCCGTCGCGGTGGCGGCGGCGCGCCGTCACGGCGTGACCACGATGTTCACGCTGTCTGGCGGCCACGTGTTCCCGCTGTACGACGGGGCGGTGAAGGCGGAGCCGCCGATGCGCCTGCTGGACGTGCGGCACGAGCAGACCGCGGTGTTCGCCGCCGAGGCGACGGCGCGGCTGACCCGGACGCCGGGCCTGGCCGTGCTGACCGCCGGGCCCGGGGTGACCAACGGGATCAGCGCGGTCACGACCGCGCAGTTCAACGGCTCCCCCGTCGTCGTGCTGGCCGGCCGCGCCCCCGACTACCGCTGGGGATCCGGCAGCCTGCAGGAGATAGATCACCCGCTGCTGCTGGCGCCGGTCACCAAGCGGGCCTGGACCGAGCACGACACCAAGCGGATCGGGCCCGCGGTCGACGAGGCGTTCCGGCTGGCCACGACCGCGCACCGCGGCCCGGTGTTCCTCGACATCTCGCTGGAGGCGCTGTTCGGGCCGGTGGACGGCCAGATCGCTCCGGCTCTGGGCAGTGACGCCCCGGTCGACACGGTCGATGCGATCGATGCGGAGGCTGTCGCCCGGATCGCCGGGCTGCTCGCCGCCGCGCACCGCCCGGTGCTCATCCTCGGGTCTGACGTCTGGCTGGGCGGCGCGGAGACCGCGGCCCGGCTGGCCGCCGAGGAGCTCAGGCTGCCCGTCATCGCGAACGGCCAGGGCCGGGGCATCCTGCCGGCCGGTCACGAGCTGCTGGTCACCCGCGCCCGGTCCATCGCGCTGCGCGAGGCGGATCTGGTCCTGGTGGCCGGGGCGCCGCTGGACTTCCGGCTCGGGTACGGCGAGTTCGGCGGCCAGGACGGGGGCCCGCGGGCGCAGGTCGTCCACGTGGCCGACGCGCCGGGGCAGATCGCCCGGCACTGCCCGCTAGCGGCCTCCGCGGCCGGCGATCTCACCTCGTTCTTCACCCAGCTCGCGGCCGGGGCAGCGGCCGCCCGCCCGGGCCGGGCCGAGGACGACTGGCTGGCCCGGCTGCAGGCCGGGGTGCAGGCCGCCGTGCGGTCCGACCGGGACCTGCTCGCCAGCGACGCCAGCCCGATCCACCCGATGCGGATCTACGGCGAGCTGCTCACCGTGCTCGACGACGACGCCGTGGTGATCGGCGACGGCGGCGACTTCGTCTCGTACGCGGGCAAGTACGTCGAGCCGCGGCAGCCGGGCGGATGGCTGGACCCGGGTCCCTACGGCTGCCTGGGCACCGGGCTCGGGTACGCCATCGCGGCCAGGATCGCCCGGCCGTCTGCCCAGGTGGTGCTGCTGCTGGGCGACGGCGCGGCAGGATTCTCGCTGATGGACGCCGACACCCTGGTGCGGCACCGGCTGCCGGTCGTGATGATCTGCGGCAACAACGGCATCTGGGGCCTGGAGAAGCACCCCATGCAGGCGCTCTACGGCTACGACGTCGCCGCCGAGCTGCAGCCGCAGTGCCGCTACGACGAGGTGGTCCGCGCGCTCGGCGGCGCGGGCAAGCTGGTCACCGATCCGGCGCAGATCGGCCCGGCGCTGCGCCGCGCGTTCCAGGCCGGCGTTCCGTACCTGGTCAACGTCATCACCGATCCGCAGATCGCCTACCCGCGGTCGACCACGGGCGTGTGAGGGTGGCCGCCGTGGCCGCCGCCTACTGCGCGCACTGCGGCCAGCCGTCCGGCGCCCGCGATCACGAGGCCTGCCGGCGCGCCGGGCGGCTCGACCCGCCGCGGTACTGCGCGCGCTGCGGCCGCCGGATGATCGTCAAGGTCACCCCTGACCGCTGGACGGCCGCCTGCTCGGCGCACGGCCAGACTCAGCAGGACGTCAGCCGATAACCGCGATCAGGTCGCCTTCCTGCACGACGTCGCCCTCGGCCACGGCTAGCTTCGTCACGGTGCCGGCCGTCTCGGCCAGCACGGGTATCTCCATCTTCATCGACTCGAGGATGACCAGCGTGTCGCCGTCGTCAACCTCGGCCCCCTCCGCGGTGACAACCTTCCACACGTTCGCGACCATTTCCGCGCGGACTTCGGCCACCCGCGTCTCCCTTCCAGTAACTGCTGACTGACTGCGGCAGCGGCCAGCGGCTCACGCCCGGCTGAGTGACCGCCGGCCGACCACCTTGCTGAGCGCCTCGACGACTCCCGGATCGTACTCGGACGCGGTGTCCAGTCGCAGCCGCTCCAGCGCCGAGGCGGCGCGATCCCGGTCGGCGGAGTTGCCCACCAGGTCGTCGAAGGCGTTGGCCGCCCGGATGATCCGGCTGCCCACCGGCGGGCCCTCGCCGGATCCGCGGGCCGGGTCGCACTGCCGCCGGACGATGTCCGCCACCTGATCGAGCACGCCCGCCTGCCGGATCACGTCGGCGCCCAGCTCGGCGATCCGCCGCTGATCGCCGGCCGAGACCAGGACGGTCGCCCCGCCGGGAATCGGGTCGCGGAGCGATAGCTGGCCGATGTCATGCATGAGGGCCGCGTACTCGAGCTCATCCAGGTCGGGCTCGCTCATCCCGAGCTCGCGCCCGACCGCCACCGCGAGCCTGCTCACCCGGCGCGAGTGCCCGCCCTCGACGTAGCCGCCGACCTCGGTCATCCGGGACAGCGCCCGCACCGTCTCCAGGTACGTGGTGCGGATGCCCACGTACCGGCGGAACGCGACCTGCGAGACGAGCAGCGGGCCGGTGAACACCCACACCGCGGCCAGCCCCATGACCTCGGAAGAGAACGCGAGCAGCAGCGCCGACGCGCCCACCGCCGCGCCGAGCGGCAGCTGCACGCGCAGCTCGTCCCACAGCGCGACGCTGAACTTCGCCCGCAGTTCCTCGGCCCTGATCAGCGCGCTGAAGAGCGCGTCAACGAACCAGGCGAGCACGACCAGCAGGGCCATCACCGCCAGCGCGATCCACCAGTGGCTGTGCGCCTGCATGAACGCCTTCGGCGCGAGCGGGCGGAACACGAACGCGGCGCTGGCCACCGCGACCAGCCGCGACGCCATCCCGGCCAGCTTCGCCGGGCGGCCCGCGGCCAGGTGCGGCAGCGCGCCCACGATCATCCCGCCGACGGTGATCACCACCACCTGCAGGGCGGACTGCCTGGCCGGCTGCTGGCCGATCGTGAGCAGCAGGGCATAGCCCAGCGCGCCGCCGGCCGCGATCGGAGCCGCCTCCCGGTTGCCGGGCAGCGTGATCCGCAGCAGTTCGCCGAGCGCCACCAGGGAGCCGAACGCCACGGCGTCGCCCACCTGCACGATGCCGACCGTCGCGGTCTGCGCGATGGCCGCGACGGCGAGCATGCCCGCCGCCGCGATCAGCAGCAGCTGGCCGGAGTCCATCGCCTGCCAGGAGGCGCCCCTGGACGCGGATTGCGGACCGGACACCGGCGGCTCAGCGGCTCTCGATGACCCGCAGCGGCGCGGTGGGGTCGTCGTGGTCCTGGGCGGTGACCTGGTCGATCCCGCCGTCCGGCGGCGGCACGGGCGCGGGCTGGTCCCAGCCGTCCCGCTGCAAGGCGGTCACGAACGCGTCCACCAGCGCGGGGTCGAACTGGGTACCCGACCACTTGCGCAGCTCGGCGACGGCCTCGTCGATCTTCCTGGCGCCGCGGTAGGAGCGCGTGGAGGTCATCGAGTCGAACGCGTCGGCCACCGCGATCACCCGGGCGAACTCGGGAATCTCGTCGCCGGCCAGGCCCAGCGGGTAGCCGCGGCCGTCGATCCGCTCGTGATGGTGCATGATCCCGGCGAGCGCCTCGTCGAGGAAGCCGATCTCGCGGACGATCTCCAGGCCGCGCATCGGGTGCAGCTGGATCGCCGCGTACTCCTCCTCGGTGAGCTTGCCCGACTTCTGCAGCACCTTCGTGGGCACGCCGAGCTTGCCCACGTCGTGCAGCATGCCGGCGTAGGTGATCGCCTCCAGCCGGTCGGCCCGCATGCCGATCTCGCGGGCCAGCATGGACGACCCGCGGGAGACCCGCTCACTGTGCCCGCGGGTGTAGAAGTCCTTGGTCTCGACCGCCTTGCACAGCGCCGCCATCGTGGCCTCGTACGCCTGCTGCTGGGCGGCATGCTGGGTGATCGCCCACCGGGCGACGAACAGCGGGATAACCACGAGGATGGCCGAAAATGGTCCGACTACCTTCCACAGCGCCGCGATGAGCAGGCCGAACGCCGCATACCCCAGGTCGGATAGCAGCAGCTTGAAGTCCGTGTTCGCCAGGCCGCTCCGGGCAGGCGAATCTGGGCTGCGGAACAGCAAGAGCAGGCCGCCGACCAGCCCGTTGTTGGCCACCACGTGCACCAGGGCGGCCAGGGCAAAAGGCCCGAGAATCGCAGGAAATGAATTGTGGTCAGGTATGCCGACATGACCGCCGAGCGCGAGGTACGCCCGCCCGGCCGCGTAAGCGCTGACGGCATACATGCCGCTGTTGAATGTGCGCTGGATGAGCGTACGGTCGCGATGCACGATGACGGCGGTCACCGTTCCGACGAGCGCCGCGCCTACCGGGCCAAGCAGAACCACTGACGCAAGGGTCGCCGAGGTACCCGCAGTCCAGGAGAACCGCTGCGGGGTCAAGGTAGCGGGGGCAGACTCGCATATCCAGAACAGCGCCGCAAGCACGACAAAAATCGACCAGTCGATGCCCGTGAACGGCCCGTTCACGATGACGTAGGCGCCACCTAGGACGACTGCGACAATATAAAGTCGGGCAGGCCAGGACAACTGTCTCAAGCCCACCCCCTCTCAGCTACGGTACATTCGCTCGGTAGTCGGTGAAGTTCACCCCCACACGACTCCCCGTAGGACCACCTGTCCCACTTCCGTCACTGAGTCCATCCGCGGCCACCTCCTGAACCAAAGCGCGCAGGCACGAGCCCACCGCTGTTGCGGCCTGCGCATTAGGTTATCGCCCGCGGCGCGATTAGCGCAGGCCCAATCTGCATCGTGAGCGAATCGTGAATCTTTGCATACACACAGTGATCACAACTCACTCTGCGCCCACTGAAGCGGTTCAGCAAGCCCAGCACGGCTGTGATTCCGTCTCGCAGCTTAGCCGCCCCGGCGCGGCCGGGGATATGGCACGATCGCATACTGGGGCAATGGGGTGAAGGGCATGAGCGGAGAAACGGGGACGAACGACGACCGCAGCCGCGCGGCCGACCTGGGGATGCCGGTCATCGTGGCCATCTTTGCGGTATCGGCCGCGGTCTGCTGCGCGGTCGCGGCGGCCGGCCAGGCCGGGTTGACCGATCTGCACGTCTACCGGATGGGCGGTGCGGCGGCACTGCACGGCACCAGCCTCTACGGCCCGCGCTACCACGGGCTGCCGTTCACCTACCCGCCGTTCGCGGCCGCGGTCTTCGTGGTCCTGACCGTGCTGCCGTGGGCGGCGGCGGCCACGCTGCTGACCGCGGCCAGCGCCGCCGCACTGCCGCTGATGCTCTACCTGGCCTTGCGGCTGCCGTCGGCGGCAGCCGGAGGGCGTCAGACCGCGCATCGCTGCCCACCGGTGGGCAGCAAACCGCAGATCGACGCCCTTCGGGCTGCGGGCGCAAGGCCCGCGGCGGCGTGGCTGAGCCGCCGAGACGCCGCGCGGCTGGCGCTGGCCGCCGCCGCGCTGGCGATCTGGCTCGAGCCGGTGCGCACCACGCTGAACTACGGCCAGGTCGACCTGCTGCTGGCCGCCGCCGTGCTGTACGACCTGGCCGTGCCCGACTCCGCCCGGCGCAAGGGCGTGGCCACCGGCCTGGCGGCCGGACTCAAGCTGACCCCGGCGATCTTCGTGGCCTACCTGCTGCTCACCCGCCGCTACCGGGCCGCGGCGACCGCCGCCGCGGTCTGCGCCGCCACCCTCGGCATCGGGTACGCGGTGCTGCCGGCTAGCTCGGCGCGCTACTGGGGCGGCATGTTCCTGAGCCCCGGCCACATCAGCCCGGTGTCGGATCCGCAGAACCAGAGCCTGCAGGGCGCGCTGGCCAGGACCCTGCACACGGCCAGCCCCGCGCACTTGTGGCTGCCGCTGGCGATCGTGGTCGCGCTGGCCGGGCTGATGCTCGCCGCCCGCGCCCAGCGCCGCGGCGATGAGGCGCTCGGCTTCGCGCTGTGCGCCGTCACCGGGCTGCTCATCTCGCCGATCTCCTGGACGCACCACTGGGTCATCGCGGTGCCCGCCCTGCTGCTGGCCGCCACGGCCCTGTACCGGGACCGGACCCGCAGCCGCAGGGCCAGGAGGCTCGGCCTGGCCGCGATCGCCGCGCCGGCCGTCATCGGCTGGGCCCGGATGGCGCGGGTGGTTCCCGGCAGGCACTGGCTGCACTTGCCCGCGCTGGGCATCCTGGACAGCGAGATCTACGTCATCGCCGGGCTGCTCGCCCTAACCCTGGCCGCCCGCCCGCTCCTGGCCCGCACGGTGCTGGCCGGCACGGTCCTGGCGAAGGGCGCGGCCGGCATCCCGCCGGGGCAGGCGGCACGCGAGCCAGACGCGGACGAAGTCCCGCAGCTGGCTACTCGGCGCGGAACTCGGTGACTTCGAGCTCCAGCCGGACTTCCTGGATCTTGATCAGCACGCGGGATCGCAGGTCGCCGGGCACCAGGTCGCGGCCGCAGTGCTTGTGCACCAGCTTCTTCACGACCTCTTCGAGCCCGTACTCCCGCAGGCACGGCCCGCACTCGTCCAGGTGCTGGCGGATGTCCGCGCAGTCGCTGCCGTCGAGTTCGCCGTCGATGTAGCTGTACACCCGCGCGAGCACCTCGCTGCACGGCGTCTCATGAGGGTTGCCGCAGCTCATGTGGCGTCATCTCCTGGCTCCCCCATGAAGCGGTCAGGGGAGGTGGGTGGGGCGGGTGCCCCCGACTGCGATCTGACCAGGCCACGCTCTTCGGCGTAGTCCTGAAGAAGTTCCCTGAGCTGCCGGCGGCCGCGGTGCAGCCGCGACATCACCGTGCCGATCGGCGTCGCCATGATGTCGGCGATCTCCCGGTAGGCGAAGCCTTCCACGTCGGCCAGGTAGACCGCGATCCTGAACTCTTCCGGCAGGGCCTGCAGCGCGCTCTTGACGTCCGAGTCGGGCAGCCGCTCGAGCGCCTCGCTCTCCGCCGACTTCAGCCCCGAGGAGGTGTGCTCGGCCGCCCGGGCCAGCTGCCAGTCCTCGATGTCCTCGGTCCCGGCCCGCTGCGGCTCGCGCTGCCGCTTGCGGTACGTGTTGATGAACGTGTTGGTCAGGATCCGGAACAGCCACGCCTTGAGGTTGGTGCCCGGCTGGAACTGGTGGAAGGACGCGTACGCCTTGGCGAACGTCTCCTGGACCAGATCCTGGGCGTCCGCCGTGTTGCGCGTCATCCGCATGGCCGCGGAGTAGAGCTGATCGAGGAACGGCAGTACGTCATCCTCGAAGCGCTGGCTCCGCTCCGTGAGCGTTTCCGGGACGGGACTCACCTCCTCCGGCTGCACTGTCTGGGACTCCCGCCGGCGTACACCGTAGGGCTGCGAGAATACATCGTCCAGACGAGCGGGCTTGAGGGAAGGTAGCGCCTGGTCCCCATCGACCGGCATGCCTACTGCGAGCATGTGTCCTGCAACATCGCCGGTCACGCCTTCATTCCTGAGCCTTGACAAGGCATTTTTCCGAACGGGGAGGCGCCGGCGCTCCGCTCGGCGCCGGCCCGGCACATTCGGATCCAGAGCACGAAGCCTCCCGAAGGGGACAAATGAGGAACCCGGGCCGAAAGCGTGAAGGAACCGTCCCGGCGGGGAAGACCGTCTAAGGGAGGTACGTTCGCCGGGGCCTGGTCGCCTGGCGCGCGACGCGATCGCGCGAGGCGCTCATCCGTAACGGACAGGAGTAACGGTGACAGCTACGGCTAGCCCCCTCGCCGTGGCCGACAGCTCAGACGCTTCGCTGGCGGAATACTGGCGCTTCCACCGGGCCGTAGCGACCGCCCAGCTAGCCGCGTGGCTGGCTCCGCAGCAGGAGTTGCTGGTCGACATATCCGGTCCGCACGCGCGGTGCGCGGCGCAGGCGGCCCGGGCGGGACACAACGTGCTGCGGGTCGCGCCCGGCGAGGCGCTGACGGGCGAGGTGCCGACCGGGCCGCGCCACTGGCCGGGACCCGGCGGGACGGTGGTGACGGTGACCGCCGACCCTGGCAACCTGCGCTTCCTGGCGGACGGCTGCGCCGACGGGGTGATCGCAGACGACCGGACGCTGTCCCGCTACGTCGCGGCCGAGTACCTGGCCGCGGAGATCACCAGGGTGCTGCGGCCCGGCGGGCGGCTGCTGGCCAGCGTGGACTCGCTCGTGCTGGGCATGGCGGTGCTGGCCGAGCAGCGGCACTGGGCCGAGCTGACCGACGTGCCGAGCGCCGAAGTGCTGGTGATCCCGTGGCAGGACGGCACGTTCACCCGCTGCTACGGCGCGCAGCACCTGCGGGACCTGTGCATGGAGGCCGGGCTCAAGCCGAGCCTCATCCGGCCGCGGACCGTGCTGTCTCCGTCCATGGTTACCGGCTGGCTGCGCCGGGATCCGAACGCCATCGCCCGGCTGCTCCGGGTGGAAATGGCGACGCACGCCGACGAATCGTTCGGAATCCAACTCGTGGTCACGGCCAGGAAGCCGGGCTAGCACCCGCGCCAGCCCGCGGCAGCACGTCAGCGCTAGCTAATTAATGGCGGAGCCGGTCCCGCTTGGACTGGCAGCGCACGCAGCGGGCCGCTTCGGGGCGCGCCTCGAGACGGCCTTCCGGGACGTGATCACCGCAATCGACGCAGGTCCCGTAGTTGCCGTGCTCGATGCGGCCGAGCGCGTCCAGCACCGCGCCGCGCTGACGTCGCGCGGCGTCGAGCACCGCCTCGTTGCGGTCGGCCTCCGAGAGGTTCGCGCCGGCGTCCGCGGGATCCTTCGGATAGCCGGAGTCTGCTGCGTCGCTGGCCAGGTGCTCCCCAGCCAGCACACCGATGGACTTGTCGAGGTCGTCACGGATCTCCTCCAGCCGCTTGCGCGCGGTTGCGGTGTCCACCGGCCTCACCTCCCTATCCGCATGGTGCCCGGAAGCGCGCATCTTTCGGTTGCGCGGCCGGTCGTTACGGGGCTTTAGAACAATGTCCCGCCGGTATCGGCAGGGACTCCGCCGGGTGGCGGCTCCGGACCCCCGGGGTCCGGTACGGCGAGGGTGGCGGCCATCAGCTCGGGGCCGTTGTTCCTGACGTTGTTCACCGCCGAGCTGACCGGGTGGGACGTCAGCCCGATGCCGGCCGCGGGCGTGAGCAGCCGGTGCAGGCCGGCCGCGTCGCCCTGATCGGGATCGAGCCAGTCCGGCCAGTCCGGCGGGGCGATCACCATCGGCATCCGGTCGTGGATCCGGCCGACCTCGTCGGTCGCCTGGGTGGTGATGATCGTCGTGGTCCAGAGCCAGCTGCCGTCATGGTCCTCGGGGACAGAAGGGTCGCGCCAGAGCTCATAGAGCCCGGCGAAGGCGAGCGCGCGGCCGTCGGTCCGGTAGATGTAATACGGCTGCTTGCGCTTCTTGCCGTTCTCCTCGACCTGCTGCCACTCGTAGAAGCCGTCGGCGGGCAGCAGGCAACGGCGGCGGGCGAACGCACGCCGGAAGGATGGCTTCTCGGCCACTGTCTCGGCCCGGGCATTGATCATCCGGCTGCCGATCGACGGGTCCTTGGCCCACGACGGCACCAGGCCCCAGCGCAGCACGCGAAGCTGGCGCACCGGGTCGCTGCCGGCGGCGGGGGCACCGGACTCGGCGTCACGGGAGCGGCGGGTGAGCACAGCGTAGACCGGCTTGGTCGGGGCCACGTTGTAATCGGGCTCGAGCGCCGTCTCGACGCGATCGCGCTGCACACCGAACTCCTCCAGGAGCTCCATGCGCCTTCGCGCAGACGCGTATCGGCCGCACATACTTCCCCCTGATCCGCTCCTCTTCGTATGCACTCTGCCCGGAATCCGATTGTTTACCCTATCTCCCTGATCCGGCCAGATCTTATTCACCGGACGGCACATCGCCGGGCGGATCGCCGGGCGGGCGCAGGTACCCGGCCGCGGCCGCCCAGTACGCTCGCAGCATGCAGCAAGAACCAGCCGGACGGGCGGACGCGGAGTCCGGCTTGTGGCCTGCCCCGACCGCGGACGGGCCGGTCCGCATGCTGCTGCGGCTCCCCGGCTCCAAGTCCATGACCAACCGTGCCCTGCTCATCGCCGCGCTCGCCGACGCGCCCACCGTGATCACGAGCCCGCTGCGGGCGCGCGACACGCTGCTGATGGCCGGCGCGCTGCGCGCGCTCGGCGCGACCATCGAGGACACCGCCGGCAGCGCCGCAGGTGCCGTGGACGGCGGCGCCGGAGGCGGCGGCGCGACCGGGGGGTGGGCCGCACGCGACGGCGGGGCCGCGCCGGACGCCGGCACTGAGGCCGCGGCCGCTGCTGCTGCTGAAAGCTGGCTGGTCACGCCGGGGCCGATGGACCACGGCGCGCAGGTCGAGGTGGGCAACGCGGGGACGGTAATGCGGTTCGTGCCGCCGGTCGCCCCGCTCGCGGCCGGCGACGTGGCCTTCCGCGGTGACCCGCGCGCGTCGCAACGGCCGGTGCAGCCGCTGATCGCCGCGCTGCGCGCGCTCGGCGCCGACATCGACGACGGCGGGCGCGGCGCCATCCCGTTCACCGTGCACGGCACCGGAGGGCTGCCCGGCGGCGCGGTGACGCTGGACGCGTCCGGCTCGTCGCAGCTCGTCTCCGGGCTGCTGCTCGCGGGCTGCCGCTACGACAAGGGGCTGGAGGTCCGGCACCAGGGTCCGCCGGTCCCGTCGGCGCCGCATATCGCGATGACGGTCAGCATGCTGCGCGCGGCCGGCGCGGAGGTGGACACCGGCGCGGGCCCGCGGCCCGAGGTATGGCGCGTCTACCAGGGCGTGCTGCGGCCCGGGCAGGTCGCGGTCGAGCCCGACCTGGTCAACTCCGCGCCGTTCTTGGCCGCGGCGCTGATCACCGGGGGCACCGTGACGGTGGCCGGCTGGCCGCGCGCGACGTCGCAGCCGGCCGGGCACATCCTGGACCTGCTGACGCAGATGGGCGCGGCCTGCGAGCGGGTCCCCGGCGGGCTGGCCGTGACCGGGACGGGTGTCATCAACGGCATCGACGCCGACCTGCGCGACAGCAATGAGCTCGCGCCGGTGCTCACGGCGGTGGCGGCACTCGCCGGATCGCCGTCGGTGTTCACCGGCATCGGCCACATGCGCACGCACGAGACCGACCGGCTCGCCGCGCTGGCCACCGAGATCAACGCGCTCGGCGGGGACGTACGGCAGCTACCGGACGGGCTGGAGATCCGGCCCCGGCCGCTGACCGCCAGCGGGGTCTTCGACAGCTACGACGATCACCGGATGGTGATGACCGCCGCGGTGCTCGGCCTGGCCGTGCCCGGCATCAGGGTGCGCAACGCCGGCACGGTGGCGAAGACCTTCCCGGCCTTCACCGCGACCTGGGCGCAGTTGCTCGGCGGGCAACTGCCAGGCCAGCAACTGCCAGGCCAGCAACTGCCAGGCCAGCGACTGCCGGGCGGGCAGCCCGGCGACGGCACGGAGCGCCGGCCCTGAACCGCCGGCCCAGCCACGCCAACCTGGACGAGGACGACATCCGCGTCAGGCCGGGCCGTGGCTCGCGGCCGCGAACCCGCCGGCGCCCCGCCCACGAAGACGCCGCGGAGGCCTTCGTGGCCAGCGTCGACCGCGGCCGCTACGGCTGCCTGGTCGACGACGAGCCGGTCATCGCGATGAAGGCCCGCGAGCTCGGCCGCAGGGCCGTGGTCGTCGGCGACAGGGTGGCGCTGGCCGGCGACGTCTCCGGCGAGCAGGGAACGCTCGCCAGGATCGTCCGGGTGCGGCCGCGGACGTCGGTGCTGCGCCGTTCGGCCGATGACACCGACCCGGTCGAGCGGGTGATCGTCGCCAACGCCGATCAGCTGATCATCGTCTGCGCGCTGGCGAACCCGCCGCCCCGGCTGCGGTTCATCGACCGCTGCCTGGTCGCCGCCTACGACGCGGGCCTCGCCCCGCTGCTCTGCCTGACCAAGGCCGACCTGGCCGCCCCGGACGACGTGATCGCCGTCTACGAGCCGCTGGGCGTTCCCTGCGTCGTGACCAGCCGCCCGTTCACCGACGACATGATCGCCGGGCTCAGGTCCAGGCTGGCCGGGCGGCAGAGCGTGCTCATCGGGCATTCGGGCGTGGGTAAGTCAACCCTGGTCAACGCGCTGATCCCGGAGGCGGGCCGGGCCGTCGGCGTGGTCAACCCGGTCACCGGGCGGGGCAGGCACACCTCCTCGTCCGCGGTCGCCCTGCGGCTGCCGGACTCGGTGAAGGAGGAAGGGGCGGAGGGGCGGCAAGACGAGGTGAGGGGGAAAACGGAGGCGGGCAGGGGGGGCTGGGTGATCGACACTCCGGGGCTGCGCAGCTTCGGCCTCGGTCACGTCTCGCCCGATCGCGTGGTGCGCGCCTTCCCCGACCTAGCCGAAGGCGCCGCCCAATGCCCTCCCGGCTGCACCCACCTCGAAGAAAGCTGCACGCTCGACGACTGGGCCGCAGCCCACGGCGCCGAAGCCAGGCTCGACTCCCTCCGCCGCCTCCTCCGCAGCCGCGAAGGCGCCGACACCTAGCCCCGCGCCCAGCCATCCCCCCGACCCCCGGCGCCTCACTCACCCCCCACACCTAGCCCCCATGCGCACCCGCCCGCCTGACCCCGGCTCCTCATGTGCGCCCGATTTATCCTGCTTTAATGGGATTCACATACTGATCGCCGGAGTATCCCGCGGGCCCCAAAGAACACCGAAGTGACAGCGACGGTCATGGAGGAACACCAAATTCACATCGACGTTGATCAACTTCTTCCCTTCCCGCGGGAGGGGCGGGACGAACCGGGCGGACGAGAGGCGCCGAGCGGACGATACCGGGCGGAGCGGGGTGGAGCGGCGAGCCGGTCAGCGGGGCGGGGCCGTTACGCGGTACCGTTCGCGCCATGGCGGGTTACGACGATGATCTGCGGTTCGCGCACGTGCTCGCCGACGCGGCGGACGACATCACCAGCCGGCGCTTCCGCGCCCAGGATCTCACGGTGGAGACCAAGCCCGACCTGACGCCGGTGACCGACGCGGACCGGACCGTGGAGGAAACGATCCGCGGGGTGCTGCGCCGGTCCAGGCCGCGCGATGCGGTGCTCGGCGAGGAACTGGGCCAGATCGGCATCGGCCCGCGGCGCTGGGTCATCGACCCGATCGACGGGACCAAGAACTTCGTCCGCGGCGTGCCGGTCTGGGCGACGCTCATCGCGCTGATGATGGGGGACGAGCCGATGGTCGGCGTGGCGTCCGCGCCGCTGCTCGGCCGGCGCTGGTGGGCGGCGCGCGGGGCCGGCGCCTGGACGGGGCGCGGCCTGACCAAGGCCCGGCGCTGCCAGGTGTCCGGAGTGACCCAGCTCAAGGATGCCTCGCTGTCCTATTCCAGCCTGTCCGGCTGGGAAGAAAACGGGATGCTGGAGCAGTTTCTCGGGCTGTCGCGCTCGGTGTGGCGCAACCGCGCCTACGGGGACTTCTGGTCGCACGTGCTGGTGGCCGAGGGTGCGGTCGACGTGGCGGCCGAGCCGGTGGTCTCGCTCTGGGATCTGGCCGCGGTCCAGGTGATCGTGGAAGAGGCGGGCGGCCGGTTCACCGATCTTTCCGGCGCGGCCAGGCCGGATGGCGGCAGCGGCGTGGCGACCAACGGGCACCTGCACGACGAGGTTCTGCAACTGCTGTCCGGGGTACGCTGAATCCCAGGTGTCACATATTCACAAGGGCCCGCCGGCCTTGCAGGCGGCCAGCCCCCCTCCGTGGGGAGTGATGACAGGTGAACGTCAGGGACGGCATGACCCGGCTGGTTCTGACCATCGGCCCGGCTCACACGCTGCGCGAGGCAGCCCGGCTGATGTCGGACCGACGGGTGGGGGCGGCGGTCGTCATCGACCCGGAGCATGCGGGGGTGGGAATTCTCACCGAGCGGGACGTCCTGGACTCGATCGCCGCGGGGCAGGACCCTGACCGTGAGGTGGTCGGGCAGCATCGCACTCCCGACCTCGTGGTCGCCTCACCCGGCTGGACGCTGGAGCAGGCGGCGACGGCGATGGTCCGGGGCGGCTTCCGGCACCTGATCGTGGTGGAGGGCCAGGAGGTCACCGGGCTGCTCTCGATGCGGGACATCGTCCGCTGCTGGGCTGACGTGGGGGTCAACGCCGGGGCCTCGGCCACGGCCTGAGCCGCACCGCGGGACGCACGCCTAGCCGGTGCCGCCGGGCCGGTGCCGCCTGGCCGCCAATCCCCCGCGCGGCTGCTTTTATGGCGCCTTCTGCCGCGAGTAGGATCACGGCCAGGAGGGAGACGCTCACGATGCGATTCCGACCACTGATCCGCCGGATCGGCATGATCCCCGTGCTCGCGGCGGGATTCGGCCTCGTTCTCGGCGGCTGCGGCAGCAGTAGCCCGAGCAGCCCCGGCACAAGCTCGGGCAAAGGCTCGGGCGCGTCGTCGTCGTCCGGCAACAGCTCTGCCGAGTCCGCGATCAAGGCCAACTGGGTGGAGTTCTTCGCGGCCAGCACGCCGGTAGCCAAACGGGTGCAGTTGCTGCAGAACGGCCAGGAGTTCGCGGCGTTGATCACCGCGCAGGCCAAGTCGCCGCTGGCGTCCTCCGCGTCGGCCAAGGTGTCCGGCGTGACCGGCGTGACGTCGAGCCAGGCCACGGTGAAGTACTCGATCCTGGCGGCGGGCCAGACCGCGCTGCCTAACCAGACCGGCGTCGCGGTATTCCAGGGCGGGACCTGGAAGGTGGGCGACGCCAGCTTCTGCGGCCTGCTCAGGCTGGAGCAGGCCACGGGCTTGCCTGCGGCCTGCTCGCGGGCCGGCTAGCGGAAGGGCATCTTGGCCGCGACGACCGAGGTGGCGGTGACCCCCCGCCGCGGCGGTCGACCCCTCGCGCTGGGCGTGCTCTGCACGCTGCTGTTCTTGACCTTCCTGGACAACACCGTCGTCAGCGTGGCGCTCGGCAGCGTTCAGCTGGACCTGCACGCCAGCGTGTCGTCGCTGCAGTGGGTGGTCAGCGCGTACGCCCTGACGTTCGCCAGCATCATGCTGGCCTGCGGGATGATCGGCGACGAGTTCGGCCGCAAGCTGGTCATGCTGTGCGGGGCCGGGGTGTTTTGCGGCGGGTCGCTGATGTCCGCGCTGGCGCCGAACATCGGGCTGCTGATCGCCGGCCGCGCGGTCATGGGCCTGGGTGCGGCCGCCAGCGAGCCGGGCACGCTGTCCATGCTGCGTCACCTGTACACCGACGAGCGCAGCCGGGACCGCGCGGTCGGGGTGTGGGCGGCGGTCTCCGGCCTGGCCCTGGCCCTCGGCCCGGTTGTCGGCGGCGCGCTGGTCGGCATCTGGAGCTGGCGCGGGATCTTCTGGTTTAACCTGGCCTTCGGCCTGGCCGCCCTGGTCGTCGCCGCGATCGTCCTGCCGGAGAGCGCGGATCCCGATGCGCACCGGGTCGACACCGCGGGCACGCTGCTCGGTGCCGCCGCGCTGGCGGCGCTGATCTTCGCGGTCATCCACGGCGAGAGCGCGGGCTTCGCCGCCCCGTCGGTGATCGCGCTGTACTGCGTGGGCGCGGCGGCCGGGACGGCATTCTTCTGGTGGGAGCACCGCGCCTCGCATCCGATACTTGACCTGCGCTTCCTGCGCGCACCCCGGTTCGTCACCGCGAACATCGCCGCGTTCTGCACGTATTTCGCGACGTTCGCGATCTTCTTCTTCACCGCGCTGTACCTGGAAGAGGTCGTCGGCGACTCCGGTTACAAGCTCGCCCTGGTGTTCCTGCCGATGACCGCGCTGATGATCCTGACCGCGCTGGCGGCGGGCCGCTGGACCGGCGCATTCGGGCCGCGCTGGTCGATCTTCACCGGCTGCCTGCTGTTCGGCGCCGGGCTGTTGCTGGCCAACCTGAGCCTTGACCCGCACCCGGACTACTGGGCGCTGGTGAGCGCACTCGCGCTGACCGGCGTCGGGATCGGCGCCACCGTGGTGCCGATCACCTCCTCGGCACTGAACGCGGTTCCGCCCGAACGTTCCGGCATGGCGGCCTCGGCGACCAACACCAGCCGGGAGATCGGCGCGGTGACCGGGGTCGCGGTGCTCGGCGCCCTGGTGAACGCGCGGCTGAGCTCCAGCCTGACCGGCCAGCTGAAGAAGCTGGGCATCCCGGCCAACTTCCAGTCGATCGTCATCCATGCGGTGGAGACCGGCGGCGTCCCGTCCACCGGCAGCTCGCAGGGGGCAGGCGGCGCGGAAGCCGCCGGGCATTCCACGCTCGTGCAGCAGGTGATCAACGCCGCGTACACCGCCTTCCACGCCGGACTGCACGCCGCGCTATACCTATCGGCGGGCCTGGTCTTCGCGGCCGGCCTGTTCGCCGTCGTAGTGCTCGGCCTGCGCTCCCGGCGGACCAGCTAGCCCGTGGCCAGGGAACTGTCGCGGCGGGTTACGGTGGCGGCGGTTGTGCTGACCGTCGGGACCGGGGCGACCGACGTGGCAAGCTTTACCCGGCTGGGCGGGGTGTTCACCAGCGTGATGACGGGGAAC
>DASXME010000193.1:0-15486 GCA_036495825.1 Streptosporangiaceae bacterium
ACTCCTCGGCGAGGAGGTCCGCGTGGAAGAACTGACCGACCTGTCCGCCGCGCTTGGCCTGGTGGCCGAGGACGGTGCCAAGGTACGCCAGTCACTGACCGCGCGGGCGGCCAGCCTCCGTCGCCGCGAGATCTCCGACCTGGAGGGGAAGGCGGGCGAGCGCTCGCAGTCCATGCTGATTGCCCAGATGCTGCTGTGTATTGGTTTCCTCCTCTTTATCCTGTACCCAGCAGCTATAGCCATATTTGCCGCCTAGTGTCGCTATCCGGCCTAGAAGTGACGCGGAAGGAAATGGAGACACATGAACCCGCTAAATGATCCATTTGTGCAATATTTCCGGGCTCTGCTCGGCAAGCGGCTGACCGTCGCGCGGAACTCCGACGGCGGCGCCTCGGCTATTGAGTGGGCGATCATCACGGGCCTGCTTGCGATCATCGCGCTGGCGATCTACGTGATCATCCAGACGAAGATCGTCGGTGCCGCACACAAGATCAACACTGGTCCCTGACGTGGCAGGCCGCGGCGGTTTCGCGCGGCAACTGGCTAGGCAGTCCCATTCGGAATTCCCGGGTCGCGCCCGCCAGGTGCAGCAGCGGGAAGACAGGGGCGCGAGCTCCATAGAACTCGTCATCCTCGCGCCGATCGTCATCCTGAGCATCCTGCTCATCGGTCAGTTCGCGATGTGGTACCAGGCCCGGCACGTCGCCATCGCGGCGGCGCAGGCCGGCGCCAGGGTGGCGCGCGACGCGCCGCAGGTGCAGGGCGGACAGGCGTGGCAGGGCCAGGCCACCGCGGCCGCGCTGACCCTCGCACACCAGCTAGGCGGGTCGCTCCTGCAGGGCACCAGCGCGCAGCCGGTGGGCGGCGGCAGCCAGCGAGGTGTCGAAGTGTCGGGCACGGCCCCCAGCATCATTCCCATCCCCGGCCTGACCTTTCACATCAACGAGACCTCGGAGGGCCCGACCGAATGCTTCCGGCCGAGCGGAGACACCGCGCAATGCGCCGGCGGCTAGGTGGGGCCAGGCGGCCCGGCGGGGCCAGGCGGCCTGGCGGCCGGCGGCGGAGCGAACGCGGCTCCCTCGCTATTGAACTGGTGATCCTGACCCCGATCCTGGTCATATTCATGATGGTCCTGGTGGCTCTCGGCCGGGTCGTTGAGGCGCAGGGCTAGGTGGACGGGGCGGCCAGGGACGCGGCCCGGGCGGCATCGATCGGCCAGGACGGGGCGATCGGCCAGCAGAACGCGCAACAGGCGGCCGACGGCGATCTGCGGGGCGGGGCGAAATGCTCGAGCGCTCCGGCCGTATCGTTCACCGGCGGGACCGATTTCATCCCTGGAGGCCAGGTGAGCGTCACCGTCGAGTGCCAGATCAGCCTGCCGGGATTGTCGTTCATCGGCTTCGGGAACAAGCTGATTACCGGTCACGCTACGGCACCTATCGACCAGTTTTCGGTGGGAGGATAGGCGAATGCGGCGAATGGACAAGAAGGGCTGGCGGGGTGACCGTGGCACGCTGTCCTTGTTCGTCGTCATCTTCACGCCTACGGTCCTGCTGCTCGCCGGACTGCTGGTGGACGGCGGCATCGCGATCAACGCGAGACAGCGTGCCGCCGACGTGGCGGAGCAGGCAGCGAGGGCAGGCGCCAACGACCTGGACGTGGCCGCGCTGCGACAAGGCACCGTCCAGCTGGCCGGTAATGCCTGCGCGGTCGCGACCGCATTCGTGCCCAAGTACGCCGGGATCGGCGCCACGCCAGGGCCGCGCCCGTGCTCGGTCAACTTGGTTAACGGCCAGCAGGTCATCCGGGTGTACGCGACCGTGACCGTGCATTCCCAGCTGCTGAGCATCATCGGAATCAATACGTTCACCGAATCGGCCTACGGTGAAGCGTCACCCGTGTGCGGGATCACTCAGGGAGGTCAATGCTGATGGCGCCCCCGATTCCAGGGCTCAGGCGGCCGGCGGCGGCCCAGCGCCGGACGGCCGGCGACATCGCCGCCGGGATGCTGGCCGTCGTCGCGCTCGCCGTGCTGACGGTGGGCGTGCCGCTCGCGCTGGTCACCGTGCTCGGCCTGCCGTTCCCGCACAGCCAGCCGACGCTGGGGCTGCTCACCCACCAGCTTGACGTGCTCAGCATCATCAGGATCCTGTCGATCATCGTCTGGCTGGCCTGGATCCAGCTGGTGTTCTGCGTGCTCGCCGAGATCAGGGCCGCGGTCAGGAACGTCGGCGTGCCGACCAGGGTGCCGTTGTCCGGCGGTACCCAGGCGATGGCGCACCGGTTGGTCACCGCCGCGCTGCTGCTGATCAGCGCGGGGGCGGCGCTGTCCCCGGCGTTCGCGCACAGCGCCGCGCCGCCCAGGCCCGCGCACACGATCTCGGCGGCCGCTCAGGCCGGCTCGGCCCAGGGTGCTGACCAGGCCGGGCAACAGGCCCAGTCCACCCCCGAGGTCACCGCCGAGCACGGCCCGAACGTCGAGAAGATCTACGTGGTGAAGCCGCCGGTCGGCCGCTACCACGAGAGCCTCTGGGAGATCGCCGAGAACCACCTCGGCGACGGGCGCAGGTACAACGAGATCTTCCAGATGAACAAGGACCGGCCGCAGCCGGACGGCACCAAGCTGACCATGGCCAGCCTGATCAGGCCGGGCTGGGTGCTGCAGATGCCCCGCGACGCCTACGGTGCGGGTATCGAGATCGTCACCCCCGGATCGCCCGGCGGGCCGGCCGGCGCGGCCGAGCAGGCCGGCGCCGGCCAGGCCATGCAGGCGGGCCAGGCCGCCAGCGGCGCCGCGTCCGGAACCGCGCAGACCGTCCAGGGACCCGCGGGTGCCGCCGAGAACGTGGCCGCGCGCGCGGCCGGCGGCAGCACGATCGGCGGCCTGACCGGTACGACCGGCACGGGCGGCGTAACCGGCCCGACCGGCCCGGGCGGCCCGGGCGGCGGTCCAGGTGGCGGTCCAGGTGGCGGATACCGCGCCGCGCTCGGCCCGGTACAGAGCCAGGGCGGCGGCAGCGCGCTGCTGGCCTTCCCCTACGAGCTCTCGGCCGCGTCGCTGCTCGCCGCGGGCGTGCTCGCCGCGCTCGGCCGGCGTCGACGCGAACAGCTATGGCGCCGTGCGTTCGGGAGAAGGGTTGTTGTTCCTGAAGGGGACGCCGCGCTGGCCGAGGCGGCGCTGCGCCTCGGCGCGAGCGAGCCGTCCGTGCGGCTGCTCGACACCGGGCTGCGGTCGCTGTCCCAGGAACTCGCCGCGCAGGGCAAGACCCCGCCGACCGTGTTCGCCGCGCACCTCGGCCAGGTCAACCTCGACCTGTGGATCGCGCCGGCCGACAAGAACCCGCCGCGGCCGTGGGTCGCCGTGGACGACGGACAGGTCTGGCGGCTGCCGCTGGCCTCGGTGTCCAGCCTCGACCCGGACGACGCGGGCGCCGCGCTCGCTCCCTACCCGGGCTTGGTCTCGATCGGTACCAGCGACACCGGCCGGATGCTCGTCGACCTGGAGGTCGCGCACGGGCTGATCGCGGTCCGCGGGTCGCGCCGCATGGTGCAGTCGGTGCTGGCCGCGATGGCCACCGAGCTCGCGACCAACCGGTGGTCGGACCGGATGCGGATAACGCTGATCGGGTTCGGCCCGGAGCTGGCCATGCTGGCCCCCGAACGGATTGGCGTGGCCGCCACGCTCGAAGAGGCGCTGCCCGCCCTGGAGGCTCGGGCGGCCGAGGTCGAGCACGCGCTCGCGACGTTCGGCGCCGATTCCGTGCTCACCGGGCGCTCGCGCGGCATGCACCCAGATTCGTGGGCGCCGCACTACCTGATCATGGCCGTGCCGCCCACGCCGCAGCAGCGCGAGCGGCTGCTGGCACTGGCCAGCACCAGGCACCGCACGGCGATGGGCTACGTGGTGGCCGGCGACGTGCCCGGCGCCACCTGGTCCTGGGACGTCAGCGAGGAGGGCCGGCTGCGGGCCGGGGTGCTCGGCTTCGACCTCAAGGCGCAGCTGCTGCCGCCGCAGCAGTACACGGCCATCGTGGATCTGTTCCGCGCCGCGGGCCGGCACGGCGGCGTGCTGCTCGGCGACCCGCCGCCGGACGCGGCGCCGCCCGCGCAGCTCGTGCCGGGATCCCGGATGTCGGTCGAGGTCAGCCTGCTCGGCCAGCTGGCGGTGCAGGCACCGGGCGGCATCGAGCCGGACCGGCTCGGGGTGGCGACCGAGATCGTGGCGTACCTGGCCGCGCACACCGGCGGGGTCCACCCGAGCGTCCTCATCGGCGCCGTCTGGCCGCGCGGCGTCACGCCCGACGTTGCCGAGGCCGCGCTGGGCCGGGTGCGAGAATGGCTCGGCACCGACACCGAGGGCCGGCTGAACCTGCTGACCGACGCCAGCGGCCGGCTGCGCCTCGGGCCGCAGGTGCGGGTGGACTGGCAGGTGTTCCGCGCGCTGCTCGCCCAGGCCAGGAAGGCGGCCCTGGAGCCGCCGGCGGCCGTCGGGCTGGGACAGCTGTCCAGGACCGGGCAGAACGAAGCGGCCTACCTGGCCCGGGCGCTGGATCTGGTGCACGGGCAGCTGCTCGACGGGCGCGACCCGGGCCGGTACGCCTGGCTGGCCGCCGACAACCTGGAGTACGAGGCGACCGCCAGGGTCGCGGACGCCGCGCACCGGCTGGCTGAGCTACGGCTGACCGCCGGCGACGCCCAGGGCGCGATGGACGCGGCCCGCGCCGGCCTGCGGCTGGCCTTCAACGACGAGCTGCTCTGGCGCGACCTGCTCACCGCCGCGCACGCGACCGGGCAGGAGCACGTGCTGCGCGCCGTCGTCGGCGAGGTCTCAGCCAGGGTCTCGCTGGACGACGTGCTGCCGAGGATGGCCCCGGAGACCGAAGCGCTCATCGACGAGCTGCTGCCGTCCTGGCGATCTTCGGTGGCCTGACCGGCCGTCCATGACAGCTGCGCTGATCGCCGCGCTCGCGGCGGCCGGGCTGGCGATCGGCCCGGCGCTGCGCTGGCTCATCGTCACGCTGGCCGTGCCGTCGGGAGAGCCCTGGCGGCAAGCCTGCCCGGCCTGCGGAGGCCCGCTGCCGCCCGCCCGCACCCCGGCGCTAGGCCCGCGCGGCCGGTGCTCCGCCTGCCGCGCCCGGATCGGGCCGCCGCCGCTGTCGGTCGAGGTCACCGCGGCGGTGCTGCTCGGCCTGCTGGCGGCCAGGGTGCATCCGGGGCTGGTGCTGGCGGCGGCGTGCTGGCTGGCGGTGTGCGCGATCCCGCTGGCCTACATCGACGCGGCGACCCGGCGGCTCCCCGACGCGCTGACCGCGCCCGCCTGGGCCGGCCTCGTGGCCCTGCTGCTGATCGCCGCCGCCGTCGGCGGGCACGCGGGCGGGCACTGGCCGGATCTGGGCCGCGCGCTGCTCGGCGGCCTCGGCTACGGTGCCTTCTGCCTCATCTTGTTCCTGGTCAGCCCGTCGGGGATGGGCCCTGGCGACATCAAGCTGGCGGCCAGCCTGGGCGTCGCGCTGGCCTGGCTGAGCTGGACCGCCCTGGTCGCGGGCGCGCTCGCCGGGTTCCTGCTCGGCGCCTGCTACGCGGCCGCGCTGCTGATCGCCGACCGGGCCAGCCGTAAGACCCAGCTCCCGTTCGGCCCCTTCATGATCGTCGGCACGTTCCTCGTCCTGGCCCTGACCGGCGCGGGAGCTGGCTAGCGGGCGCGGCGGCCGAAGCGAGTTGCGGCGACGGCTACGCACGGGGTCAGGATGACGACCAGCAGAACGCCGGTCGGCAGGACCGGCTTCGGCGCACGAACCGACGCGGCGACCGGCCTCTCCGGCATGGCGTGAAAGACGCTGGCTGACGGATGCGGCCGCGGCCTCGGGTGCCGGGCGGGCGGCGGCACCAGGTGCGTCGGCCGGTGTGCGGGCAGCAGCGCGGGCTGGCGGGCCGGCGGCGGCCGGTGTACCGGCGGCGGCCGATGTGGCGGAGGCGGCTGCCGTGGCGGAGGAGGCGGTGGCGGTGGAGGCGGAGGTGGAGGTGGCGGAGGCGGCGGGGGGCGCGGGTGAAACACCGGCCGCTGCGCGGCAGCGTAGGCCGACAGCACGAAGTCGTAGCGCAGCAGCACGGCGATGCCGACCTCGGTCCCTCCGGCCAGCCCGGCCGCGACCGCGACGTTGATGACCAGCGGGATCGTCCGGCCGGGATCGAGCCAGGGATAGCCGCACACCAGGCCGCCCGCAAACCCGAAGCAGCCCGGCGGAGCCCCGCCCGCCAGCGTCAGCCCCGCCGACAGCCGAATGAACAGCCTGATACCGAACGCCGGCACGCCGATCTCGCCCCGCTCGGGGTTGGTCACGTCCACGAAGAACTGGTACTCCCGGCCCGCCACCGGCTGGCCCGCGGCCGGGCTGATGCTCAGTACGAGCGGCACCGGCAGCGACCGGGCGTCCGCATCGCCCGCACCGGCAACCCCGGCGACGGCTAATGCGGCGGCCAGCGCCCCGGCGGCTAGCAGCGCCCGCCGGCTGGTCATGGGCCGGTGAGCTGCTGCAGGACCGATTGCATGGCGCCCGGGGACACCGCCAGCGGCCCGGAATAGGCGTGGTTGAGCTGGAACACCACGACGACGCCGATGCCGATCATCGCCGCCTGCGTGGCGGCCAGCGCGACGCTGGACTTGGCCGAGCTGATGCCGCACGCGAACGGGAACGCGGCGACCACGACCGAGGTCGCGATCACGCCGACGATCAGCCCGGTCGGCAGCCGTTGCTGCGCGTCGTTTCCTCGCTGGTCACGCACGCTGAACAGGGTGCCGAGCTGGCTGGTCGCCTGCAGCTGGGCGTTCGTGGCCGCCTGGTTCTGCGGGCTGAGCCGCAGCACGTAGTTGTTCAGCTTGATCAGCATCTGCTCGGTCTTGTCATCGAGCGTCCCGCGCCGCATCTGCGGCCAGTCATGCCTGACGACCGTCGTCGCATAAGCCCGCACCTGTTCCTGCAGGTACGACTGCTGGCCGGGCGGCAGGCCGGCCGCCGACCAGTAAAGCTCGCGCACCGCGGACGCTTCGGTGGTGGCCGCCTGGCCCGCGTCGCCGATGGTCTGCCACTCGCTGGCCAGCGAGACCGCCAGGATCAGCAGGTACAGCGCGGCCAGCGAGGGGCCCAGGAACCCGATCGTGACGTCCTCGGGCTCGTGCCCGCGGTCAGCGAGGATCCTGGCGACCACCACCGCAATCAGGGCACACGCCACTCCCGTGCGCAAAACGACCCAGGCTTCGGAACCGAACATGGCGGCACACCTCCACGGGGGGTACTGCTACGAAGAGTGGCCTGCTGCTCACGTAGCGTACCCGAATGAGCCGCCCTGTCTACGGGGCCGGAGCCGGGAACGTTGGTCAGCGGGCCGGCCGCGGGTGCGACCAGTTGATCCGGTTCAGGGCGCCCAGGGCGCGCACCGAGCGGGTCTGGGGGCGAGCGGAAAGCGAGCGCTGACGCCGCGCGTGCCGGGCCTGGCGAACCAGCCTGGCGTTCTCGTCGGCGATGGCCCGGTCGCGGATGTCCCTGTTCCGCTGGGCGATCAGCGTCTCCATCAATACCGGGTGCATGGCTTCCTCCTTGGCGTGGGCCGTATGTCCGGCCCGACGCTCTTGAGATTCGCCGTAAGCCCCCGGCCCGCGCATGGGCCGTATGCCCTAATTTGCCGTCGCCCATAGGTCCTTACCTCGCCTGCCGCCGCCTGGATCCGCCCTAGGCATACCTACTAAGTGCATTAGCAGTTTCTTACTCTGCCGATAATTCATCTTAATAAGGACATATTTCTTCCGAACGGTGCTAGGCGTGATCTTCAGGATTGCATGCTGGCATCAGCATTTAGCCGACAATTCAGGCACCGTAAATCTCGTGGAATCGTATACACATATTGCTCCCAGTGGCAAGTCATATTTATCTGTCGGTACCGGTTATGCATGCGTTGCCTCCATCTGCGAAAGCATCGGGGCGGTTGTTCGCGAATATGAGGAGGCAGCAAATGTCTGTTGAGACCCGTAATGGTGCCGCACAGCAGAGCCTGAGCACGGCCGGGGCCAGGAATCTGGCTACCACCACCAAGACCGTCCCGCAGATGCAGGGAATTACTTCCCGCTGGCTGCTGAAGATGCTGCCCTGGGTGCAGGTTTCCGGCGGGACCTACCGGGTCAACCGGAGGCTGACGTACGCGGTAGGCGGCGGCCGGGTGGCGGTGGCGCAGTCGGCCGAGCACGTCGCGGTGGTGCCGCCTAGCCTGCGCGAGATCCCGCTGTTCGCGGGCTTCGAGGACGACGAGGTGCTCAACGTCCTGGCCGCGGGGTTTGTCCAGCAGGAGGCGGCGCCGGGCTCGGTGATCGCCAGCCGCGGCCAGCCGGTCGACCAGTTCTACGTGGTCGCGCACGGCAAGGTGCACCGGGCGGGCGACGGGGCGTTCGGCGAGGACACCGCGCTGGGCCTGGTCGCGGACGGCGGCTACCTCGGCCTCGAGGGGCTGACCGCGGAGACCGGCTGGGACCACACGCTGACCGCGGCCAGCGCGACGACCCTGCTGGCGCTGCCCAGGGCCCGCTTCCAGGAGATCCTGTCCCAGTCCGAGGCGCTGCAAGAACAGGTCAGCGGCCACCGTGAAGCCCAGGGCAAGTCGCAGAACCGGCGCGGCGAGGCCGACATCGCGATCGCGTCCGGGCACGACGGGGAACCCGATATCGACGGCACGTTCGCCGACTACGAGCAGAGCCCGCGCGAATATGAGCTGAGCGTGGCGCAGACCGTGCTGCGGGTGCACACCCGGGTCGCCGACCTGTTCAACGAGCCGATGAACCAGGTCGGCGAGCAACTGCGGCTGACCGTCGAGGCGCTGCGCGAGCGCCAGGAATACGAAATGATCAACAACACCGAGTTCGGCCTGCTGCACAACGCCGAATACGCGCATCGGATCCAGACCCACTCCGGTCCGCCCACCCCCGATGACATGGACGAACTGCTGTCGCGCCGCCGCAGCACCAAGATGTTCCTGGCCCACCCGCGCGCGATCGCCGCCTTCGGCCGCGAGTGCACCAAGCGCGGCATCTACCCGCACAGCACCGAGATCCAGGGCAGCGGCATCCCCGCCTGGCGCGGCGTGCCGATCTTCCCGTGCAGCAAGATCCCGGTCACCGACGGGCACACCACGTCGATCATCGCGATGCGCACCGGCGAGGACGAGCAGGGCGTCGTGGGGCTGCACCAGACCGGCATCCCGGACGAGTTCGAGCCGGGCCTCAACGTCCGGTTTATGGGCATCAGCGACCAGGCCATCACCTCCTACCTGGTTAGCGCCTACTATTCGGTCGCGGTACTCGTCCCGGACGCGCTCGGCATACTCGAAAACGTCGAGACTTCCCGCTGGCACAGCTGACCGCGATGACCAGCGGTCAGCCGTTCGAGCTCCCCGACTTCTACATGCCGTATCCCGCGCGGCTTAACCCGCACCTGACCGGGGCGCGTGAGCAGAGCGCGAAATGGGCCAGGGAAATGGGATTTCTCGACGTCGAGGAAGGTCATCAGATCTGGGACGAAAACGATCTCGCCCGGCATGACTATGGGCTGCTCTGCGCCTACACGCACCCCGACTGCGACGGTCCCGAGCTACATCTGATTACCGACTGGTATGTATGGGTGTTTTATTTTGACGATCACTTTCTTGAGCTGTTCAAGCGGACCAGGGACACGGCGGCGGCCCGGACGTACCTGGAGCGCCTGAGGGCATTCATGCCGGCCGAAGGGAGCGAGGTTCCCGAGCCGACGAACCCGGTGGAGCGCGGGCTGGCCGACCTGTGGCTGCGCACCGTGCCCGCGATGTCAGCCGACTGGCGCCGCCGGTTCGCCGGCACGACCAGGAGCTTGCTCGAGGAGTCGCTGTGGGAGCTGGCCCACATCAGCGAGGACAAGGTGGCCAACCCGATCGAGTACATCGAGATGCGCCGCAAGGTCGGCGGCGCGCCCTGGTCGGCGAACCTGGTCGAGCACGCGGTCAGCGCCGAGCTGCCGGCCAGGATCGCCGGCGCCCGCCCGCTGCGGGTGCTGGCCGACACGTTCTCCGACGCGGTGCACCTGCGCAACGACATCTTCTCCTACCAGCGGGAGACCGAGGAGGAAGGCGAGATCAACAACGGGGTGCTGGTGTTCGAGCGCTTCCTCGGCCTCGACCCGCAGCAGGCCGCCGACGCGGTCAACGACCTGCTGACCTCCCGGCTGCACCAGTTCGAGCACACCGCGGTCACCGAGCTGCCCGTGCTGTTCGCCGAGCACGCGGTGGGCCCGGCCGAGCAGGCGGCCGTCCTGCGCTACGTCCGCGGCCTGGCCGACTGGCAGTCGGGCGGGCACGAGTGGCACATGCGGTCCAGCCGGTACATGAACAACGGCGGCCGCGCCGCCCGGCCGCCCGGCGGGGCCGGGGCCAGCGGCCTGGGCGCGTCGGCGGCCAGGCTCCCGTCGGCCACCTCGCTGGGTCTGAAGCGGCTGCGCAGCTTCGCCAGCCCGCGGTATCAGCCGGTCGGGCCCACCACGCTGCCCGAGTTCTACCTGCCGTACCCGCTGCGGATGAACCCGCACCTGGAGGTGGCGCGCGAGCACCTGATGGCCTGGGCCCGGCAGATGGGCGTGCACGACCCCGGGCCCGGCGTCCTGGGCGGCCCGCTGTGGAGCGAGCACGACCTGCGGGTCTTCGACTTCGCGCTGTGCGCGGCCGCGCTGGCCCCGGACGCGGATCCGGCCGGCCTGGACCTGGCGGCGAGCTGGCTGTGCTGGGGGACCTACGCCGACGATTACTACCCCCGGGTGTTCGGCGGCGCGGCCGGCCTGGGCGCCGCGAAGGCGCAGAACCGCCGCCTGCTGACGTTGATGCCGGATGGGGCGGCGGTCACGCCCTTCCCGGTCAACCCGGTCGAGCGGGGCCTGGCCGATCTGTGGGCCCGCACCACCGGGGCCATGACAACGGCGCAGAAACAGGAGTTTCGCGACGCCGTGACGGGCATGACCGACAGCTGGCTGTGGGAGCTGGCCGGCGAGGCCATCCACCGGATACCCGATCCGGTGGACTACATCGAGATGCGCCGCGCCACGTTCGGCTCGCCGCTGACCAAGGCCCTGGCCCGGATCGCCGGGCAGCAGCAGGTGCCGCCCGAGGTCTACCGAGCCAGGACGGTCCAGGCGATGGAGGACACGGCCAGCGACTACGCCTGCCTGACGAACGACATCTTCTCCTACCAGAAGGAGATCGAGTTCGAGGGCGAGGTGCACAACGGCGTGCTCGCCACGCAGAACTTCCTCGGCTGCGGGCCGGCCCAGGCGGTCAGCATCGTCAACGACCTGATGACCGAGCGGATGCGCCAGTTCGAGCACGTCGTGGGCACCGAGCTGCCCGCGCTGTTCGACGAGTACGAGCTGGGCTGCGACGCCCGCGCGGCGCTGCGGCAGCGCGCCCAGCAGCTGCAGGACTGGATGGCCGGCATCATGAACTGGCACGTCAGCAGCGGTCGCTACCGCCCGGACGAGCTGGTCAGGCGGTACCGTCCGGCCACGCCGCCGGCGCCGCCAGGACCCACCGGACTCGGCACTCACGCGGCGTGCATCCGCGACCTGATGGAACCGGGGGCCCGGGGGGGTGATGGCTGCTGGGCGGGCATCAGGCTAGCCACGCTCCGTTCGGGATCCAAAATCTCTTAAACTGGTGAGGCCGCGATCGGCGGCAGACCACCGCAAACGATCCTGAGCGAGACTAACGCATGCCCTTGAGCCAGCCTTCGGCCGCGACCGGCCCCGCGGGAACCATCGCGTTCCGTGACGACCTGCGCAACGTCGCGATCGTCGCGCACGTGGACCACGGCAAGACCACGCTGGTGGACGCCATGCTCTGGCAGTCCGGGGCGTTCCGCGCCAACTCCCGGGTCGCTGACCGGGTGCTTGACTCCGGCGACCTGGAGCGGGAGAAGGGCATCACGATCCTGGCCAAGAACACCGCGGTCAGCCACGGCGGGATGACCATCAACATCGTGGACACGCCCGGGCACGCCGACTTCGGCGGCGAGGTGGAGCGCGGGCTGTCCATGGTGGACGGCGTGCTGCTGCTCGTCGACGCGAGCGAGGGACCGCTGCCGCAGACCAGGTTCGTGCTGCGCAAGACGCTCGAGGCTAGGCTGCCGGTCATCCTGGTGATCAACAAGGTGGACCGGCCCGACGCCAGGATCGCCGAGGTCGTGGACGCGTGCTACGAGCTCTTCCTCGACCTGGACGCCACCGAGGAGCAGATCGAGTTCCCGATCGTGTACGCCTCGGCGCGGGCCGGCCGGGCGTCGCTGAGGCGGCCGGCCGACGGCGAGATGCCCGATTCCGATGACCTTGAGCCGCTGTTCGAGGTGCTGCGGGCGAACGTGCCCGCCCCGTCCTACGACCCGGCCGCGCCGTTGCAGGCGCAGGTCGCCAACCTGGACGCCTCGTCTTACCTGGGCCGGATCGCGCTCTGCCGGGTGCACAACGGCACGATCGCGCGCGGCCAGCAGGCCGCCTGGTGCCGCCGCGACGGCAGCGTTGAGCGGGTCAAGATCGCCGAGCTGTTCCTCACCGAGGCGCTGGACCGGGTGCCGGTGGACACCGCCGGGCCGGGCGACATCATCGCGATCGCCGGGATCGGCGAGATCATGATCGGCGAGACGCTGGCCGACCCCGACGACCCGCGCCCGCTGCCGCTGATCACCGTGGACGAGCCGGCGATCTCGATGACGATCGGGGTGAACACGGCGCCGCTGGCCGGCACGGGCGGCTTCGGCGCCGGCGACGGCCGGATCTCCCGGGAGAAGACCAAGATCACCGCGCGGCTGGTGCGGGACCGGCTGCAGCGCGAACTGGTCGGCAACGTCTCGGTGCGCGTGCTGCCGACCGAGCGGCCGGACACCTGGGAGGTGCAGGGCCGCGGCGAGCTGGCCCTGGCCGTGCTGGTCGAGACCATGCGCCGGGAGGGCTACGAGCTCACCGTGGGTCGCCCGAACGTCGTCACCAGGGACGTCGACGGCAAGGTGCACGAGCCGACCGAGCGGCTGAGCGTGGACGTGCCCGAGGAGTACCTGGGCGCGGTCTCGTCCCTGCTCGCCATCCGCAAGGGCCGGCTGGAGAACATGATCAACCATGG
Source organism: Streptosporangiaceae bacterium (assembly GCA_036495825.1). Taxonomy (GTDB): domain Bacteria; phylum Actinomycetota; class Actinomycetes; order Streptosporangiales; family Streptosporangiaceae; genus PALSA-505. The sequence goes on from DASXME010000193.1 coordinate 13,171, forward strand.
CACCGGCTGGGTGCGGCTGGAGTTCACCGTGCCGGCCCGCGGGCTGATCGGCTTTCGTACCCAGTTCCTCACCGATACCAGGGGGACCGGCATCGCGCACCACGTGTTCGAGGGCTACGAGCCGTGGGCCGGCCCGATGCGCGCCCGGCCGACCGGGTCGCTGGTGGCCGACCGGTCGGGGTCGGTGAGCGCGTACGCGATGTTCAGCCTGCAGGAGCGCGGCTCGCTGTTCGTGTCGCCCGGCACCGAGGTGTACGAGGGCATGATCGTCGGCGAGAACTCGCGCGCCGACGACATGGACGTCAACGTGACCAGGGAGCGCAAGCTCACCAACGTCCGGCAGTCGGCGGGGGAGGAGCTCGAGCGGCTGGTGCCGCCCCGGGTGCTGAGCCTGGAGCAGGCGCTGGAGTTCTGCTCAGGCGACGAGTGCGTGGAGGTCACGCCGACTGCCGTCCGGCTGCGCAAGACCGTGCTCGACGCCAGGGAGCGCGCCCGCACCCGGGCCCGCATCTCCCGCGAAAGCTCCTGACCTTTTGGCGTACGCCTTCCGGGTTAGGCGCGGTACGCCACCGTTACGGCGCCGCCCTTCTTCGTCGCCTGGTTGACCTCGGTGTAGGGGGCGAAGACGGTCGATCCGTCCGGGCTCACGGCGACCGTTCCCGGATCCGCGGGAAACGTGTCCTGGGCCGGGCGCATCCTCGTCCACAGCGCCGCGCCGCTGGCAGAGTCAAAGGCCAGCAGCACGAAGGTGGCGGTGGTGGCCGTCTCGGATTCAGCGGCGACGTAGAGCGCGGACCCGTCCGGGTTCGGCGTGATGGCCACCTCCTGCGTGCCGCCGGCGTAGTAGGTGGCCACCCACCGGGTGGCGCCGGTGGCGATGTCATAGGCGACGGTGGTGGCCGCCGGGTGGTTCCGCCCCCGGCGGTTGGTGCCGCTGGCGTAGACCACGGATCCGTCCGGGCTCACCGCGAGCGACGACGGCGTGAAGTGCGCCAGCCGGTCAGACTTGGCGTAGCGCCGGATCCACAGCCTGGCGCCGGTGGCCGCGGCGTAGGCGGCCGTCGAGCCCAGGTCGGCGGTGACGACGGTCGAGCCGTCCGCGCTGACCGTCACGGGCAGGGCAGCGCTGCGGGTCGCGGTGTCGTACCGCGTCCACATCGTCGCTCCGGTGGTGGCGTCCAGAGCGGTGAGCTGATGCTTGGTCGTCCCGTTGCTGACGAGCACCGTTGTCCCGTCGGGGCTCACCGCGACCGATGCGGTGAAGCCGGGCAGGGGAGTCACCGACCGGCGCATCCACACGGTGGCTCCGGTGGCCGCGTCGTACCCGAAGGTCAGCGCCGCGTACAGGTTGGTCTCAACGGCGCTCCCGTAGCCGGTGACGAACACCATCGATCCGTCGGGGCTCACCGCGATCGAGTCCGCCCCGCTGCCCGCACCGCGAAGCTGGTCCGGGCCGCCCTGGTAGCGCTGCTGCCAGGCCAGTGCCCCGGTGGCCGTGTCGTAGGCCAGCGTCTGGAACTTCCGGCCCTCGTGGTGCCCGAAGGACCCGGTGATGTACAGCCGCGTCCCGTCCGGGCTGAGGACGGCGCTGGTGCCCGTCACTGCCCCGCGGGGTCGCTGGCCGAACGGGGGATAGTACGACTTCCAGACCTTCGCGCCGGTGCTGGCGTTATAGGCCACCACCCCGATCTCGGGGCCGAAGCCGTTGCTGTCACGGCCGCAGTTGATGACGACGTACACCGTGGAGCTGTCCGGGCTCGCGAGCGCGCGGAGTGGATTGCAGTTCGAGGCATGCCGCTGCCCGATGAACCGGCTAAGCCACAGCTGGCTGCCGCTGGCGGCGGCCGGGTGCCCGGTGGCCGAGTGCGCGGCGGCTGGGCGGGCGGTAGCCCTCGATGCCGCTAATGCCGTTGCTGACGGGCTGGCCAGCGCTGCCGCCAGGATGCCGGCTGCTGCAAGTGCTGCGGTAATTCGCATGAGCGTCTTCCCTTGTCCGGTGCGGGGCTGCGTGCCGTACTGAAGACGCCTGAGCGGGCCGGCTGGTTGTCAGCCGGGCGCGACCGTGGCCTGCGCGGATGCATGATCGGCTACCGATAGGGTACGTGTGACTACACAAGGTGATCGCTGCGTTACTCAGGGGGAATGCGGCGTCATCACTCGGGGGGAAAATATGCCACACACACTGGCGTCGGTGAGCGTCAGCCAGAGTGTCCAGAACCTGCTGAACACGGTGGCGCACTCGCTGCCCAAGATCGGCGTGTTCCTGGTCGTCCTGGTCATCGGCTGGTTCGTCGCCACCGTCATCAAGCGGGCCGT
>DASXME010000194.1:0-6453 GCA_036495825.1 Streptosporangiaceae bacterium
ACGTTCAGCATGTTGGCGTAGAACGGGTGCCGCTGGATTCCGTTCACGGTCGGGGCGGGCACCCGGGAGATGAACCCGTCCGCGAGCGGGTGCCCGTCGGCCGCGGCCAGCACCTCGGAAATGGGCGCGAACGCCTGCCCGTACAGCGGAATGCCGCCGCGGATGCCGAACGGGAAGTCGACCACCACCGACGCCGAATGGTCGGCGATGATCGGCCGGTTGAGGTCCGGCATGTCGGTGGGCATGGTCCCGATGCGCATCACCGCCGGCATCACGTGATTCGGCGGATTGCCGGTCCAGCCGAGCTCGAGGACGCCGAGCGCGAGCACCACGACCATCGCCGCCCTGGCGTGATAGCGCAGCCAGTCGATGCTGGTCGCGGCGAGCAGCGCGGCCGCCGCCATCCCGGGCTCGGCCAGCCGGGATGCCTCGCGGAAGCTCGACAGGCCGGGGAGCCGGACGAACCAGGTGTACGGCATGAGCGCGGAGACCCGGACGCCGTGCAGCATCTCGGCGAACGGAACGTACTCGTGGGTGGTGCCGATCCAGAGCACCGGCCCGAGGGCCAGCAGCGCCGAGCCCAGCCAGAGCAGGGCGAGCATCCAGGAGTTGCGCCGCCGCCAGGCCAGGATCAGCCCGCACAGCGCCAGCACGCTCAGCACCAGGCCGAACATCGGGGTGGCCTCGCTGGTCGGGACGAGATGGTGATGCGCGCCCTGCCGGTAGATGATGCCGTGCGCGTAGTACTGCGACCCCAGCTTGGTCAGGCCGAACGAGGCGAGCCGCGGCGACGGCGCGAACAGCCCGAGCGCCCCGACGCCGTATGAGGTGTAGGACACGGCGAGCAGATGCGGGTCGATCGAGGTCCCGCCCGCATTCACCTGCTGCACCATGGCGATGAGCTGCGGGCTCGAGACTAGCAGGGTGACCAGCGCGGCCACGGCCACCGGGCGCACCCGGTCCAGCAGCGACCGACCCGAGCCGGAGATCAGCCACGGCAGCAGCGCCAGCACCACGACGATCAGCACCAGGATGAAGCCCTCCTGGTCGGTCAGCAGCGAGGCGCCCACGACGACGCCGAGTATCGCTCCCTGACCCCAGGTCGGCCGCCGCCGCAGCCGCACCGCCGCCTCCAGGGCCAGCGGGATGAACAGCGCGCCGGCCGCGACGTTGAGCAGGTAGAAGCTCTGGTAGGCCAGCATCGAGGACAGGCCGAAGAACGCGCCCCCGGCGATCGCCGCGATCTCGGAGCGCACCCACAGCCGCGCCGCGCGGTACATGGCGTAGCACAGCAGGCCCGGCATCAGCGCGGACAGCAGGTTGTAGGACACGGTCGGGCCGAACGCCGCGGTGATCGGCATCATGATCACGCCGGGCAGCGGCATCAGCGCATGGAAGCCGAGCTGTACCCCGACCGGTGCCGCCAGGTAGCGGGTGAACCACGGGTTGGACAGGTGCTCGACCTGCCGGGTGATCCACCAGAAGCCCCACACGTAGGCCCCGGCGTCCCGGGTGTTGGGCAGCTTGTGGCTGCTCAGGTAGGTGATCCGCGGCCAGGTGAAGAGGATCCCCGCGCCGAGATAGCCGACCAGGACGGCCAGGTGGCGGGTGACGGCCGAATATAGCCACCGGCTGGCCCGCCTGGCCGGGGCACCCGGCTGCGTCGGCTGGCCGTCGCCGTCCACCGCATCGGCGGAGTTGCCGTCCACCGTATCGGCGGAATGGTCTTCCGCGGTCACCGTAGGTGAACTCCCCGCACTGGCCGAGTGCTCTCCAGTATCGGGTTGGACGTCGTCTTCCCCGGTCCGGCCCGTTTGATCCATCGACTCACCTCGTAATGTGCGCGACGGTAGCTATCGGCTTCTGACCGGAAGCTGACCAGACGGTGAATGGCTGAATCATCTGTACAGGGTATGACCGGGCAGCCGTGCGCACAGGGGCATTGCTTTTTACAGAAGGCAGAGCCTACCCCCCCGGGAGAGGAAATGGGTGCCGCCCGGCCGGACGAGCCCGCCGGGTCAGGGCGCCGGGTACGCGCCGGGTTGCGTCCTCCTGGCGGGCAGCTCATACGGCCCGCCGGGTGCCTGGTCCGCCGCCGCGGGCCGCTCCGCACGTACCGGCATCTGCTCGGTAATGCCGAGCCATTCGGCCGCCGCCTGGTCGGCCTCCGCGGCCTCATCGACCGCGCGGGTAGCCTCCCGCACGCCTACCACGGTGAACCGGCCGAAGGCGAACGCGGCGAAGAAGATGATGACCGCGCCCAGCCCGCTGAAGAATCCGACCTGCTCGACGGCCCTGGTGATGGTGCCGCCGACCGCGACGCCCGCCGCCGGCGTGCCGCGTGCCGTCCACAGCACGGACAGCGGCCCGCCGACGACGAACCAGGCCCCGCTCATCGCGGCCAGCCACGCGCCGAAGACCGCCATCGGCCGCATCGCGGCCACCAGCACGATCAGGCCGCCGAGCAGCGCGCCCGCACCGGGTAGGATCTCCAGCCAGAGCCGGCCAGGGGTGTAGGTCCAGGTGCCGGTCGGTGTGTAGGCGTAATGGAAGTAGGGACCGATGAAGGAGACCAGCGCTCCCCATGCGCCGAGCAGGATCAGCAGGAGGCCGCTCATGGCGCCACGGCTCCTTGGAACTGGCAGCATCCCAGCCACGATGATCACTTCCCATAGGTGAGGGGGACTGGGTATCTGGCCGCTACCTCACGCAGGGCCTGATACCCATAGTCCGCCAAATCCTAATGAACGCGGATGGGTCGCGCTGGCGGAAGCCTAGGATGACGCGGTCGGCCGCCCCGGGCTCGCGGTCACTGGCGGTGAGGACTCGGACGGCTGGTCTGCTGGCCGCTCGTCGGCGGTTCGCTGTTCGTCGGCGGTTCGCCGGTCGGCGACCCGCTGGTCTGCCTCGGCCGCCTTGGCCGCGCGCGTCGCCTCGCGCGCGCCGATCACGGTGAACCGGCCGAGGGCCACCGCGGCCAGGAAGATGATCGCCGCGCCCAGGCCGGTGAAGAACCCGACATCCTCGACGGCCCGGGTGAGCGTGCTGCCGACCGCGACGCCGGCCGCCTGCACTCCGTGCGCCGTCCACAGCGTGGACAGCGGCCTGCCGACGACGAACCAGGCACCGCTCATCGCGGCCAGCCACGCGCCGAAGACGGCCATCGGGCGCATCGACGCGACCAGCACGATCAGCCCGCCGAGCAGCGCGCCCGCACCGGGCAAGATCTCCAGCCACAGCCGACCCGAGGTGTAGGTCCACCCCGCCGTCGGCGTGTACGCGTAATGAAAGTACGGGCCGATGAAGGGGATCAGCGCTCCCCACGCCCCGAGCAGGACCAGCAGGAACCCGCTCATGACGCCACGGCTCCGCGGAACTCGCAGCATCCCGGCCATATTGATCACTTCCCATGGTTGACGAGACCGAAGGATTACCAACTACCCGGCGAAGCGCCATGTATCCATGTCGTCGGCAGATCCGGAAAAAAGTGCCGCCGTTGGGCATGTCTCCGGCCAAGAAAGATGCCGCCGTAGGGCATGTTTCCGGCCAAAAAAGATATGGTCACGCTCGTGGATACCCCGGATGATGCGGCCGCTGACGCCAGGCGGCTGGTGCCGCGCACCGACGCGGTGCTGGCCGACCCCCGGCTGGCCGCCGCCGCGGCTCGGCTCGGCCGGGCGCTGGTGAAGGAGGCGGTGGGCCGGGCCCAGGACGAGGCCAGGGCCGGCCGGATCCCGCCCGCCGCGGTCGCCGACGCGGCCGTGGCCGGGCTGCCTGCCAGGGCCGCCACGCTGACCCCGGTGATCAACGCGACCGGCGTGCTGCTGCACACCAACCTGGGCCGCGCGCCGCTCTCGGCCGCGGCCAGGGAGGCGGTGCAGGCGGCAGCCGGCTGCACTGACGTGGAGTTCGACCTGGCGGCGGGCGCGCGAGCCAGGCGCGGTCGCGGCGCCATCGCCGCGCTGGCCGCCGCGGTACCCGCCGCCGAGGCCGTCGCCGTCGTGAACAACAACGCCGCCGCCCTGGTCCTGGCCGCGACCGCGCTGGCCGCCGGCCGCCAGATCGTGGTCAGCCGGGGCGAGCTGATCGAGATCGGCGACGGCTTCCGGCTGCCGAGCCTGCTGGAGTCCACCGGCGCCAGGCTGCGCGAGGTCGGCACGACGAACCGGACGACCGCGGCCGACTACCGGGACGCGATCGGCCCTGACACCGCGCTGCTGCTGAAGGTGCACACCTCCAACTACCGGATCGAGGGCTTCACCGCGGAGGCGAGCATCGCCGAGCTGGCCGGGCTCGGCGTCCCGGTGCTGGCCGACATCGGCTCCGGGCTGCTGGCGCCGAGCCCGCCGCTGCCGGCCGAGCCGGACGCCGACACGGCGCTGCGGGCGGGCGCCGCGCTGGTCACGGCGAGCGGCGACAAGCTGCTCGGCGGCCCGCAGGCCGGGCTGCTGCTCGGCCGTGCCGACCTGGTGCGCACGCTGACGCGGCATCCGCTGGCCCGGGCCGTGCGGGTGGACAAGCTGACGCTGGCCGCGCTCGAGGCGACGCTGGCCGGCCCCCAGGTACCGGTAGCCGCCGCGCTGGCCGCCGATGCCGCTTCCGTACGCAGGCGTGCCGAACGGCTCGCGGCCGCGCTCGGCCGTCACGGGATCGATGCGCGGGCGACTCCCAGCGAGAGCGCCATCGGCGGCGGCGGGGCGCCGGGCGTGATCCTGCCCAGCGCCGCCGTCAGCCTGCCGCAGGAGCTGGCCGCCGCGCTGCGGGACGGCCCGGCCGTGCGCGGCGGCGCCGTGCCCGCGGTCGTCGGCCGGGTCACGGCGGGCAGGCTGCTGCTCGACCTGCGGGCCGTCGCACCCGGCGACGACGACCTGATCCGCGACGCGGTGCTCGCCGCAGCCAGGGGTTGACGCGGATGCAGGTCATCGCCACGGCCGGTCATGTTGACCACGGCAAGTCCGCGCTGGTCCGCGCGCTCACCGGGATGGAGCCCGACCGCTGGGCCGAGGAGCAGCGCCGCGGCCTCACGATCGATCTGGGCTTCGGCTGGCTGACCCAGCCGGGCGGGCAGCGGCTGGCCTTCGTCGACGTTCCCGGCCACGAGCGCTTCGTGCCGAACATGCTGGCCGGAGTCGGCCCCGCGCCCGCCGTGCTGTTCGTGGTCGCGGCCGACGGCGGCTGGATGCCGCAGTCGGCCGAGCACCTGGCCGCGATCGACGCACTGGGCATCAGCCGCGGCCTGCTCGCCGTGACCCGGGCCGACCTGGCCGATCCCCGGCCCGCGATGATCCGGGCGCAGGCCGAGATCGCGGCCAGCAGCCTCGGCGACGTGTCGGCCGTGCCGGTGAGTTCGGTCACCGGCCAGGGCCTGCCGGAGCTGCGGACGGCGCTCGCGGACCTGGCTGCCCGGCTGCCGTCGCCCGACCCCGGCGCGCCCGTCCGGCTCTGGCTCGACCGGGTGTTCACCGTGCCGGGCAGCGGCACCGTGGCCACCGGCACGCTGCCGGCCGGCACGATCAGGACCGGCGACGAGCTGCTGGTCAGCCCGGCCGAGCGGCCGGTCAGGATCCGTGGCATCGAGTCGCTCGGCGAGCCGGCCAGCCAGGTCACCGGGGTGGCCAGGGTCGCGGTTAACCTGCGCGGCGGCCCGGCGGACAAGCTGGCCCGCGGGATGGCGCTGGTCGAGCCGGGCGCCTGGACGCTGGCCGGCACGATCGACGTCCGGCTGACCGGCCCCGCGGAAAGCTGGGACGACGGCCCGGCGGCGCGCCCGCCACGCCAGGTCACCGTGCACGCCGGCTCGGCCCGCACGCTGGCCCGGGTGCGCCCGCTGGGCGGGCCGTTCGCCCGGCTGAGCCTGCGCGAGCCACTGCCGCTGCACGTAGCCGACCGGCTGCTGCTGCGCGATCCCGGCGCCGCACGTGCGCCGGCCAGGCCCGCCGGGCATCCCGCGGCCGGCGGCCCTGACGGCACCGCCTGGCCGGCCATCATCGGTGCCGTCGTGCTTGACGTGCGGCCGCCGGCCACCGCCCGCCGCGGCGGAGCGGCCGCGGCGCGGCGCGAGCTGGCCAGCTGGCCGGCCGAGCCCGGGGTCGCTCACCTGGTGCACCGGCACGGCCTGATCCGCGCCGATGATCTCCGGGTCATGGGGCTGGCCCTACCGTCGGCCGTCTCGGGCCTGCCGGCCGCCCGGAGCCCGCTGGCCGCCCAGGATCCTCCGGCCGTCCCGGATCCGCCGGAGGCCGCCGGGCTGGTGAGCGCGGCCGGGTGGATCGTGGATCCCGGCCACTGGGCTGATCTGCGCGAGCGGCTCGGCCGGGCGGTGGACGAGCATGCGGCGCGCGAGCCGCTCGCGGTCGGCATGCCGGTCGAGGCGGCCAGGGCAGCGGCGGGCCTGCCGGACCGCCGGCTCGTCGAGGAGCTGGCCGCCTCGGCCGGCCCCGGCGGGCAGCTCAC
>DASXME010000195.1:0-4678 GCA_036495825.1 Streptosporangiaceae bacterium
GAGCACAGAACGCTAAGGGAGAGTTGATGACCGAGCAGCAGCGCACGGACGCAGCCACGGCGGAGGCCGGGCCGGCCGAGCACTCCCTCGAGGGGGTCCCGCAGGACGCCATGCGCCGGCTGGCCGAGCTGCAGCCGGGCAAGGCCGGGTCGATCTTCACCTCGGACCTGTCGGTGAACGAGTTCCTGCTCGTCCGCGAGGCCGGCTTTAGGCCGCTCGGCCTGGTGCTCGGCAGCTCGATCTACCACGTGGGCTTGCAGCTGGGCCGCTGGAGCAAGAACCAGGAGCTCGACGTGCTGTCCCAGGCCATGTACCACGCCCGTGAGCTGGCGATGAGCCGGATGGAAGCCGAGGCGGACGAGCTTGCTGCCGACGGCATCGTCGGCGTGCGGCTGGACGTGGAGATGAAGGAGTTCGGCAGCGACATCGCCGAGTTCATCGCGGTCGGCACGGCGGTCAAGGCCGAGGAGGGAGCCGGCGGCGGCGGGGTCGCCAAGTGGCGCAACAACAAGAACCAGCCGTTCACCTCCGACCTGTCCGGGCAGGACTTCTGGACCCTGGTCCGGGCGGGTTACGCGCCGCTCGGCATGGTGATGGGCTCGTGCGTGTACCACGTCGCGCACCAGCGGCTCGGCGGCATGCTGGGCAACATCGGCAAGAACGTGGAGCTCGAGCAGTTCACCCAGGCGCTGTACGACGCGCGCGAGCTGGCCATGAGCCGGATGCAGGCCGAGGCCGAGGCGCTGCACGCCGAGGGCATCGTCGGGGTCCAGTTGCGCCAGCACAGCCACACCTGGGGCTCGCACACCACCGAGTTCTTCGCGATCGGCACCGCGGTGCGCCCGCTGCGGCCCGATCACATCATCGAGCGCCCGACGATGGTGCTCAGCCTGGACGGCTGAGCCCCCGCTACTCCGGCGGCGGGCCGCTGACCGTGTCGAGCAGCCGGGCCAGCCTGCTGCGCAGCCCGCGCAGCCCGGCCGGCTGTCCCGAACGCACGTGCGGTTCCCCGGCCGCCGCGCTGACCAGGTGCTGGGCGGCGTCGAACGTGACCGGATCCGCCGCGGCCCGGACGGTCAGCGCCTCGTGCGCCAGATCCTCCAGATCCTTGTCGCCCTGATCCATCGCAAGGATCACCGCGCCGGCCTTGCGCGCGTCGCTGACCCGCTCCAGCAGCGGCACCGGCGCCGCCTCCGGGCTCACCACGAACAGCGCCTCGCCGCGCTGCGCCGCCTCCAGCCGCTCCAGGCCGATCCGCAGGTGATCCGGGCCGTCCTGGGCCGGGCTCCAGCGGACCAGCGTCGGCGCCAGCCCCGGAATGCCGGCGAACCGGCTCTCCTCGTCCAGGTGCGCGGCCAGGTGCCACGGCTCCTCGTCCGGCGTCCCGACCAGCAGCAGCCCGCCCGGCGAGCGCGACGACGACCGGAGCACGCGGGCGAACGCCCGGGTCCGCTCGAGCCAGCCGGTGGGGGCGAGCAGCGCGCGCAGCGCGTTCACCTGGTCGGCATCCACCCGCCCATGGTGCCCGACCGCGCCAGCCCGCGCACCTACAGCGGCGCAAGCGGTGCCCGGCCCGGCCCCGGCGACCGTGCTGATGGCACGATGGACCCGTGCACGCAGCAGAGATACCCGGCGAGTCCGGCGGCCCGGGCCGCGAAGTCCGACAAGGCACGGAAACGCCGCAGAGGCCGGAAGAGCCGGACCCGGCCGGCCTGGCGGGCCTGGTCATCGGCATCCTCGGCGGCACCGGCGACCAGGGCCGCGGGCTGGCCCGGCGGTTCGCGCTGGCCGGCCACCGCGTGATCATCGGCTCCCGTTCCGCGCAGCGCGCCGCCGCGGCCGCGGCGGACCTGGCCGTCGGCGCCGGCCGCGTCGGCGCCGGCCGCGTCGAAGGCGCGGCCAACGACGAGACGGCCCGGCGGTCGGACGTCGTCATCGTCGCAGTGCCCTGGGACGGCCACCGCGAACTGCTCGCGTCCCTGGCCGGCGACCTGGCCGGGAAGATCGTCATCGACTGCGTGAACCCGCTCGGGTTCGACGCGCGCGGCTGCTACCGGCTGCCCGCGCCCGAAGGCAGCGCCGCCGAGCAGGCCGCCGCCGTGCTGCCCGGCAGCCGCGTGGTCGGCGCGTTCCACCACGTGTCCGCGGTGCTGCTGCTCGACCCCGAGGTGGCCGAGCTGGACCTGGACGTGCTCGTGCTCGGCGACGACCGGCAGGCCACCGACCTGGTGCAGGCCCTGGCCGGCCGCATCCCCGGCATGCGCGGCGTGTATGCCGGGCGGCTGCGCAATTGCGGCCAGGTCGAAGGGCTGACCGCGAACCTAGTCTCGATAAACCGCCGTTATAAGGCGCACGCCGGGCTGCGCATCACGGACATTTAATTTTCCGAACGGTTCCAGGCCGGGCCGTCAGCTATATGAGTACTCCTCGGCGGGGAACGCGCCGGAGGTGACGTCCTGGGCGAACTCGGTCGCCGCGGCGGCTAGCTCGCCCGCCAGGTCCGCGTAGCGCTTGACGAACTTGGCCACTCGCGGCGTGAGCCCGGCCATGTCCTGCCAGACGAGCACCTGGGCGTCGCAGCCAGGCCCGGCGCCGATGCCGATGGTCGGGATCGACAGCGACTCGGTGACCCGGGCGGCGAGTGAGGCGGGCACGCACTCGAGCACCACGCTGAACGCGCCCGCGGCCTCCAGCGCCTTGGCGTCGTGCAGCAGCCGCTCGCCGTCCTCGCCGCGGCCCTGCACCCGGTACCCGCCGAACGCGTTGACCGACTGCGGGGTCAGGCCGAGGTGCGCCATCACCGGGATGCCCGCCGCGACGAGGTCCTCGACCTGCCGGACGACCCGGTAGCCGCCCTCCAGCTTGACTGCCTGCGCCCCGGTCTCCTTCAGGAACCGGGCGGCCGTGCCGAGCGCCGCCTCGGGGGAGACCTGATAGGAGCCGAACGGCAGGTCGGCCACGACCATCGCCCGCCTGGTGGCGCGGACCACGCCCGCCGTCAGCGGGATCAGCTCGTCCACGGTGACCGGGATCGTCGTCTCGTGCCCGTAGACCACCATCGCCGCCGAGTCGCCGACCAGCAGCACCGGGATGCCTGCCTCGTCGAACACCCGCGCGGTCAGCGCGTCGTAGGCGGTGAGCATGGGCCACTTCTCGCCGCGGCCCTTCGCGGCCGCGATGTCCCTGACCGTGACGCGCCGCCCGCCGCGGCCGCCGTACAGGGTGTCTGGAACTGATGGGGAAGTCATAACGAAACCTCCTGGCCTCGAGGCGCCCCAGTGGCGTCCCCGGACACTTCGATCATTGCACGCGCCCCGCGCCTGCGCGAGACCCCCGGGTTGCGGGCCCGGTCGCCGGGCCGGTCCCGGCCCCCGGAAAATTCACGCGACAGCGGGGAATGCAAATCGATACGATCCTGTTCCGTATCTATAGTGGCCGCCCGTGCACGGGCGGCCGCGACAACTTAGGTCAACGCACCCGGCGGGGGCGATCTTCCCGACCCGCGCCCCGCCCCATGATCCGAAGGACACCATGGACCAGCAGAGAATCTATCGGCGCCGCTGGGCAATACTCAGCGTGCTCATCGTCGGCCTGCTCGCCATCGTCATCGACAACACGGTCCTCAACGTCGCCCTGAAGACGATCGCCGAGCCGCGCGGCGGCCTCGGCGCCAGCCAGAGCCAGCTGGAATGGGCGATCAACTCCTACACGCTGGTGTTTGCCGGCCTGCTGTTCACGTTCGGCGTGATCGGCGACCGGATCGGCCGCAAGCGGATGCTCATGATCGGCCTGGCGCTGTTCGGCGTCGGCTCGCTGCTGTCCGCCTACTCTCATTCGCCTGACCAGCTCATCTTCGCGCGCGCCGCGATGGGCCTCGGCGGCGCCGCGGTCATGCCGCAGACGCTGTCGATCATCTCGAACGTCTTCGAGCCCAACGAGCGCGCGCGCGCCATCGGCATCTGGGCCAGCGCCGTGGGCATCGGCGTCGCGATCGGCCCGGTACTCGGCGGCCTGCTGCTGGCTCACTTCTGGTGGGGCTCGGTCTTCCTGATCAACGTGCCGGTCACCGTGCTCGGCGCCCTCGCCGTCGCGATCCTCGTCCCCGAGTCGCGCAACCCCGACCCCGGCAAGATCGACTATGTCGGCGTGCTGCTGTCCATCGTCGGCCTCGTGCTGGTGGTCTACGGCATTGTCCAGGGCGGCGACACCGGCTCCTGGCTAGGCGGCGGCGTGCTCGGCCCGATCGCCGGCGGCCTGGCTATCCTCGGCATCTTCGGCTGGCATGAGACCCGCATCTCGCATCCCTCGCTCGACGTCAAGCTGTTCGCCGACCGGCGGCTGTCCGCCTCGGTGGGCGCGATCAGCCTGCTGTTCTTCGGTATGGGCGGCGTGTTCTTCTTCACCGCCTTCTACCTGCAGAACGTCCGCGGCTACAGCGCGCTGCAGGCCGGCCTGCTGACGATCCCGTTCGCCGCAGGCCAGCTGCTGTTCGCCCCACGCAGCGCCAGCCTGGTGTCCCGCTACGGCGCCAAGGTGGTCGGCACCGCCGGCATGGCCGTGATGGCCGTGGCGCTGGCCGGATACGCACTGCTCGGCACCACGACGCCGATCTGGGTGCTCACCGTGTTCTTCGCCGTCCAGGGCGCCGGCGTCGGCGTCGCGATCCCGTCGGCCACCT
>DASXME010000196.1:0-13424 GCA_036495825.1 Streptosporangiaceae bacterium
TGCCGCCGGAGCGGGCCGCGAGGTCGTCACGATCTGGTGGCCAGGCGCCGCCGACTGACCGGGCCGGGCGGTTGCGGCGAGCCAAGGTGGTCGATGTGCCGTTGACCGCCGCTGGTGGGTGTCGATGTGCCGTTGACCGCCTTCCGCGCCGGGCCGACGCGGGACGGCGCGCGGGACGGGCCGGGCTAGGCCGACCAGCGGAGCGGCAGGGACTCGACGCCGTAGATGCCCTCTACGCCGCCCAGCGCGGCGGGCCCGTCGGCGGCCAGGTGCGGCATCCGGGGCGCGAGGAACGTCAGCGCCTCCTCCAGCTCGGCCCGGGCCAGGTTGGCGCCGAGGCAGAAGTGCGGGCCTGCCCCGAAGGTGTACAGCCGGCCGTCCCGCGGCGCGAGAATGTCGAACTCCTCGCCGCCGTCCTGCTCCCGGTTGGCCCGCTCGGCGCAGATGGCCACGATCGTGCCGGCCGGGAACGTCACCCCCCGGTGCGACACGTCCTCCAGGCAGATCCGCGCTGTGAACGGGGTGATCGGCTCGGCCCGCAGCACCTCGTCGACCGCGCGCCCGGCCAGCTCGGCCCGCCGGCCCAGCTCGGCCCACTGCGCCGGATGCGCCGCGAACAGCCGCATCGCGTGCCCGAGCTGGGCCTGGGTGGTGTCGATCCCGCCGGCGATGACGTTGAGCACCAGGTTGACGCACTCGGCGTGAGACAGCCGGTCGCCAGCCTCCTCGGCGGCCAGCAGCGACGTCAGCAGGTCATCACCCGGCTCGTTCCGGCGGCGGGCCAGCAGGGCCTCGACGTAGCCGTAGACCTCGGTGATGGCGCGCTCCATCTCGGGCACCTGGGTGGTCATCGCGCTGATGGCGAACTGCCGCTGCACCCAGCTCGACCAGTCGTGCAGCCGCGGCGCATCGGCGACGGGCGCGCCGAGCACGGTGGCGATCGTCAGCGCGGGGTACGGCTTGGCGATCGCGGCGACGAACTCGCATGCGTCCGCTCCCTGCAGGTCATCCCACAGCGTGGCCAGGAAGCCGCGCATGGCCGGCCGCCAGCGGTCGGCCGCGCGCGGGGTGAACGCGGGCCCGACCAGGGCGCGCAGCCGCCGGTGCTGCTGGCCCTGCTGGTTGAGGATGTTGGCGTCTATCTGCTCGCGCAGCGGGCCCGCGGTGACGCCGAGAAGATCAGCGAGCTGCCGCCCGGGAAAGGCCGTCACCCGCGACCGCAGGAAGAACTCGCCGGCCTCGCGGTCGAGCACGATGATCGCCAGCGGCGACTTCGCCAGCCAGGCCCGCTCGCCCTGCCCGGCCCGCTCGCCCCCGCCGCCGTCGGCCAGCCCGGTCAGACCGGCCAGCACGCGGTGGTACCCGTCGCCGGCCAGCTCACCCGAGCCCATGTCGAGCTCGGCCAGCTCAAGATCGGACACTAATACCATGCAGTCACCGTCCCGCCGGTCGTGGAGCCCGCCGGCCGAAGATCCCGCCGGCCGTGGATCCCGTTCTGTGATCATGTAAGCCGTCATGATTCTCCCGCAGTGTGGAACAATCCGGAAAGCCCGCGGGCTCGACGAAGGCGGGCTACGGGGCGGAGGGAACCTGTGTCGGCAGTCAGCGTTAAAAATCTCCGCAAGTCCTACGGCGCGGTGCACGCCGTCGGCGACGTGAGCTTCGAAGTCGAGGCCGGAGAGGTCTTTGCCCTGCTCGGGCCGAACGGCGCGGGCAAGACCACCACGATCGAGATACTCGAGGGCTTCAGGAGCCGGGACGCCGGGGCCGTGCAGGTGCTCGGCGTCGATCCCGGCCAGCGCCGGACCCAGCGCTGGCTGCGCTCCCGGCTGGGCATCGTGCTGCAGGAGCTCGCGGTCGAGCCGTACCTGTCGGTGCGCCAGGTGCTCGCCCGCAACGCCGGCTACTACCCGCATCCCCGGCCGGTCGACGAGGTGCTGGACCTGGTGGGGCTGGCCGAGAAGGCCGGCGAGCGGGTCAAGACGCTGTCCGGCGGGCAGCAGCGCCGGCTGGATGTCGGCCTCGGCATCGTCGGCCAGCCCGAGCTGCTCATCCTGGACGAGCCGACGACCGGCCTGGACCCATCCGGCCGCCGGGCCACCTGGGATCTGATCAAGCAGCTGGAGTCCGAAGGCACCACGATCATCCTCTCCAGCCACTACATGGACGAGGTCGAGGCGCTGGCCAGCCGGGTCGCGGTCCTGGCCCGCGGCGAGATCGTGGCCGCAGGCACCCCGGACGCCATCGGCGGCCGCGACTCCGGCATGGTCACTATCCGCTTCCGGCTGCCGGACGGCGTGTCCGCCGCGGACCTGCCGGTACCCGGCCTGCCGGGCACCGGCGGTGAGATCGAGATCCGGACCGAGGACGAGGTCTCCGTGCTGCACCGCCTGACCGGCTGGGCGCTGGACCGGCAGGTCGGCCTGCCCGGGCTGAACGTGCAGCGGGTCACTCTCGAAGACGTGTATCTCAGCCTGACCCGCAGCCAGGACGACGAGAAGCAGGAACAGCGATGACCAGCCCGCCGCCCGCCACGTCCGCGCCGCCCGCCCCGCCGCAGACCCGCCCGTTCTCCGGGCTGCGCGACCTGCGCCTGATCGGCCGCCAGGTCGGCTACGAGCAGCTGTCCTTCTGGCTCAACCCGGTCGCGGCCGTCTTCACGATCGGGTTCTCGCTGGTCTTCCTGATCTTGCTCGGGGCCTCGGCCGGCTCGTCGCGGGATGCCTCCCTCGGCAACATCAAGCTGATCCAGTACTACGTGCCCGGCTTCACCGCCTACGGCGTGATGTCCGCCTGCTTCACCGGGCTGGCCGTCCTGCTGGTCATCCGGCGGGAGACCGGGCTGCTCAAGCGGCTGCGGCTGAGCCCGCTGCCTACCTGGGCGCTGCTCGGTGCGGTCTTCATCAGCACCCTGCTGGTGGCCTTCGTCGAGGTGATCCTCCTGCTGGCGGTGGGCAGGATCGCGTTCGGCGTGCACCTGCCCGGGAACGTCGGCGCGTTCGTGCTGGCCATCGTGGTCGGCGGGCTCAGCTTCACCGCACTGGGGGCCGCGACCAGCACGCTGGTGCCTAACCAGGACGCGGCCGCGCCGGTGACCAACATCGTGTTCTTCGTGCTGCTGTTCCTGTCCGGGCTCTGGTTTCCGATCAAGTCAGGGTCCGGCCTGGCCAAGTTCTCCGGTTTCTTCCCGATCCGGCACTTCATCACCGCCGTCTTCGCCCCGTTCAACGTGCAGAAGGGCGCCTCGCCCTGGGCCTGGCACGACCTGCTGATCATGGCCATCTGGGGCATCGTGGGCGTTGCGGTCGCGATCTGGCGCTTCAACTGGGCACCCCGCCGCGGCTGAGGCTCTGCTTAACCGACGACACGAAGGAGATCTCGTCATGACCCAGCCAGCATCCGATACCCCTCCGGCCGGAACCTACCGGCTCGATCCCGCGGGCAGTACCGTCCAGGCCGACGTCAAGGCCATGTTCGGGCTGATCACGGTGCACGGGACCTTCAGGCTCAAGTCGGGACAGGTCACGATCGCCGAGGACCCGGCCAGCTCCAGCGTGCAGGCGGTCATCGACGCCGGCAGCTATGACTCCGGCAACGCGGCCAGGGACAAGGACGTCACCTCGGCCGCCCTGCTCGACGCCTCCGCGCACCCCGAGATCACGTTCGCCGCCGAGGGGGCGCGTCAGGAGGGCAGTGACTGGGTGCTGCGCGGCACGGTGAACGCCCACGGAACCGACGACCAGGTCGAGGTGCGCGTCAGCGCGGCCCGGGTGGAGAACGGGGTCGCCAGGTTCCAGGCCGCCGCCCGGCTTGATCGCACCAGCTTCGGCGTCACGAAGAAGAAGGGCATGGTCGGCAACACCGTGAACGTCGTCATCGACGCGGCCGGCCAGCCCGCCTGACGGTGCCGCTTGATGGGGCCGCCTGACGGAGCCGCCTGACGGAGCCTGAGCCAAAGCGCCGCGGCTAGACTCCGGTGACATGGCCGTCCAGATCTCGCCCAGCATCCTGTCGGCCGACTTCGCACGGCTGGCCGACGAGGCGGATGCGGTGGCGGGCGTGGCCGACTGGCTGCACGTGGACGTCATGGACAACCACTTCGTGCCCAACCTGACCCTCGGCCTGCCGGTGGTCGAGTCGCTGCTCGAGCACGCCACCCTGCCGCTCGACTGCCACCTGATGATTGACGACCCGGACCAGTGGGCACCGCAGTACGCGGAGGTCGGCGCCGGGAACGTCACCGTTCACGCCGAGGCGGCCCGCGCCCCGGTGCGCACGCTGCGGGCGATCAGGGCGGCCGGGGCGCGGGCCGGCCTCGCGGTCAACCCGGGTACCGCGGTCGAGCCGTACGCCGGCCTGCTGCCCGAGGTCGACATGCTGCTGCTGATGACGGTGGAGCCCGGCTTCGCCGGCCAGGGCTTCCTCGACCTGGTGTTGCCCAAGCTGCGCCGCGCCCATGAGCTGATCGCCGGATACGGCGGCGCGATCTGGCTCCAGGTAGACGGCGGCGTGAGCGAGCAGACCATCGAGCGGTGCGCGCAGGCCGGCGCCGATGTGTTCGTGGCCGGCTCAGCCGTGTACGGCTCCGCCGACCCGGCCGCGGCCGTCCAGGCCCTGCGCCGCCAGGCGGAGAACGCGTCGGCGAGCGCCCCGCAGGCCGGCTGACTCGAGGTGGCCCGAGATGGCCCGAGGTGGCCGGGCGGGCCGGCCAGGCTACCGCGATGGCACCAGAATTATTTTCCCGAACGGTTCCACCCGGACTCCGCCGCTCGTCAGCCGGCCTCGGCGGATGCGCACGATCTAGCCCTGGAGCTTTCATGCCGAACCTCGACATCGCCGAGCTTGACCGCCGGGCCGTCCGCGCCGGCGTAGACCTGGTCTCCCGGGTGACCGCGGCGGACCTCGGCCGCGCCACGCCCTGCTCGGGCTGGAATCTGGGTGAGTTGCTGGCCCACATGACCGAGCAGCACCTGGGCTTCGCGGCGGCGGCCGCGGGCCGCGGCGCCGATCCCGAGGTGTGGCGGCTGCCCGCCCCGGCCAGCGATCCGGTGGCGGCTTACGCGCAGGCCGCCGACGCCGTGATCGCCGCGTTCGCGGCGGACGGCGTCACCGGCCGGGAGTTCGCGATTCCGGCGATCAGCACCACGATGACGTTCCCCGGGCGGCGGGCGATCTCCTTCCACCTGGTGGACTACGTCGTGCACGGCTGGGATGTGGCCCGGCCCCTCGGCCTGGCGCCCGAGTTCGATGACGAGGTGCTGGCGATCGCGCTCAAGGCCGCCCAGGCTGTGCCGGGCGGCCAGGCCCGGCTGCAGCCGGGCGCCGCGTTCGCGCCCGCGCTCGACGCGTCGGCCGGTGCAGGCACTCTGGACCAGATCCTCACCCTGCTCGGCCGCTCACCCAGCTGGCCCGAATAACCCCGGCTGGCCGGCCGACGACGCAGGGGCGGGCCAGACCCGGCGCGCCGCCTGCATCACGGGTGGCCGTGGCGGGACGTTAGGCCGCTACGCGGATCTCCTCAGCTGGCGGCCGCGTCATCCGGCCGTGACCGCGGCGGCGCGGAAGGCCGCACGGCGAGCCATCCCCGCTCGGCCGCGCGTACCCCGGCCTGGAACCGGCTGCGCGCGCCGAGCTGGGCCATCAGCTCGGCGCAGATCCGCCGCACGGTGCGCACCGAGACCGCGAGCTTGCGCGCGATCACCTCGTCGGTGTCGCCCTGGGCCAGCAGCCGCAGCAGCGCGATCTCCTGATTGCTCAGGCCCGCCTCGCTGCGCGGCGGCGCGACGCCCAGCGGCGTGGCGGTGTTCCAGGTCTGCTCGAACAGCGCGCACATGGCGGCCACCGCGCCGCTCCCGCACAGCAGGGCGGCGCCGGCCCGGCTGTTGCCGGGGTCGAGCGGGATCATCACCCGTTCCCTGTCGATGATCGTCATCCGCAGCGGCAGCACCGGCACGCTGCGCACCTGGCCGCCGAGATCGGTCAGCCACTGCGCATAGCCGAAGGTCGGCGGGTCGTTACGCACGCTGTCCAGGGTGATCGTGCGGATCGACACCCCGCGCTCCAGCAGCTGGCGGTCCAGCGGCCGGCCCGCGTCCAGCGAAGCGGCCGAATGCCGGCCGCCGTTCATGAAGGCCAGCACCTCGTGCCGGGTCTCGACGGTCAGCTGCTCCAGCCGCTCGCGGATCGCGTCGATCCCGATCAGTTCCTCGACGTCGGCGTGCGCCGTCTCCGGCCGGGTGCCGGCCAGGTTCGCGACCACCAGGGCCATGGCGGCGCGGCCCTCGTCGATCCGGTGCTGCTCGCGCATCAGCTCGACCTGCCGGTGCGCCAGCAGCGATTCCAGGCCCACCTCCGGGCTCACCGGCCGCAGCGCGCTCGGGTCCTCCCAGGAGGGCCGCAGCAGCGACAGCTCCGCGAGCTGGTCCAGCGCGCGCCGGACCGCGTCCCCGGTCATGCCCAGGTCGCCCGCCAGCTCGCTCACCCCGGCCTGCGGGCTGCGCAGCATCTGCAGGTACACAGCCTCGGCGGCGGCATCTACCTCGAACGCTTCCAGCATTTGGGGCATACCTCCCGCTTCGGCGGCTGGATGAATAGTCTCAATAGTGTCTGACCGGTTGCTGCCATGCAAGGTTCTGCCATATTGAATATCTGGCCCCCGCCTTGGGTTACTGAGACGGTTCGGATATGTACGCAGTGACAGCACACATCCGCACCTCGCGAGATGCGAATACCACTTCCCAAGTCGCGGAGATAAGCCGGCGGCTCAGCCAGGCGGCCGGACCGCAGCACCGGCTCGAGCATATGTACGTCCGGCCTTCGCCGGACGGGGTGTATGCCGTACTGTTCGTCATCGCGCCGGATCTGACAACCGCCGAGAAATGCGTTTTACAACTCTACGAATGCGCACGCCTTGATGAGGTGGCCGGCTGCGGACTTGACAGCTGCGGAGTGCGGCTGATTACGCCGATGGCCGAGATAAGCCTCCGGTCGCAGATGTCCTGAACCTGCCATGCAGGATCAGGACATCTTGGATCTATGGCCTGTTACCCGGGCGCGCACCCATGATTCCAACTGTCGGCAGGCGGCAGACCTCTAACCGGTCAAGCGTCAGGTCGCCGGGCATTCGGCCTCGTATAGGCAGGGCTCACCGAAAGGACACGGGAATGCGCATCATTGCAGCCATCGCCATCGTCGTTGCCGCAGTTACCACCGGTTCCGTTGCGGGATCGAACATGGGGTCGCACGCCGCGATTACGGTGGCGGGCGGGAACTGCCCGGACACCATGGTATGGGACGGAACTTCCTGCGTTCCGAGGTGATCGCGGGAGCACGTCAAATGACCCGAAGTCAGCTAATGATAATCATCGCCGTAACGGCTGAATAACACACCGTGGAGACCTAAAAATGACAACTCCGGTCCTGCTAGACGATGAGCAGCCGACGCTGCCGGCAGGGAGCCGTGTCGCCCGAGGTACGGGGGCGGCGACACGGCAGACCGCGGAGTTCTCTCTGCTCGGGCCGGTGGAGGCGCGGGCCGGCGGTGAGCTCATCGACCTCGGCGCGGCTCGCGAGCGATGCGTGCTGGCGGTCCTGCTGCTGGACGCCAACCGCTGCGTGTCGGCCGACCAGATCGTGGAACGGGTCTGGGGCGGCGGCCGGCTACCGCGCCGGCCGCGCGGCACCGTGCAGACGTACGTGTCGTTCCTCCGCCACAAGCTGATCATCGTGCGGCAGCCGAACGGCTACATGATCAGCCTGGACGAGCAACTCGTGGACGTGCACGCGTTCCGCGCGCTGATCAAGGCGGCGCGGGCCGCCCGCCGCGACGACAAGGCCAGCGCGCTGTTCGAGCAGGCGCTCGGGCTGTGGCAAGGGGAAGCATTCGGGGCACTGGACACCCCGTGGCTCGGCGACGTCAGGGCCATCCTGGACACCGAACGGCGGGCCGCCGAGCGGGATCTCGCCGACATCGGCCTGCGCCAGGGCCAGCACGGCGCGCTGCTGCCCAGGCTGGCCGCATGGGCGGCCAGGGACCCGCTGGACGAGCGGCTGGCGGGCCAGCTGATGCTCGCCCTCTACCGCAGCGGCCGGCAGGCCGACGCGCTCGCGCACTACGAGCGCAGCCGGCGGCTGCTGGTCGACGACCTCGGCCTCGACGCCAGCGACGATCTGCAGCGACTGCGCCAGCAGATCCTGAGCGCGGATCCGGCGCTCGCCCTGCGCGCCGTCGATCCGCGGGCCGGCGCTCGCTCCGCGGTCTGCGCGTTCACCCGGCAGCACCGCACCAGGTGCCTGCAGCAGCGGCGCTGGCCAGACAGCTGAGCCTGCGGCTCACCGACGGCCGGGCGCCCGCCGCCGTCGACGACCTCTCGTACGACGGCTCGTAACAACCTGGCGGCCCGACGGCCCCCGGCCTGGCACAGGACCGGGGGCCGTTCGCACGCGGGTCGGATGACGACCCGCGTGACGTCGGGATCACCTTCAGCGGTACTGCCGCGGGATCAGCGGTTCCGCCTTGACCTGGACCTCTGCGGTCCTGGGATCACAGTGCCCGCCGGGCATTTGGGGATTCTTTAGGAATCCTTGAAGAACCTGGTCAGCGCCGCTTCGGACGCCAGGGTGCATACAAGGAATACCGCTCATGGCACACTGGTTACCTGAGCAGAGCGTGCTCCGGGGTCGGTGAAATTCCGAGCCGGCGGTGATAGTCCGCGACCCGGCCGCAGCACTGCGCGGTTCCGCCGTCAGGCGGGGCGGTGCGGGGCAGCGTCCGGTTGACCCGGTGGAACTCCGGGACCGACGGTTAAAGTCCGGATGGGAGGCAGCACGCACGCGGCCGTGACGGCCGCGTTTCACGCGTCCGCGCGTGGCCTGACGTTCCCCCGGAGCTGCATGGCAGTCGGCTTCGAGGAGGAACTGCGGATGTACACCGGGATCGTGGAGGAACTCGGCGAGGTCGTCGGCGTCGAGCGGCTGGCCGATGCGGCACGGATCACCGTGCGCGGCCCGCTGGTCACCAGCGACGCCAGCCACGGCGACTCGCTGTCGATCAACGGCGTGTGCCTCACCGTGACGGGCACCCGTGACGGCACGTTCACCGCCGACGTCATGCTGGAGACGCTGACCCGCTCTTCGCTCGGCGACCTGCACCCGGGCAGCCCGGTCAACCTGGAGCGCCCGATGCGGCTGGACGGCAGGCTGGGCGGTCACCTGGTGCAGGGTCACGTGGACGGCACCGGCATGATCGTCTCGCGCCGCCCGGCCGACAACTGGGAGGTCGTGCGCGTCGGCATGCCCGCGGGGCTGGCCAGGTACGTGGTGGAGAAGGGCTCCATCGGCGTGGACGGGGTGAGCCTGACGGTGACCGGCACCGGGGACGGCAGCGAGCCGCCCTGGTTCGAGGTCAGCCTGATCCCCGAAACCCTGCAGCGGACCACCCTCGGCCGCAAGCAGCCGGGAGAAACCGTCAACCTGGAGGTCGACGTGATCGCCAAATACGTGGAGAAGCTACTCGGCGGGAGCACCCGGTCATGACCGCCGGAACGGAAGGCCCCCAGGTCGGCCCGGACGGAACCCCGCTGGACAGTGTGGCCCGCGCCGTCGAGGACATGGCCGCGGGCCGGGCGGTGGTCGTGGTCGACGACGCCGACCGGGAGAACGAGGGCGACATCATCTTCGCCGCGGCCAAGGCCACGACCGAGCTGCTGGCCTTCATGACCAGGCACACCAGCGGGGTGATCTGCGTCCCGATGCCCGGCCGGGAGCTGGACCGGCTGGCGATCCCGCTGATGACCAACCAGAACAGCGAGCGGATGCGCACCGCGTTCACGGTCAGCGTGGACGCGCGCGACGGCGTCACGACCGGGATCTCGGCGGCCGACCGCGCCAGGACCGTGAAGGTCCTGGTCGACTCGGCCACCGAGCCCTACGAGCTGGTCCGCCCCGGCCACATCTTCCCGCTCCGCTACGCCGAGGGCGGCGTGCTGCGCAGGCCCGGGCACACCGAGGCCGCCGTCGACCTGGCCCGGCTGGCCGGGCTGCCCGAGGCCGGCGTGCTGGCCGAAGTGGTCAACGACGACGGCTCGATGGCCCGGCTCCCCGCCCTGCGGAAGTTCGCCGACCAGCACGGCCTGGCGCTGATCTCGATCTCCCAGCTGATCGAGTACCGCCGGCACACCGAGCGGATGGTCCAGCGCGTCGCGGAGACCAGGCTGCCCAACGCGTACGGCGAGTGGCAGGCGTTCGGCTACCTGAACTCGGTCGACGGCACCGAGCACATCGCGCTGGTGCTCGGCGAGCTGGGCGACGGCGAGCAGCTGCTGACCCGGGTGCACTCCGAATGCCTCACCGGCGACGTGTTCGGCTCCGCGCGCTGCGACTGCGGCGCCCAGCTCGCCGCCGCGATGGCCGCGATCGCCGCCGAGGGCCGCGGCGCGGTGCTGTACCTGCGCGGCCACGAGGGCCGCGGCATCGGCCTGCTGAGCAAGCTGCAGGCCTACAACCGGCAGGACGCCGGCGCCGACACGGTGGACGCCAACCTGGAGCTCGGCCTGCCCGTCGACGCCCGCGAGTACTCGACCGGCGCGCAGATCCTCGCCGACCTCGGCGTCCGTTCGATCCGCCTGCTCACCAACAACCCGGCCAAGGTCAGCGGGCTGTCCGGGTTCGGCATCGAGGTGGCGGGCCGCCTGCCGCTGCCGGTCCTCGTCACCGACGACAATCGCCGCTACCTCACCGCGAAACGAGACAGGCTCGGCCACCAGATCGACGACCTTTTCCTTCCGAACGGTTCCACTCCGGCACCAGCCTCCCAGGCGGAAGTCCGGTGAGCGGGGCCGGCCGCCCCGGCGCGGAGGCCGTCGATGCCGCCGGGCTCAGCCTCGCGATCGCGGCCACCCGCTGGCACCGGCAGATCACCGACGCGCTGACCGAGCGCGCGGTGGCCGCCGCGCACGCCTGCGGGATCGGCCAGCCGCTCGTGCTGCGGGTGGCCGGCGCGGTGGAGCTGCCCGTGGTCGCCGCCGAGCTGGCCCGGCGGCACGACGCGGTGGTCTGCCTCGGCGCGGTGATCCGCGGCGGCACCCCGCACTTCGAGTACGTCTGCGACGCGGTCACGGCCGGCCTCACCCGCGCCGCGCTCGACGCCGGCACCCCGGTGGGCAACGGCGTGCTCACCTGTGACACGCTTGACCAGGCCCAAGACCGCTGCGGTCTGCCCGGCAGCGGCGAGGACAAGGGATGGGAGGCCACCGTGGCTGCGCTCGACACCGCCCTAGTGCTCCGCACCATCCGCTGCGGAGTCCCCGGCAACGCCCCCCGACATTAACCTGTCAGTCTGGGAAACCCTGCCGGGTGCCGGGACGCCCGCTCGCACATCCGGCTGTCGGCTCCGCCGAATGCCGGCTGCCCGAGCAGCCGCCCCCGTCACTCCACCGCTTCCAAACGGCTGCCCCGCACCACAAGTGCCGGGCCGCCGGCACTCCCACGGCGCCGAACGGCTGCCCCCCCGGCACCCCAATTGCATACGTCGCCCGCTCCCCGGCGGGTCGAGCAACCGGCACTCCCATGCTTATCGAGCAAGCTGAGGGCGCATGTACGGATTCCGGTATTCGGCGAAGCCGACGGACCGGAATCCGGGCATGCGTCCCAGCCCCGTTCGCTATGAAAGGTTTTAGATCTTGCTCTCTCTTGTCCTTCCTAAGGGATCTCTAGAACGCGCAACGCTAGATCTTTTTGATGCCGCCGACTTGACCGTTCGGCGGTCGTCGGACCGGGATTATCATGCCGTTATTGACGATCCGCGGATCGACCGGGTGCGGTTCCTGCGACCCCAGGAGATCCCGTCGTACCTCGAGCGCGGCCTGTTTGACATCGGCATTACCGGTCGCGACTGGATCGAGGAGACCGAGGCGAGCGTCGTCTCGCTGGGCGAGTTGCGGTACTCCAAGGCGACGTCGCGCCCGGTCCAGGTGGTGCTGGCCGTGCCGGCCAGCGCGCCCTGGCAGTCGGTCGCCGACCTGCCGGACGGGGTGCGGATCTCGACCGAGTTCCCGTCGCTGACCCGGCGCTTCCTGGACACCCACGGGGTGAAGGCGATGGTGGTCCCCTCCTACGGGGCGACCGAGGCCAAGGTGCCCGACATCGTCGACGCGATCGTCGACCTCACCGAGACCGGTTCCTCGCTGCGCCGCAACGGGCTGCGCGTGCTCGAGGTCGTGGTGACCAGCTACACCGAGTTCGTGGCCAACTCCGCGTCCTACGCCGACGACGACAAGCGGGCCGCGATGGAGGACATCGGGCTGCTGCTGCGCGGCGCGATCCAGGCCCGGGGCAGCGTGCTGCTCAAGCTGAACGTTCCCGCGGCCCAGCTGGCCGCGGTGACCGGGATGCTGCCGGCCATGTCCTCGCCGACGATCACCGCCCTGGCCCGCGGCGAGATGAACGCGGTGGAGACGGTCGTGCCCAAGAACGGGGTGAACACCCTGATTCCCGCGCTCAAGGCGGCCGGGGCGCGCGACATCCTGGAGAACCCGATCTCCAAGATCGTCGAGTAGGCAAGATCGTCGAGTAGGCGCCATCTCGCGCGGCAGGCCGTACGCCCCTTAACCTGGGGGAGTGCGGGACATCCTGGACCAGATCACCAAGTGGTGGGAGTCTGGCGAGTCGTTCGGGCTGGCCACTCTGGTGCGCACCTACCGGAGCGCGCCGCGCGAGGCCGGCGCCGCGCTCGCCGTCTCGGCCGACGGCGAGGTCGTCGGCAGCATCTCCGGCGGCTGCGTGGAGGGCGCGGTCTACGAGCTGGCCCGCGACGTGCTCGAGGCCGGCGTACCGGCGTTCGAGACCTACGGGGTCAGCGACGACGACGCGTTCGCGGTCGGCCTGACCTGCGGCGGCATCCTCGACGTGTTCGTCGAGCGGATAGACCAGGACGGGTTCGCCGAGCTGGCCGAGGTCGCGGCGGCCGTGCAGCGCGGCGACCCGGTCGCGGTCGCGACCGTGATCGCCGGGCCGGGCCGGATCGGCGCGCGCCGGCTGATCTGGGGTACCGCCGGTCATGCTGCGCCCGCTGCGTCCGCTGCGCGCGGCACGCCGGGCAGCCTGGGCTCGGCCCGGCTGGACGCCGCGGTGGATGACGACGCCCGCGGCATGCTGGCCCAGGGCATGACCGGCATCAGGCGCTACGGGGCCGGCGGCGAACGGCGCGGCGACGAGCTGAGCGTGTTCGTCAACTCGTTCGCGCCGCCGCCGCGGATGCTGGTGTTCGGCGCGATCGACTTCGCCGCCGCGGTAGCCAAGGTGGGCAAGTTCCTCGGCTACCGGGTCACGGTCTGCGACGCGCGCGGGCTGTTCGCCACGCCCGCCCGCTTCCCGGACGCCGACGAGGTGGTGGTGGACTGGCCGCACCGGTACCTGGCCAGCGTGGA
>DASXME010000197.1:0-6370 GCA_036495825.1 Streptosporangiaceae bacterium
AGCTCGGCTACACGGTCTACGCCGCCGCCCGCCGGGTGGACCGGATGTCCGCGCTGGCCGACGCCGGCATCCGGGTCGAGCCGGTCGACGTGACCGACGACCCGAGCATGGTCACGCTGGTCGAGAAGATCATCGCCGCGACGGGCCGGATCGACGTGCTGGTCAACAACGCCGGCTACGGCTCGTACGGCGCGCTGGAAGACGTGCCGATCGCCGAAGCGCGGCGGCAGTTCGACGTGAACATATTCGGGCTGGCCCGGCTCACCCAGCTCGTGCTCCCGCACATGCGCGTCCAGCGGGACGGCTACATCGTCAACGTCTCTTCGGTGGGCGGCAAGATCTGGGAGCCGCTGGGCAGCTGGTATCACGCGACCAAGTTCGCGCTCGAGGGGCTGAGCGACAGCCTGCGCGCCGAGGTGGCGGAGTTTGGCATCAAGGTCGTCATCATCGAGCCGGGCGCGATCCGCACCGAGTGGGCCGGCATCTCCGCCGACAACCTCCAGGCGACGTCGGCCGACACGCCGTACGCCGGCCTGGCCAAGGCCGTCGGCGGCGCGCTGCGCACCGCGGACACGTCGCGGCTGACGTCCGAACCCTCGGTCGTCGCGCGGGCGATCGGCCGGGCAGTGCAGTCGGGCCGGCCGCGCACCCGCTACGCGGTCGGCGGCGGCGCGCGCAGCGTGCTGCTCACCCAGCGACTCCTCACCGACCGCGGCTTCGACCGGTTCATCAAGACTGTGTATCGCGCGGCGAGCCGCTAGGCGCGCGGCGCGGTACACGCCCGCTCTGTCCGCTCCCCTCGGGCCGCTGCTCCCCCTCGGGCCGCCCGTCACTCCGAAGTTGATCAACATCGATGTGAATTTGGTGTTCTTCTATGACCGTCGCTGTCAATTTGGTGTTCTTTGGCAGGGGTGCGCGCGGGCCCGCGGCGGGCCCGGGTGACAGCCGCCCGACCGGTCCGGGTGACAGCCGCCTGCGGCGAGCCCGGGTGACAGCCGCCTGACCGGCCGGGCGGACGGCCTAGCCGACGGGGTGCAGGTCGGCGACGGGCTGCGGGCGGGCAGGGGCCGGGCCGGAGAAGCGCATGACCGAGTCACCGATCCGGCGGTAGCGCAGCGTGATGACGTCCTGGGCGTAGTTCATGCCGAGCCGCCACGGTGCCTTCGACCCAGTCTTGGGCAGCTGGTCGACCGAACGCAGCACGTAGCCGGCCATGAAGTCGAGCAGCGGCCGCCGGATGATGGTCGGGTCATCGTCCACCGGCACGCACTGCCGGTAACCGCGGGCGTCCATGTGCGCGAGCAGCCGGCAGACGTACTCGCTGACCAGGTCGGCCTTGAGCGTCCAGGACGCGTTGGTGTAGCCGACGGTGAAGGCGAAGTTGGGCACGCCGCTGAGCATCATGCCCTTGTAGGCCATGGTCTGCGGCGCGACGACCGGCTGCCCGTCGACGCTGAGCGTCATCCCGCCGAACAGCAGCAGGTTCAGGCCGGTCGCGGTGACAATAATGTCGGCGTCCAGGTGCTCGCCGGAGGCCAGGTCGATCCCGGTCTCGGTGAAGGTCTTGACCTGCCCGGTGGCGACAGAGGCGCGGCCGGCGCTGAGCGCCTTGAACAGGTCGCCGTCGGGCACCAGGCAGAGCCGCTGGTCCCAGGGGTTGTAGCGCGGCTTGAAGTGCGTGTCGATGTCGTAGTCCGGCGGGAGCTGCCGCTTGAGCCCGGCCCGCAGCAGCTTCTTGACCAGCTCGGGCCGCCGCCGGCTGAGCTGGAAGATGGTCGTGGCCAGCACGACGTTCTTCCACCGGGTGACGGGGTAGCTGGCCCGGTTGCCGAGCAGCTTGCGCAACCGGTTGGCGATCGGGTCCTTGCCCGGTATCGACAGGATGTAGGTCGGCGAGCGCTGCAGCATGGTGACGTGCTCGGCCTGGTCGGTGAGCGCGGGCACCAGCGTCACCGCGGTGGCGCCGCTGCCGATCACCACGATGCGCTTGCCCGCGTAGTCGAGATCCTCGGGCCAGTGCTGCGGGTGGATGATCTGGCCGGCGAACCGCTCGGCGCCTTCGAACGGGGGCGAGTAGCCCTGGTCGTAGCGGTAGTAGCCGCTGCAGCCGTACAGGAAGCCGCAGGTGAACCTGACGGGCTCGCCGTCCTCACCAAATGCGGCCTGCACCGTCCACCGCGCGTCGGCGGTCGACCAGGACGCGCTGGTGACCCGGTGGCCGAACCTGACGTGCTTGTCGATGCCGGCCTCGGTGGCGGTGGCGCGCACGTAGCTGAGGATGGACGGCCCGTCCGCGATCGCTTCGGCCTGGGTCCAGGGCCGGAAGCGGTACCCCAGCGTCTGCATGTCGGAGTCGGACCGCACGCCCGGGTAGCGGAACAGATCCCAGGTGCCGCCGATCGCGTCCCTGGCCTCCAGGATCAGGTACGACTTGCCGGGGAACCGGGCCTGGATGTGGTGCGCGGCGCCGATGCCGGACAGCCCGGCGCCGATGATCAGCACGTCGACGTGCTCGACCCCGGCGGCGGAGCGGCCGGCGCCAGCGCGGTCAGCAGCCGGCCGGCCGTTGGCCTGCGATGCGGCGGTTGCCATAGCGGTCCCCTTCAGCTCGTCGCGGCGGGCGCCCGGCGGGCGCGGATCCGCGACTCCACAACGGATATGACGTCGTAGTAGCGCGTCGGCGCGACGCGGGCGAGCGCGTCGAAGAGGTAGGCGTCCGGGCCGACCAGGATCCGGGCCCGGCCGCGTTCCACTCCGTTGTGAATGATCTGCGCCGCCTTGTCCGGCGAGGTCATCGTGAGCGCCTCGAAATCGCGGGCCATCTGCTCGTGGGTGCGCCCGCGGCCCTCCGGGTCCTTGCGGATGCGGGCGTTGCGGGCGATGTTGGTGGTGATGCCGCCTGGGTGCACGTTGACCGCGTGCACGCCGGTCCCGCGCAGCTCCTGGCGCAGCGAGTCGGTGAAGCCGCGGACCGCGAACTTCGAGGCGCAGTAGGCGCTCTGGTAGGGCATGCCGACCAGCCCGAACACGCTCGAGGTGTTCACGATGACGCCGTCGTCCTGCTCGATCAGGATGGGCAGGAACGCGCGGGTGCCGTTGACCACGCCGTGGAAGTTGATCTCCCGCAGCCAGTCGTCGTCCTCGGGGACCGCGTCGATGACCGACGAGGCGATCGCGACGCCGGCGTTGTTGAAGACCGCGCCGAGCGGCTGCGGCATCCATTCGCGGACGGCCGCGGCGAACGCGTACTGCGCGCCGGCGTCGCGGACGTCAAGCACGGTGGCCAGCACCGGCCCGCGCAGCGAGGCCTCGGTCTCCTTGAGCCCGCGCTCGTCGATGTCGGCGATCGCGACCGGCGAGCCGGCCGCGGACAGCCGGCGGGCCAGGCTGCGGCCGATGCCGGAGCCGGCCCCGGAGATCATCACGGTGCGCCCGCTGATGACGCGGCGCTGAAGTCTGGGCATGTCGGGACTCCTTGTTGATGGGCGAGGTTATGCGCGGGCGGCGGACGGCTGGACCTGGCTGACTGCGGCCGCGGAGGAGCGGCGGCGGCGCACGACCGCCAGTCCGCCCTTGGCCGGCGCGTAGGCGACGCCGCGGGAATGCCAGCGCTCGCCGGGCTCGGCGGTGCTGGTCAGCTCGAACTCGCGCAGCAGCGTGCGCAGCACGACGTTCATCTCCATGTTGGCGAACGCCGCGCCGAGGCAGCGGCGGCTGCCGCCGCCGAAGGGCACCCACTCGTACAGGTCGGGCTTGACCCCGACGAACCGGTCGGGCCGGAACGTCGCGGCGCCGGGGAAGACCGTGTCGTCGGCGTGCACGAGGCCAATCCCGATCACGACCGTGTACCCCCGCGGGATCACCCACTCGCCCAGGCGCAGGGACTCGGCCTTCACTCGCCGGGCCGTGATGTCGATGACCGGCCGGACGCGCTGGATCTCGGTGATCGTGGCCTGGCGCAGCTCCGAGCCGCCGCTGTCAGCCTCCTCGGCCAGCCGGGACAGGACCGACGGGTGGCGGCGCAGCCGCTCGACCGCCCAGGCCAGCGTGGTCGCGGTGGTCTCGTGGCCGGCCGCCAGCAGCGTGACCAGCTGGTCGGCGATCTCGCGGTTGGTCATCCGCTCGCCGTCGTCGTAGCGCGCCTGCAGCATGATCGACAGCACGTCGCCGCGCTCGGCGAGCGCGGGGTCGGCCAGCGCCCTGGCGATGAGCCGGTCGATGATCGCGTCGAAGTCGCGGCGGCGGGCGGTGAACCGCCCCCAGGGCGTCCAGCGCCACTGGTCGGTGCGCGGCAGCGGCAGCACCGCCAGCCGGGATCCGAGCGCTACCCACGGCGGCATCAGCTCGCGCAGCGCCTCGAACTCGGCCCCCTCGGCGCCGAAGACCGCGCGCAGGATCGCGTTGAGGGTGATCCGCATCATCGGCGCCAGCGTCTCGAACGGCACGCCCTGCGGCCAGGAGGCGGCCTCGCGCCGCGTCTCCTCCTCGATGATGGCCTCGTAGGACTGCATCTGCCTGCCATGGAACGGCGGCACGAGCAGCTTGCGCTGCCGGTGGTGCGCGGCGCCCTCCAGGTTGAACAGCGAGGCGCGCCCGAGCACCCGGCCGAGGTTGGCCTCGATGTTGCCCACGACGTCTGGCGACGTCAGGAACAGCTGCTTGACCAGCGCCGGGTCGCTGATCGCCACGACCCGGCCGAACACCGGGATGTCCATCGAGAAGGCCGGGCCGTACCGGCGGCGCAGCAGCTGCAGGGTGCGGCGGCGCGAGGCGAGGAACGCCAGGCCTTGCAGCGGCCTGGGCAGTCGCGGCCCGGGCGGGATCCGCACGGTGTCCTGCGGCGTGTTCACGGCCATGTCGCCTCCCTGGGGCGCCGGTGCGCCCAGCCCTGATCTGGTACTCGTGAGTACCAGCCTTCATGGTACGCTGGAGTACCAGGCAAGCACAAGCCCGATTGGATACCTTGCGACCATGACACCCCCCGCCGCCGGCCTGCGTGACACCGCCGCGCCGCGCCAGGGCGGCCGGGCCAGCGACGTCGAGGACGGCGCATCGTTTCGCGAGCGGCTGATGCGCGGCCTGGCCGCGTCCATCGAGGAGCAGGGCTTCCGGGACACCAAGATCGCCGACATCGTCCGGCACGCCCGCACCTCGCGCCGCACCTTCTACGCCGAGTTCGCCAGCCGGGAGGAGTGCTACGTAGCGCTCCTGGAGATGATGAACGAGGCGCTGGGCGCGCAGATCGCGGCCGCGGTCGATCTCACCGCGCCCTGGGAGGCGCAGGTCCGGCAGGCCGTCGTCGCCTACGTGGACAGCGTCGCGTCCGAGCCCGCCCTGAACGTGAGCTGGATCCGCGAGCTCCCGGCGCTCGGCGCCGTGGGCCGCCAGGTGCAGCGCCGGGCGATGGACACGCTGGCCGAGCTGATCGTGCGGCTGGCCGACAACGAGCAGTTCCGGCGGGCCGGAACCGTGCCGATGACCCGGCCGCTGGCGATCATCCTGCTCGGCGGCATCCGCGAGCTGACCGCGACGATCGTGGAGGACTCCGGCGACATCCACGACCTCACCGAGGACGCGGTGCAGGTCGCCACGGCCCTGCTCCGGCCACTCCAGCCGCGCCCGGAGCAGTGAGTCCCCGCACGCAAATCACGGCCGGCGGCGGAATCAGCGGGACGGCCGGGCCGTTGGCACGGGCATGGCAACAGGACACACGATCACGATCACCCCGGCCAGCCTGCACGTCGAGGTGAGCCTCAACGGAGAGAAGCTGGCCGAGACGGACCGGCCCGTCCTGCTGGACGAGACCGGGCTGCCCACCCGCTACTACCTGCACCCGCAGGACGTCCGCACCGATCTGCTGCGGCCGACGAGCACGGCGACCACCTGCCCGTTCAAGGGCGACGCCTCGTACTGGTCGGCCGAGATCGGCGGCGAGGTGCACGAGGACGTGGTGTGGAGCTACCCGTCGCCGATCCCCGCGGCCGAGGGCATCACCGGCCTGCTGTGCTTCTACCCGGAGAAGGTCACGCTGACCGTAGACGGCGAAAGCTGACACCCAGATCCGGGGGATAACCCCACCGTCCCGGATCCGGAAAAGGCGTACTATCTCGAGTATGGCTGAATGGTGGTCGATCGAGGTACTGCACGGCGACTTCTCCGCCTTCGGTTGGCAGGCGGCGCACGACTCCGAGCTGATCGAGGCCGCGCTGACCAACGGCGCACATGACGCCCGATGGCACGCCGACCAGTGGGGCGTGGCGTTCGAGGTGCACTTCGAGACCGAGGAGCAGTGGGAGGCGTTCCGCAACCTCCCGGTCGTGCGCGGCGCGCTGGACGCCGTGCCGGACCCGGTCAACGGGCTGCTGATCTA
>DASXME010000198.1:0-6282 GCA_036495825.1 Streptosporangiaceae bacterium
CTACCTGAACCTCGCTACCGACCACACGTTCCTGTTCCGCGCGCCCGAGGTGAGCCGGCAGAAGGTGCTGGACTCCGGCGACATCGCCGCCGCGCTCGGCAAGCTCGAAGCGGTCAAGCGCGCCGACCCGCACTGGCTGCCCCGCTACTCCGACCTGAACTACATCCCCGGGCACTTCTCCGAGGTCGTGCAGCGCGACGTGCCGTGCGCCGAGTCCCAGCTCAAGCTCATGATCCATTCGAGGGGCGAGATCGGCGGGTGCTGGGCGCACGACCCGACCTTCAACGTCAGGCAGCGGCCGATCACCGAGGTGATCGAGTCGGCGCACTACCGGGAGGAGCACGCGCGGCTGTTCCGCAAGGACTGCGCGGGCTGCGGCAGCAACTACAGCCTCAACCTGCGCTGGCGCCCCACGACCTACCTGGATGACCTGCTCTGGCGCGCCGGCCGCAAGCAGTTGGGCCACAGCCAAGAAAAGGAAAAGGAAAGGTGAGCATGCGGCCGAGCCAGGAGCTGTACAGCGCGCTCGCCCCCACCTACCAAGAGCATTTCGAGGCCCCGCACCGGCGCGCCTACGACACCCTGGCCTGGGAGCGCGTGCGCCAGCTCCTGCCGGAGCAAGGCCCGATCGTCGACGCCGGCTGCGGCGTAGGCCGCTGGGTCGGCCGGCTGACCGAGCTGGGCTATGAGGTCATCGGGATCGAGCAGGCGCCGGGGATGATCGCCGAGCTGAGGCGCGCGGGGCACGGGCCCGGCTTCACCCTGATCGAGGGCTCGATGGAGACCGCGCAGCTGCCCGAAGCAGAAGCCGGCCTGGTCCTCGCGCTCGGCTCGCTGCAGTACGCGGCCGATCCCGAGGCCACCGTGCGCCGGTTCGCCCGCTGGGTGCGCCCCGGCGGGCAGGTCGCGGTGCTGGTCGACTCGCTGGTGGCGCTGGTCGTGGAGCTGCTGCGCGAAGGCCGGCCCGCGGAGGCGGCGCAGCGGCTGCGCACCCGCGTGGGGTGCTGGACGGTCGACGGGCACGAGGCCGAGATGCACCTGATGGACCGGGCCAGGCTGACGGCGGCCTTCCAGGCCGCCGGGCTGCACGAGGTCGAGGTGACCGGGCTGCTAGCGGCCGCGGTGCCGCTCGGCCGCGAGCGGCTGGCCGAGGAACTGGCGCGCGACTGGGACGGGCAGCTGGCCCTGGAGCGCGAGCTGTCCGCCCATCCGGTCCTCGCCGACATCGGCAAACAGCTGATGGCTGTAGGCCGGAGACCGCCCCTCGGCGTCGACTAGATGTGCCAAAGTCGCGCAGACACGCCAGGGGATTACCGATGAGCAAGTTCGTGCTGTTCGGGGGGTCGGGGTTCGTGGGCAGCGCGGTGACCGAGGCGCTGCTCGCCGCGGGCTGCGACGTGACGGTCATCGACCGGTGCCCGCCCAGGGAGAAGCTGGTCCGCGCCGGGGCGCAGTGGCTGATGACCGACGTGCTGACCGACGAGCCGCCGCCGCTGCCCGAAGGGCTGGCCGTGATCCTGCTCGGCTCGGCCGACCCGCGGCCGCGCTGGAGCTGGACGCTGCCGGTCAGCAACGCGGTGGCCACGGCCCGGATCCTGCCCGTGCTGGCCGGCCGCCCGGTGCTGCTGATGTCCTCGGTGCAGGTGTACGGCCGCGCGGCCGGCCCGCTGCGCGAGGACACCGCGCCCGAGCTGCCGTGGACGGTCGAGCAGATCGACGCGTGGTGCGACGAGGCGGCCGAGATCGCGCGGCAGCCCTGCCCGCCGTGGCGGGCCGCGCCGGCCGGCCGCCGCCTGGCCGCCGCCGACCCGTCCGGGCGGTGGACCTACGCGCTGTCCAAGCTGGCGCAGGAACGGCTGCTCGCCCGGTCGGTCGACCCGGAGCTGCTGACCATCCTGCGGCTCGCCGAAGTCTGCGGTCCCGGCCGTGAGGGCTGGGCCGGCGGGCTGATCCGCAAGGCCATCGCCGGTTACCCGCTGCCGGTGAGCACGGGACTGAAATGCTTCGTTAGGAATAATGATCTTGCCGGAATCGTCAGGTCCGGGGTGGCGCCGGGGATCTACAACGTCGGCGGCGAACCGGTCTCGCTCGTCGCGCTGGCCGAGGAGATCCGCGAGCTGTGCGGCTCGGCGTCGGCGGTGCTCCCCCGGCCGCCCGCGGCCGGCGACGGCGGCTGCGGGGGCGGGATCATCGACACGAGCAGGCTCATCGCGGCTGGTCACAGGGTCGGCCCGCTGCGCCCGCACCTGGAGGAGCTGGTCGCGGTGCTGCGCGCGGACGGCCGTCCGGTGCTCGAGCCGGCCGTCCCGGTGGTCATCCCGCCGCGCGCCGCGCGCCCCGACCTGGTGGCCGCCCGGCAGCAGGCGAGCCTGTGGAGCGGCGAGGTCAAGCACGGCAACCGCTGGTCCGAGGAGCTGCGGGACGGGCTGGCGCGGGCGCTCGGCGTCGGCGACGAGCACACGGTGATCGCCACCGCGTCGGGGACCGCGGCGCTGCGGCTGGCGGTGGCCGCGACCGCGGGGCCCGCCGCGCCCGGCGACGTCGCGCTGCTGCCCTCGTTCACCTTCCCGGCGACGGCCGAAGTGCTCCTGCAGCTCGGCTACCGGCTGCGCTTCGCCGATGTCGACGAGCACTTCTGGAACCTGAACCCCGATTTTCTCCGTACGGAGCTCGCCTCGCGTCCGGTACGCGTGGTCGTCTGCGTCGATACCTTCGGCAATCCGTGCGATTACCAGGCGCTGGCGCCGGTCTGCCGCGAGGCGGGCGTCCCGCTGGTCAGCGACGCCGCGGCCTCGCTGGGCAGCCTGCACTGGGGCCGCCCGGTGGCCCGGCAGGCCGACGCGCACGCGTTCTCGATGAGCTTCGCCAAGGTGCTGTCGGCGGGCGGGGCCGGCGGTGCGGTCGTGCTCCCGGCCGCCGCCGCCGCGGCGATGCGGGACGATCCGGCGGGCTGGTGCCGTTCGGAGCTGATCGACGAGCTGCACGCGATCTATGCGCTCGACCAGCTCGGGATCCTGCCCGACCTGGTGCGGCGGCGTAATCGCATCGCCGCGGTCTACCGGGACGGGCTGGCCGGGATCCCGGGGCTGGCCCCGCAGGCGGTGCGGTCAGGCGACCGGCATTCGTACGTGCACTGGGTGATGCGGGTACCGCAGGCGTCCGGGCGCGACGAGCTGCTGCGGTCGCTGCGGGACTGCGGCGTGCAGACCAAGCCGTACTTCCGGGCGCTGCACCTGACCCGGCTGGGCGGCGGGGAGCGGCTGCCGGTCACCGAGGAGCTGGACGCCCGCGTGCTCGCGCTGCCGATGTCGTCCGAGCTGACCGAGGACGACGCGGAACGGGTCGTGCTGGCCGTGCGGTACTGCCTGGCCGATTCGCTGCGCAGGCCCGCGGTGCGAGCCAGCACGCGGTGAGCTAGCCCGCTGGCCTAGGGGTCTAGGTGGCTCTAGGTGGCTTCTAGGGGGCGCTGCTTTCCCGGGCCCGGGCCGCCCGGAAGTAGTCGATCGTCCGCCGCAGGCCCTCTTCGAGGCCGACGGCGGGCTGCCAGCCGAGTGCCTCGCGGGCCAGCGTGGTGTCCGGCTGGCGGACCGACGGATCGTCTACCGGCCGGGGCACGTAGCTGATCGGGCTGCGCGAGCCGGTCAAGTCGCGGATGGTCTCGGCCAGGCCGGTCATGCTGATCTCCTGCGGGTTGCCGATGTTGACCGGCCCGGGATGTCCCGACTGCACGAGCCGCATGCACCCCTCGATCAGGTCGTCGACGTACTGGATCGATCGCGTCTGGCTGCCGTCCCCGGTCACGGTGATCGGCTCACCGTTCAGCGCCTGGCGGATGAACGTCGGGATGGCCCGGCCGTCGCTCGGCCGCATCCGCGGCCCGTGCGTGTTGAAGATCCGCATGATGGCCGTGTTGACGCCGTGCGTCCGCCGGTAGGCCATCGTCATGGCCTCGCCGAACCGCTTGGCCTCGTCGTAGACGCCGCGCGGGCCGACGGTGTTGACGTGCCCCCAGTAGGTTTCTGGCTGCGGATGCACCCGCGGATCGCCGTACACCTCCGAGGTGGAGGCGAGCAAGTAGCGGGCCTTCCATTGTCTGGCCAGGCCCAGCGTGTGCAGGGTGCCGATCGAGCCGACCTTTAGCGTTTCGACCGGCAGCTGCATGTAGTCGATCGGCGAGGCGGGCGACGCGAAATGGAACACGACGTCAACCTTGGTCCCGACGTGAATGAAATCGGTGACGTCCGCCTTGATCAGCCGGAAGGATCCGGTTCCGATCAGGTGCTCGACGTTGGCCGACGATCCGGTGCAGAAGTTATCCAGGCAGATCACGTCGTAACCGTCGGCGAGCAGCCGTTCGCACAGGTGGGAGCCGAGGAAGCCGGCTCCTCCGGTGACCACCGCGCAGGGCTTCATGACGGCTCAGCCTCCTTGTCAGTTCCGCCGTTGGAAGGTCTGCTCATTGTGTCGCGGCCGGGCCCGGCCGCGACAGGGACCTCCGCTCCGGCGCGCGCGAAAGGGCTGCGGCCGCGACGGTAGAATGGCCGGCGGCGGCCGCGGAAAGGTATACCGCCGCGGCCGGCCGATCCGGCCAGGTCCGGCGGCTCGCGACCGATCAAGAAAGGCCGCGACATGAGCCTCCCCGGTCGTTGCCGCGACGAAGCCGTGGTCCGGATTAGTGGTATCTGCGAAAAAAGTCCGGTGACTCCGGCGGGCTGGGCCGGTGGCGGGCGTGCGGTTAGCCGGGCGCATTTGACGAGGTCGCCGACGGCCAGGCCGGTACGGCGGGCAGCGTTAGGTTGTTGCGAAGGGCCCATCCGGACGTAAAGGGACCACTGGGAGCAGAGTGTTATATATCACATGGCTCACGGATCTAGACGGAAACACCCGGTTGTTCACTGTGGCAGGCCGACAAATCCTACGGGACCATTCGGATGTGGCGTGGATGTGGCGCGGATGCAGTGTGGATGTGGCGCGGATGTGGCCGACCCAGTGTCGCCGACTCACCGGCAGGTGGCATAATTAGCGGTGATGAGTAATTCACGTTCGCGCCGCTTCCCGGTGACGGTCACACATTTGCCGACCGTGCGATGTCAGATCTGTGAGCGCACGATCGCGCACCGGCCTGGCAAGGTGAGCGAAGTGCTGACCCAGCACTATCGCGAGGCCCACCCGGAAAAACTCGGCGCCACCCAAGAGTAACCAGCTGTCAGGTTAGGCCAGCGTCCCGCGCCGCGGCTCAATACCTGTCGGAGATGGTAACGCGCGAAGCTGAGGTCAGTTTTGTGCGTCCTGAGTCGTGCCCTGATATTGAGACCCGGGCCGGCTGCGGAGCCACGCCGACTCTCCGGGTCGGCTCTCCAGGCCGACTCCCCGGGGCGGCTCCCCGGGGCGGGTCAGAGCGAGGCCAGCCAGTGGTGGCCCGGGTGCACCTGCCGCAGGGCCGCCGTCAGCCAGTCGCGGCGGTCCGGGCCGATCAGCGGCAGCAGGCCGGCGAAGTCGGCCTCGTCCTTCGGCCGGGCGTGCTTGGCCTTGAACA
This sequence comes from Streptosporangiaceae bacterium, assembly GCA_036495825.1. GTDB lineage: Bacteria > Actinomycetota > Actinomycetes > Streptosporangiales > Streptosporangiaceae > PALSA-505. Next base: position 5,537 of record DASXME010000198.1, read on the forward strand.
GCAGCACGATCTCCGGTGCCAGGTACGGGACGCCGTCGGCCGACCGAAGGATCACCGCGTCGTACGGCCGCCTGATGCTTTCGTCGCGACGGCAGATCCAGATCCCGGCGTCGTGCGGCTCGCGGAACACGTCGATCCGGTAGATCCCGTTGCCAGGCTCCCGGCCCCAGGTCTGGTAGTGCACGCCAAAGGCCTCGCTGTCGGCCGGCCAGCGCCGACCGTCCCCGACCACGTCGAACTCCAGGTCGCCGAGCGCGGTGCGGACGGCCGGGAAGCCCGCCGCCGGGATGGCGATCTCCAGGTCCTCGTGCTCGCGCGTCGTCTCGCCGCGGAACAAGTCGGCGGCCCAGCCCCCCGCGACCGCCCAAGGCACCGGCACCGCGGCCAGCCGCTCCGCGGCCTGCGCCGGCGACCACGGCTGCCACGGCGCATCGTCGCCGACGAGTTCGCCGCCGGGGGGAATTTCCTGCTCGGCCACACCGGGAATGCTAGCCCGGCATCGCTGTGCGCCACCGCCCGCGCGGCGGACCTGGATCACGACCGCGCAGGCCGGGAGCAGCCAGCCGGGCGGCGTCAAATTTTGGCACAGGCCGCCCGCCGCTCGCCGTCTAGGATCGCGGGTGAGACCTGGGTCCCGACCGGACGAGAGAGACCAATGATCTTCATTACCGCCAAGTTCCTGATCCGTCCCGAGCATGCCGACCGGTGGCCCGAGATCACCCGCGAGTTCACCCAGGCCTGCCGGG
>DASXME010000199.1:0-12770 GCA_036495825.1 Streptosporangiaceae bacterium
CGCCGCTGAAGGGGAAGCAGCATGAACACCGGTACGCAGCCTGACGTCATCCAGGTCGAAGAGGGGGCCTGCAGCGACCGGCTCCGCCAGGCGCAGGCCGATACGCTGAGAGCCCCGCGGCGCCGCTACGGCCTGGCGACCCGGCTTCTCATCAGCGGCATGAATCCCGTCTATGGCCATTCTGGCTCTTTCGCGAAGTACCAGGTGCTTGAGCTGGTCGCCCGGGTGCCGTACCAGTCGTGGGAACGGATCGCCTACCTGGCCATCAGCCGGGTCCATCGTGACACTGGCCTGGCCCGCCGCATCCATGAGCGGATCAAGGAGTCCCGCGGTCAGCAGGACAACGAGGAGTGGCACCTGCTGATCATGAGCGAGCTCGCCGCCCGGGAGGGAACGGGGCGGGGCTGGCTGCGTTACCGGCTGCTGCCGCAGGTCATCGCGACCGTCTACTACCTGCTGTCCTGGCTGCTGTTCCTGATCGACCCGGCCGCCAGCTACCGGCTGAACGCCGACTTCGAGGATCACGCCGAGCACGAGTACATGGCCTTCGTGGCGGCGCACCCCGAGCTGGAGACCGAGCCATGGGACTGCCCCGAGGCAGCAGGCTACGGCCGCTTCGCCAGCGTCGCTGACCTGATCCGCCAGATCGGCTGCGACGAGCGGCATCACAAGGACGAAAGCCTGGCCAGGCTGGCCGACCCCCGCCTGCGCTGACCCGGCCGGCCGCGCCGCCGGGCGGTGCGCGGCCCTGCCCGCGCGCCGCCATTGGCGAACGGCCAGACCTCGTAGCGGAGCTGCCGCCCAGTCAGGCGAGCATTGCGGCGCATCTCACGGAGCCTGCCGTCCAGTGCCTCCCGGGACGGCTGAAAGCGGGACCGCAGCTCGCCACGCCATATCGCGCCAACCGCTATGCCGGGCCACCACCGTCGGGCCGGTCGCGATCTCGGCCCCCAGGAGCACGTCATCATCCCCGAAATGCAGGATCGCCACCCTGCGCGAGTCGATCAGGCAGAAATCATGACTGGGCAGGTCAAGACCCATGGCTTTCGCTCTCGGCAGGTACCGAATGTCCTCCCCGGCGGTCACGTTGATCCGCGCCAGGTCGATCCCGAATCGCGTGTAGTCACTGTGCGGCTCGGCCACGATCCGCACCCGGGCCATCCGCTGGCCCAGCGCGGTCCGCCGCCGCATCATCGCCGCCCACTGCTCATTCCAGGCGTAGTCCGGCTGCCCGGCGAGGAACTGCCGAACCGGCTCGGCCTCCTCGGCCTCGTTATAGCGCTCCCGGGATTCCAGCCGGAAGGCTTCGTGCTCGTATCCGAGCACGAAGTCAGCGAGCTGCTGGCCCGAGATCAGCTGGGTCACTTTGATGATGCCGTTTCGGCGAACGGAACCATCCGGGCCCTGGGACGGCTTCGGTTAGCCGTCCCAGGGCCCGGGGCTGGTTCGCAGGGACTAGGTGCTGCGGACCCAGGTGACGGAGAAGCCGTTTCCGCTGCTGTTCAGCGGGCCGGGCTGGGCCTTCACCTGGCCGGAGGAGTTAACCATGGTGATCTCGTCGTCGGCGAACGACGAGATGACGCCGCCGTTGACGGTTGCGCCCGACTCGGTCCAGGTGTGGAAGTCGGACAGCGGCTCGACTCCGCCAGAGCCGCTCGGTGCCTCGGCGATCCACTCCGCGCTGGTGTTAGCGCAGCTTGAGGAGCATCTCTGCGTGGTGCTGAAGCTGTTGGCCGTGTGGGTGGAGTCGGTGACCCTGAGCGTGTAGCTGGTGCTGCTCCTGGACACCGAGGCGCTGATGTGGTCGCCGGCCGCCACGCTCTGGCCGACCACCTGAACGGCATTGGCCGGGAACATTTCCCACCAGGAGAAGTTAAAGGCGCGGCCGCCTGAGCACTCGATCAGCGTGCCGTCCTGCTCCACCGTATTGCTGGTGAAGCCGTCGATACCGACCCAGAAGGCGGCGAGCGACGTGGAGCCGGTGCAGCTGGCGGAGGGCTCGGTCCAGCTGCCGGTGGCCGTGCTGAAGCCGCTGCCGGTGTCGGCGTAGCCCGACCAGTTGGTGCTCTGCACCTGGGCCAGGTTCGGTCCCACCCGGTGACTGGCGACGGCGTGATCGGTGGCGTGCCCGCCGATCGACAGGTGCTGGATCGCGGCGCGGGCGGTCGCCAGGGCGGTAGCGTACTGCGCGGCCGAGGCGGCCGGAGCGGCCGGAACGGTGCTGGCGCCCGCGGCGGGGCCGGATGCCATGACCAGGCCCAGTGCCGGCACGCATGCCGCTAAGGCGCAGAACAGTGGCTTGGTGAGACGAGGATGCATGGGGGGTTGCCTCTCGCTTGTTGCGGCCTGGGGTGTGGCCGCCTGTGCCCAGATAGTAACTTTTCGTTACCATGGTCACAACATCGTATGCAGAGGCATTTCGCCGCAGCCGGGACCGGGACGCTACTTCATCACGGCTGGCGCGTGCTGGCCGGGGCGGCTCGTCGAGCCGCCCCGGCCAGTGCTTACTTGTCTTCGATGCCGCTAACCGTTGGCCACGATGGCGTGGCTGGCCTCACAGGCCCCTGCGCCGCTGGCGCCGTCATTGGCCCAGGTGGTCTGCATGGCGAAGGTGCCATGCGCGGTGCTGAGGTCAAACGACCCGCCGCTGGTGCCCGGGGTCTTCCACGCGCACTTGTCGCCGGTCTCTGCGCCGCTGGAGTCGGTCCAGCCGCCGGCCGGGTTCTGGTCGGTGATCGTCTCGGCGTACTCGTGGCCCTCGACGATCGAGACGCCGTCCAGCTTGCCGCCGGTCCCGGAGTTGACAAAGTTCTGCCCGCAGGAGGTGCCAGCGTCGGTGATGTACGGCAGGTTGGTGAACGCGATGTCACCGTACGGTGAGCTCGCGCCCACGTCCTTGTTGAAGTCGTGCCACGCGCAGAATCCGTTGGTCAGCCAGCCATCCGGGTTGGCGCCGGTCGGCGAGATGACCACGTACTGTGCGTCCCTGTTGGCGGCGGCGGTGAGGTTACCGAAGTGCTTCGCCGCCGAGACCGCGACCTTGCCGAGCTTGAGGGCCGTGGCCTTCTGCGGCGACAGGCTGCCCTCGTCCGCCCATACGCCGGCCAGCGCGCCGCCGGTCGGGTAGGCGACGTGCTCGGTGTTGGTGGCCGGGCAGGACTGGGCGCCGACCGAGACGCCGTCGCAGTACTGCGTCATAACGCCCGACCACAGCTCGTTGTTCGTGCCGACGCCCTTGAGCAGTTCCTGCGCATAGGGCGCCATGCCCGACGGGTCGTTGGAGAAGACGGTGTCGCCGTTGGAGTTGGTGCTGTGGGTGCCCCACTGCGAGCCGAAGAACACGAGGTAGACCTTTTCGGCACCGGTGGTCACGCCGATCCCGTCGATACCGCCGCCGTAGCTGAGGTCCTTGGCCGATGCCAGGGCCGGGTGGCTGCGAGCCCATGCCTGCATCTTCGCGGCCTGGCCGACGGTCGGCACGACTCCGTACCGGTACCCGTGGTGGTAGGCCGGCGAGTACGGGTTCATCGTCGTCAGCGGATGGCTGACCGTAGCGTTCGCGGCTATCGGCAGTCCGGCCGCGAGAGTCGCGGCCGCGAATGCGGCGACGCCGGCTCGGCTGGCCAGCCGCCGGATGGGGCGGGGTGATGTCATTGCGTTCCCTCCATGGGTCTGCGGGGTCAGCGCAGCAACGCTTGGTGCGAAGTGCGCCTGGGAAGGGGTGGGCTCGATGACGAAGGCGCATGGTGCCAGTTGGCTCACGACCATCAGGTGCGCCGCTTCCTGATGCCGCAAATCGTCTATGGTGAACAGAACTGACACAAGGCCGCCATAGTGGCGGGTGTACGGCATATGACGGAATAGCGTCAGCTAGACCAATAGCGTCGAATCCCTTTAGCGGAAGGGCTCGCAGTCCGGCCCGGCGCTTGGTTCGGCGGAAAATCAGATGCGGCGGACAGTCAGGCACCGCGACCATGGGGCATGACCTGGCTAACGAGTCCGGATCCTGAACAGTTCAGCGCCGCCGCGGGCGACTTCCTGCGGACCCAGCCGGTCCGGAACACGGTCGCGCTCTCGGTCACCGAGTCGCTGCGGGCCGCGGGTCCGCAGCTCTACGGCGATGAGCCGCCGCTGCTCGGCTGGTGGCGGGAGCCCGGCGGTCAGGTGACCGGCGCGTGCGTGCAGACGCCGCCCTACCCGCTGGTGCTCACCGGCGCTCCGGAGCAGGCCGTGCGGGCGCTGGCTGGGGAACTCGCCGCGGCCGGCCGGGTGCTGCCCGCGGTGAATGGGAGCGGGCGGGTGGCCGCGCTGTTTGCCGCCGAGTGGCAGCGGCGGGCCGGGGCCGCCTTCGCGGTGCACAAGCGCATGCGACTGTACCGGCTGGCCAGCCTGATACCGCCCGAGCCTGCCCCGCCTGGCTGCGCCCGGGTGGCCGGGCAGGCCGACCGGGAGCTGCTGGCGGAATGGCTGCAGGCCGCCGAGCTGGAGATGGGCGAGCCTGAGACTGGCCCGGTCGCGCCGAGGGTCGCCGCCCGGCTCAGCTACAGCGGGTTGACCGTGTGGGAGACCGGCGGCACTGCGGTGTCCTTCGCGGGACTGACCCGCCGGCTGGCCGGAGTGGTCAGGGTCGGCCCGGTGTACACGCCGCCCGCACTGCGCCGGCGCGGTTACGCCGCCGGGGTCACGGCGGCGGTCAGCCGCGCCGCGGTGGACGCGGGCGCCGCCGAGGTGCTGCTCTTCACCGACCTGGCCAACCCGACGAGCAACGGCATCTACCAGCGGCTCGGCTACGAGCCGATCGAGGACCACGTCATCCTGGCCTTCACCTCCTGACCGGCCGCGGCGGGCCCGGAAGCATGCGCCGCCGGCTGAGCCCTACCATCAAGTATGGCGATCAGTGAACAGAGTCCAGCGGTGGCGGTCGAGCGGCGGCTGATTGAGATGCCGGACGGCCGCGTGGTGGATGTCCTGCTGGCCGGCCCGGACGACGGCCTGCCGCTCGTGCTGCACAACGGGACGCCCAGCGGGCTGGTCGCGCTGCCCGCGACGGTGCAGGATGCGCGGATCAGGGGGCTGCGCACGATCATGGTGGCCCGGCCCGGCTACGAGGGCTCCACGCCCCGCCCCGGCCGCCTGGTCGCCGACGTGACCGGGGACGTCGCCGCGGTGCTCGACGCGCTCGGCGCCGACACGTTCCTGACCGCGGGCTGGTCCGGCGGCGGACCGCACGCACTGGCCTGCTCGGTCCTGCTCAGCGGGCGCTGCCTGGCCGCGGCCACCATCGCCGGGGTGGCGCCCTACCAGGCCGAAGGACTGGACTGGATGGCCGGCATGGGACCGGAGAACGTCAGGGAGTTCGGCGCCTCGCTGCGCGGCGGCGAAACCCTCGACAGCCTGCTGGAAGCCGAGGCGGCCAGCCTGGGCGTCGTCCAGGGCGACCAGGTGATCGCGGAGCTGGGCGGCCTGCTGCCGGAGGCGGACAAGGCGGTCCTGACCGGCCCGTTCGCCGACTATATGGCGGCGTCCCTGCGCGCTTCGGTGCAGGGCGAGGCGGGCATCGCCGGCTGGCGGGACGACGACCTCGCGTTCGTCGCGGACTGGGGGTTCCCGCTCGCCTCGGCCGGGAAGGTCGCGGTCTGGCAGGGCAACCAGGACCTGATGGTGCCGCAGGCGCACGGCAAATGGCTGGCCAAGCACATCCCCGGCGCCCGGTCCAGGTTCAAGCGAGGCGAGGGCCACCTCAGCCTCAAGGTGACGACGTTCGGCGCCATCCTCGATGACCTGCTGGACATGGCGGGCCTTTGACTTCCTCTCCACCTGAAGGCTGGAGATTCCTGCCGTGCCGAGTTCATACGGCACCTCGGTGGGTTCCTGTTTCACCGCGCTGCGCCAGGACAAACCCTGGTCTTACCTGCGCTCCACAGGCGGATGCCGCCAGCCCGGCGGCCTTCGCGACGTTGACCGCCGCATTTACATCCCGGTCATGGGCAGTCCCGCACCCGGCGCATGTCCACTGGCGGACATGCAGCGGTTTCGGACCGTCTTTCACTCCACACGTCGAGCACACCTGGGAAGTGGGCTCAAACCGGCCGATCCGGTGGAAGTCCCGGCCATACAACCTGGCCTTGTATTCCAGCATGCCCGTGAACGCTGACCAGCCGGCGTCGTGGACAGACTTGGCCAGCCGGGTGCGCGCGAGTCCTTTCACCGACAGGTCCTCAACGGCGACCGCTTGGTTTTCGCGGATCAGTGCCGTCGAGAGCTGGTGGTGGAAGTCGCGCCGCGCATCGGCCACCCTGGCATGGGCACGGGCGACCTTGACTCTGGCCTTGTTCCGGTTTTTGCTGCCTTTCTGCTTGCGTGACAAGGCCTGCTGGGCGCGCCTCAGCTTCTTCTCCGCGCGCCGCAGAAACTGGGGGGATGCGACTTTCCGGCCGTCCGACAGCACCGCGAAGTGGGTGAGCCCGAGGTCAACGCCGACCGCTGACCCTGTGCGGGGCAGCGCGCTGGGCGTAACCTCGACGACGAAGCTGGCGAAATACCGGCCGGTTGCGTCCTTGATCACGGTCACCGACGACGGTTCGGACGGCAGCCTGCGAGACCAGCGGACCGGGACGTCCCCGATCTTCGGCAACCGCAGCTTCCCGCCCGTCGTGACGGCGAACCGCGCGTTGCGAGTGAACCGGATCGACTGCCGACGGTCCTTACGGGACCGGAAGCTGGGCAGCTTGACTTTCGCTCCCGTGCGCTTGCCAGCGACAGAGGCGAAGAAGCTCCGGTAGGCGTTATTCAGGTCTGCCAGTGCCTGCTGCAGCATCACCGAAGACACCTCGGCCATCCACGACCGCTCCGGGGTGGCCTTCGCCGCTGTCAGCCTCGCCGACAGCTCTGCGTCTGTGACGTACGGAAGTCCGGCCGCATGCGCGTCTTCCCGGGCGCGCAGCGCGTCGTTGAACACCACCCGCGCGCAGCCGAATGCGCGAGCCAGCGCCTGCTGCTGGCCGACAGTGGGATAGAGACGGAAGCTGTACCGTAGGTGCACCCATCCAGCATACTTGGTTTCATGACCCGGCGTGACGACATATGCACTGGTAGACACTAAATTTCGCCTTAGTTTTCGCTACCGGATATTGGCGTGCTGCCTCGCATCACGCCACCTGGAATGCACCGAGCAGACCATGCGGGACGTGTGCGCGGACTTCGGCGATGAACTGCGGGAGTGATGAACTGCGGGAGTTCAGCGGCGGGGTCAGGCATGTCCACCTGCTGGTGAATATTCCCGCCAACGATGGCGATCTCCCGGCTCGCCAACAGTCGCAAAGGCGTCCCGTCCCGCCGACTGCGCCAGGTCGGCACACTGGCAGACCCTTCGGTAGCATCGGCCGCACCCGGCCCGCCTGGTTGAACCGGGTGAGCAGCAACGCCGGGCCTCGATAGCATCGGGGCACGGACAGGCACCAGGTCCTGTCCGGCAACCATCTCACGCACCGGGAGTCAGCCGTGTCCGCCAATCAGCTTCGCATCACCCTCGCAGGCAGCGAGCATGTGGTCGAGGCCGGCACGACGGCGGGTGAGGCACTCGACAGCCCCGGCGGGGCCGTCATCGCCGCCCGGGTCAACGGGGACCTGCGTGATCTCGCCCGCCCGCTGGCTGACGGCGATGTCGTCGAGCCGGTGCAGACCGCGAGCCCGGACGGCCGCGCGATCCTGCGCCACTCGACCGCGCACGTGCTCGCCCAGGCGGTGCAGCAGCTGTTCCCCGCGGCGAAGCTCGGCATCGGCCCGCCGGTCGAGAACGGCTTCTACTACGACTTTGACGTGCCCGAGCCGTTCGGCCCGGAGGATCTCAAGGCGATCGAGCAGCGGATGCGCCAGATCGTCAAGCAGGGCCAGCGGTTCTCCCGCCGGGCGGTCAGCGACGCGGAGGCACGGGCCGAGCTGGCCGCGGAGCCGTACAAGCTCGAGCTGATCGGCCTCAAGGGACCGAAGGACGAGGAGTCCGTCGAGGTCGGCGGCGAAGAGCTCACGATCTACGACAACCTCGATCGCGCCACCGGCGAGCTGTGCTGGAAGGACCTGTGCCGCGGCCCGCACCTGCCCACCACCAGGAACATCCCGGCCTTCAAGCTGATGCGCACCGGCGGGGCGTACTGGCGGGGCAGCGAGCAGAACCCGCAGCTGCAGCGGATCTACGGCACCGCGTGGGAGTCGCGCGAGGCGCAGGACGAGTACCTCAGGCTGCTGGCCGAGGCGGAGCGGCGCGACCATCGCAAGCTGGGCGCCGAGCTTGACCTGTTCTCGTTCCCGCCGGAGGTCGGCAGCGGGCTGGCCGTGTTCCACCCCAAGGGCGGGACCATCCGGCGGATCCTGGAGGACTACTCGCGGCGCAGGCACGAGGAGTCCGGCTATGAGTTCGTGAACAGCCCGCACATCACCAAGGCGGAGCTGTTCGAGACCTCGGGGCACCTGGGCTGGTTCGCCGAGAACATGTTCCCGCCGATGGAGTTCGAGGGCGCCAGGTACTACCTGAAGCCGATGAACTGCCCGTTCCACATCCTGGTGTACCGCTCCAGGGGCCGGTCGTACCGCGAGCTGCCCCAGCGGCTGTTCGAGTTCGGCACCGTGTACCGGTACGAGAAGTCAGGCGTCGTGCACGGCCTGACCCGGGTGCGCGGCCTGACCATGGACGACGCGCACATCTTCTGCACCAGGGAGCAGGTGGGCGCCGAGCTCAAGAACCTGCTGTCCTTCGTGCTCGGCCTGCTGCGCGACTACGGCCTGGAGGATTTCTACCTGGAGCTGTCCACCCGCGACGACGTCAAGGAGAAGTTCGTCGGCAGCGACGAGGACTGGGAGCACGCCACCAGCCTGCTGCGCGAGGCCGCGATGGAGTCGGGCCTCGAGCTCGTCGACGATCCGGGCGGCGCCGCGTTCTACGGGCCGAAGATCTCGGTGCAGGCCAAGGACGCCATCGGCCGCAGCTGGCAGCTGTCCACCATCCAGCTGGACTACAACCTGCCGCGCCGGTTCGGCCTGGAATACCAGGCGGCAGACGGCTCACGGGTACAGCCGATCATGATTCACCGCGCCCTGTTCGGGTCGATCGAGCGCTTCTTCGGCATCTTGACTGAGCATTACGCTGGGGCGTTCCCGCCCTGGCTAGCGCCGGTCCAGGCGGTGTGCATCCCGATCGCTGACGCGCACGTGCCCTACCTGGAGACGGTGGCGGCGCGCCTGCGCGAGCAGGGGATCAGGGTCGAGGTAGACGCGAGCGACGACCGGATGCAGAAAAAGATCCGCACCGCGCAGCGGGAGAAGGTGCCCTACATGCTGCTGGCGGGCGAGACCGACGTGGCCGCCGGCGCCGTCTCGTTCCGCTACCGGGACGGGTCGCAGCGCAACGGAGTCCCCGTCGACGAGGCGGTAGCCGAGATCGTGACCGCGGTCAGGGACCGCATCCAGGTCTGACGCTGAGGGGGCAACCCTCAAGCAGAGCTACCGGCTTGGAGCCGCCTATGCTGCACCCATGCCTAGCACGCAGCCGCCCGGGTCGCCGCCGGCCGAAGGGGCCGGGGTTCCGGACAGCTTCGAGCGGCTGTGGATGCCGCACCGGATGGCCTACATCAAGGGCGGCGCGGAGACGCACGGGCAGCCGTCGGACGCGGCTGGCGGCGGGCGGCCGGAGGACAGCTGCCCGTTCTGCCGGGCGCCGGGGCTGCCGGACGACGAGGGCCTGGTGGTGGCGCGCGGCAAGCTGGTCTACACCGTGCTCAACCTCTACCCGTACAACGGCGGGCACGTGTTGATCTGCCCGTACCGGCACGTCGCCGACTACGTCGACCTCACCGAGCCGGAGACGGCCGAGGTGGCCGCGCACACCAAGCGTGCGATCAGGGCGCTGCGCATCGCCTCCGGCGCGCACGGCTTCAACGTCGGCATCAACCTGGGCGGCGTGGCAGGCGCGGGCATCGCCGCGCACCTGCATCAGCACGTGGTGCCGCGGTGGGGCGGCGACACGAACTTCATGCCGGTGGTCGGCCGGACTAAAGTGCTTCCCGAGCTGCTTGCTGACACCCGCAAGCTGATCGCCGAAGCTTGGCCCGACGACTGACGTCCAGGAGAAAACATGACCATGCGTGCCGTGCTGGGCACTGGCTACGGCGGCCCGGAGGTGCTGACCGTGGCCGAGCGGGAGGTTCCCGAGCTGCCGCCGGGCCACATCCTTGTCCGGCTAGCGGCCGCCGGAGTCAACTACATGGACATCTACCAGCGCGAGGGCCGGCCGCCGTACCGCGCCGCACTGCCGTACGTGCCCGGCGGCGAGGGAGCAGGCACGGTCACCGCCGTGGCCGGCGACGTCACCCTGTTCGCGGCCGGGGACGTGGTGGCGTGGGCCGGCGTGGGGAGCAGCTACGCCGAGCAGGTCGTCGTGCCCGCCGACCGGGCGGTCCCGGTCCCGCCTGGCATGGAGGCCGAGACGGCCGCCGCCGTGATGCTGCAGGGCATGACCGCGCACTACCTGGCCAGCAGCACCTACCCGGTGCAGCCAGGCGACATCGCGGTCGTGCACGCGGCGGCAGGCGGCGTGGGCCTGCTGCTGACCCGCCTGATCGCCAGGCGCGGCGGCGTGGTCGTCGCCACCACCTCGACGCCGGAGAAGGCCGAGCTGGCCCGGCGGGCGGGCGCGCACCGGACCGCCCGATACGAGGAGCTCGGCACGGCGGTGGCCGAGCTGACCGGCGGCGCCGGCGCCCACGTGGTCTACGACAGCGTCGGCCAGGCCACCTTCGACGCCAGCCTGGCCGCGCTGCGGCCGCGCGGCACCATGGTGCTGTACGGCGCGGCCAGCGGCCCGGTCCCGCCGTTCGACCCGCAGCGCCTCAACACCGGCGGCTCGCTGTACCTCACCCGGCCTACCCTCGGGCACTACATCGCCAGCCGGGACGAACTGCTGTGGCGGTCAGGCGAGATATTCGAGCTGGTCGCCAGCGGCGAGCTCGAGGTGCATATCGGCGGCAGGTACCCGCTGGCCGACGCCGCCCGCGCCCAGGCCGACCTGGCCTCCCGCCGGGTCACCGGCAAGCTGCTCCTGGTGCCGTAAAGTCCGCGTCTCCGGCGGCAGGCCGGGGACATGCCCGGGTGCACAATAAGCGGATGGGGCTCCCCTCGGGCGCGGTGAGGGCGGTGCGGCATAACCTGCCGTCGCAGCCGACCAGTTTCGTCGGCCGGGCCGCCGAGCTGGCCGAGCTGCGGTCCATGCTGTCGGGCGGGGCACGGCTGATCACGATCACGGGGCCGGGCGGCATCGGCAAGTCCCGGCTGGCGCTGCACGCGGCGGCCGAAGCGCTGGACGGCGACGGCGAGGGGGTGTGGCTGGTCGGGCTGGCGCCGGTGGCCGACCCCGAGCTGGTGGCCCGCACCGTGGCCGCGGTGCTCGGCGTTCGCGAGCAGCCGGGGCGGCCGATGCTCGACACCCTGGCCGACGCGGTCGGCGACCGCCGTCTGCTGCTGGTGCTCGACAACGCCGAGCACGTGCTCGGCGCGGTCGCCAAGCTGGCCGACGTCATGATGCGGTCCTGCCAGGGAGCGCGCCTGCTGGTCACGAGCAGGGAGCCGCTGGGGATCGGCGGCGAGCACGTCTTCCGGGTTCCTTCGCTGCCGGTGCCGCCTGCCGATCTGGCCGACCCGCAGGGGCTCGCCGCCTTCGAGTCGGTGCAGCTGTTCACCGAGCACGCCAGGATGCACCGGCAGGGCTTCGCCCTCGATGACGTCAACGCCGCGGCGGTGGCGGCGGTGTGCGTCCGCCTGGACGGGATACCGCTGGCGCTGGAACTGGCCGCGGCCCGGCTGGGCTCGCTGTCGGTGCCGGAGATCAGCTCCAGGCTCGATCAGCGTTTCCAGCTGCTGACCGGCGGGAACCGTACCGCGCTGCCCCGCCATCAGACGCTCAGGGCCCTGATCGACTGGTCCTACGACCTGCTCAACCCGGAGGAGCGGACCGTGCTCGGCCGGCTGTCGGTCTTCGCCGGGGGCTGGACCCTGGCCGCCGCCGAAGCGGTCACCTCAGCGGGCGGGGCCGGCGAATGGCAGGTGCTTGACCGGCTGGCCGCCCTGGTCGACAAGAGCCTGGTGCAAGCCGAGGAGGTCCGCGGCTCGACCCGCTACCGGCTGCTGGAGACGGTCCGGCACTACGCCGCCGAGCGCCTCGCGCTGCGGGCCGGCCCGGAGCTGAGCGAAACCCGCGCCGCGCACCGCGATCACTACCTGGCCCTGGTCGAGACCGCCGGGGCGCACCTGCGCGGCCCGGACGAGGGCCGCTGGCTGGACCGGCTCGAGGCCGAGTTCGACAACATCCGCGCCGCGCTGGCCTTCAGCATTGCCGATCCCGGCGGTGCCGAGCCCGGCCTGCGGCTGGCGGCGGGGCTGCGCTGGTTCTGCAACATGCGCGGCCACGGCGGCGAGGTCATCGAGGCGCTCACCGTCCTGCTGAAGCGGCCCGACGCCCGCGAGCCCACTGCGGTCCGGGCCCGGGCGCTCACCGTCACCTGTCATCTGGTGGATCACTTCGGCGCCGACTCGGCGGTCACCTCGATGGCCGCCGAGGCCATCAGCATCGCCCGTAGCCTCGGCGACGACGCGGTCGCTGCCGATGCGCTCGGCCAGCTCTGCTGGTTCAGGTTCGAGCACGGCGACCTGCCGGCCGCGCGGGCCCAGATCGACGAGGCCGTCGGGCTGGCGCGGACAGCCGGGGATCCCCGGCTGATGGCTGA
>DASXME010000200.1:0-12732 GCA_036495825.1 Streptosporangiaceae bacterium
GTCCGTGCGAGCGGCCGGCGTCAAGCTCGGCTACCGGCTGCTCGGCGATCCCGCGGATGTCTCGTCGGCCACGAGTCTCGGCGTCTACCGGATCATCCAGGAGTCACTGGCCAACATCGCCAAGCACGCGCCGCATCAGCCGGCCGGTGTCCTGCTCGACCTCACCGGCGACGGGGTCCGGCTGGAGGTGCGCAACGGACTGCCCGCGGCCGCCGCTGCCGCCGCCACGCCGCGGCGGCAGGGTGCGGGCCTGCCCGGGATGGCCGAGCGAGCCGCCCAGCTCGGCGGCACCTTCAGCTCAGGACCAGACAGCAGCTCCGGACCAGACGCCAGCTCGGGCCCAGACGGCGGCGAGTGGGTCGTCCGGCTGCACATCCCCGCCGCCGACGACGCCAGCCTTGCGGCGCCTGGGCCGCCAGCCGCGCGATGCATCGTGAAGGCGGTGGCCGATGACTGGGGCCGGCGGTGAACCAGCCGGCCTGACGGCGGTCATGCTGGTCGATGACCAGGAGCTCGTGCGGGCCGGATTGCGCCGCATCCTGCGCCGGCGGGACGGGTTCAGCATCGTCGCCGAATGCGCTGACGGCGCAGACGTGCCGTCGGCGCTGGGCGGGCGGCAGGTCGATGTGGTGGTGATGGACCTGCGGATGAAACACGTCGACGGCATCGAGGCGACCCGGCGGCTGCGGGCCGCCGCTGACGCGCCGCCGGTGCTGGTCCTGACCACCTTCGATGACGACGAACTGCTCTCGGCCGCGCTGCGGGCCGGCGCCGCCGGGTTCATCCTCAAAGACTCCCCGGCCGAGGACCTGGTGCGCGCGGTCCACGCCGTCGCCGCCGGAGATGCGTGGCTCGACCCTGCGGTGACCGCGCGTGTGCTCACCGCCTACCGCAGCACGGCGCCCGTGCCGGCGCAGGACCCCGCGGCCGCCGCGCTGACCACGCGGGAGCGCGACGTGCTGCGCCTGATCGGGCGCGGCCTGAGCAACCGCGAGATCGCCGAGGCGCTGTTCATCTCCGAGCTCACCGTGAAGAGCCACATCGGCCACGTCCTGGGCAAGCTCGGCCTGCGCGACCGGGCCACCGCCATCGTCTACTCCTTCGACCACGGCATCGTGTCACCGGGCAGCTAGCGGCCGGGACCCAGGCCCAGGCAGCTACAGGCCGCTGGGCCAGGTGATGGATATGGGGGCTACCAGCGGGGTGCCTACCTCGAGCTGGATCTGGGCGTGCTTGGCGAGCGGGATGTCGCTCGGGTTGCCCTGGTACAGCTGGCCGTTGTAGATCGCGGTGACGTGTCCCCTGGCCGGGCCGACCTGGTCCGGGCCGAGGGGCTGGCCCCATTCGTTGAAGAACTCCCCCAGCGTGTAGGTGCGGTGGACGGGCGACTCGATGTGGATGATGCCGTCGGCGGCGTGGGTGTGCAGCCAGTAGAAGCAGGTGCCGCTGCTGATGAACGGTCCCTGAGCGGTCTGCTGGGCGCGGGCTCCGGGGATCCCGATGCCGGCCGGGACCTGGCGGGCCGAGCCGTTTACGAAGATGGTCAGGTGCGCGTGGATGTGGAAGATGGTCTGCTCGTTGGTCTGGCAGCTGATGCCGTCCACGGTCTGGCCCTGGGTTTTCGTGGCGGTGCCGGTGAGCGGGGCGGCGTTCGGGATAGGGACGCCTTCTGGGCCGAGCGGGCCGGCCGCAGGGGCTGGGGTTAGCGTGCCCAGGCTGCTGAGCGAGGCGAGTTTCAGGTGCGGCGTGCCGCCGCTGGCCGTGCTGCCCGGCGAGTTGCCCGCGGTGGCGGCCAGCGTGATGCCGACGGCCGCGGCAGCCACCACGACTACGGCGGCGGCCCCGGCCAGCCAGTTGCGACGGCGACGGCGGCGCGCCTCCTCGGCTCGCATCTGCGCGACCCGCTCGCGGGTGCTCTGCCGGTTTCTGCTGCCCTTGGACACGGCACCAATCTCCTCACCGGGATGCGCCACATTACCTACTGCCTACGTACGTAGATAGTATCATGGGCTGGGGACGAGGCAGGCGGGAGGAGATTTCGTATGCTGACGGCGGGACGCGGGAGGTGTCGTGCGCGGGTTCGGTGACCTGGAGGCAGTGATCATGCACCTGGTGTGGGATCACGACGGCCCGGTGACCGTGCGCGAGCTGCTCGAAGAGCTGCAGCAGGACCGGGTCATCGCGTACACCACGGTCATGAGCACGATGGACAACCTGCACCGGAAGGGCTGGCTCGCCCGGGCCAAGGACGGCAAGGCGTACCGCTACACGGCCACCGCCAGCCGGGAGGAGTACAGCGCCCGGCTGATGAGCGAAGCGCTGGCCGGCGGCGGGGACACCGAGGTGGTGCTGAGCCACTTCGTCGCCGAGATGGGCGGCGCGGAATCCGAAGTCCTGCGCGACGTCGTGCGCCGGCTGACAGAACGAAGCCCAGAACGAAGACCCGGATGAAACCCGCGCTGCTCGTGTTCGCGTACGCGCTCGTGGTGGCCTGGTACGTGCCTCCGTTGCTGACCAGGCTGACCGCACGCGGCATCAGCGCCCGGCTGGGACTGGCCGCCTGGCTGACCGCGCTGGCGAGCGTGCTGGCCTCGCTGCTGGTCGCGCTGCAGTTCCTGCTCAGGGCGTCCATCACCGGCTGGTCCAGCCTGGCCGGGGCCGTCTGCCGCTCGGTGACCGGGGAAACCTGCTCCCCGGTGGTCTACCGCAGCGCGATCTTCGAGTTCTCCCTGGGCGTGGCGGCGACCGCCGCGGCCCTGGCGGCGGCCGCGCTGGCCTGGCGGTACGGGCGCGACGTGCAGCGCGCCCAGCGGGCCGCCCGCGCGCACGCCGAGGCGGCCAGGATTACCGGGCGCAGGCTGCCTGACGCCGGGCCTGCCGTGGTGCTCGACGTACCGCAGCCGGCCGCGTACTGCGTGCCCGGCCGGCCCGCGACGATCGTGCTCACCAGCGGGGCCCTCGCCGTGCTGGACCCGGCGCAGCTCACGGCGGTGCTGGCGCACGAGCGGGCGCACCTGGCCGGCCGCCACCACCTGCTGGTCGCGCTCACCCGGGGGCTGGCGGCCAGCTTCCCGGCCGTGCCGCTGTTCACCAGGGCGCCGGCCGAGGTGGCGCGGCTGGCCGAAATGTGTGCCGACGATGTGGCGGCGCGCCGCAGCGGGCACCGCGCGCTCGTCACCGCGCTGCTGGCCATGGGCACCGGGACGGCCGTGCCGGTGGCCGCGCTGGCCGCCACCGGCGGCGCGGTCACGGCCCGGGTGCAGCGGCTGATGGAACCTCCGCGGCGCGGCTGCCTGGCCGGCTACGGGATGGCGCTGGCCAGCCTGATCCTGCTGCTGGCGCTGGCCACCGCCCTGGCCGGCCCGCTCGCCGCGGCGTAGCCGCAGGCTAAAGGTCGGAGGCGGCCGCGGCGGCGCGCAGGACGGTCGCGTCCCCCCAGCGGGCGCCCATGATCTGCAGGCCGACGGGCAGGCCGGAGCCGATCGGCACCGATACCGCGGGCAGGCCCGCAAGATTGGCGGGCAGCGCCAGCGCGCACCAGGCGTCGTAGGTGTCGGGCACCGCCGCGCCGTTGATCGCCGGGGGCGCGAGGCGGCCGAGCTCGAACGCCCTGACCGGCATGGCCGGGGTGAGCAGCACGTCGTAATCGTCGAAGAAGCCGAGCCAGGCCGTGGTGTACCGGGCGCGGGCGTCCTGGGCGTCCAGGTACTCCCGGGCCGAGATTCGCTGGCCGTCCCGGACGATCGCGGCGGCGTCGGCACCGACGAGATCGGGGTGCGCCTCCAGCACCGGGCCCTCGGAGGCCCAGCCTTCGGCGAGCGCGATCGGGTCCCACAGCGGGCTGGGATCGCACGGCGGCGGGTGCGCCGAGGTGAGCACGGCGCCGGCCGCGGCGCAGGCCGCACCGATGCGGTCGATGGCAGCACCAAAGGCCGCGCGGACGTCGGCGTCCAGGGCCGCGAAGCCGAGGTCGGCAGAGAAAGCGACCCTCAGCCCGGCCCAGCCCCGCTCGTCCAGCACGGAAAGCCCCGACAAACCAGACGGATAGCTCAGCGGGTCTTGAGGCGACGGCCCGGCCATGACCGAGGCGGCCAGGGCCAGGTCGCGGACGTCGGCGGCGATCGGGCCGGTGACCGACAGCGTGGGCCAGCCGCGGAAGCCCGGCATCTTCGGGATCAGCCCGAACGTCGGCTTGAGACCCACGGTGCCGCAGAACGCCGACGGGATGCGGATCGAGCCGCCGCCATCGGTCCCGATCGCCAGCGGCACCATGCCGCTGGCCACCGAGGCCGCCGCGCCGCCGCTGGAGCCGCCGCAGGTGCGGCCGGGGTCGCGCGGGTTGCGCGTCTCGCCCCACAGGTCATTGCGGGTGACGCCGCGGTAGCAGAACTCCGGGTTGTTGGTCTTGCCCACGATGATCGCGCCCGCCGCCACCAGCCGGGCGACGCACGCGCAGTCGGCCGGGGCGACGAAGCCGGCCAGCGCGCGCGAGCCGTTGGTCGCGGGCAGGCCGCGCACCCAGAGGTGATCCTTCACCGAGACCGGCACCCCGGCCAGCGGCCCGGAGCGCTCCCCCCTGTCGACCTCGGCGGCCTGCGCCAGCGCCGCCTCGGCCGTGACGATCGTGAACGCGTTGATCCCAGGGTCCAGCCGCCCGATCCGGTCCAGCGCGGCGGAGACCGCGTCGACGGCGGCCAGCTCACCGGAGCGGACCGCGGCCGCCGTCGACCAGGCCGAGCGGACCGCTGACCAGGCAGAGCGGGCCACGGTCAGCGGACTCCGGCCTCCAGCCCGGCCGCCTCGGCGTCCGCCACCCGCCGCTCGGCCGCCACGTCGATCGACCGACTGAAGACGTAATACAGGACGCCCGCTACCGGAAGCCCGATGAAGAACGAGATATCCGCGCCGCCGAGCGCCTTGGCGCCCGCGCCCTCGTACAGCGTGCCGACGTTGAAGAACGGGCTCATGGCCGCGAAGCCGATGACGTAGGCGGTGACGCCGCGCCACCCCCAGCGGCCGTACAGCCCGTTGGGATTGAAGATCTCGGCGATCGCGTAGTGCCCGCGCCGCACGATGTAGTAGTCGACCAGGTTGACCGCGGTCCACGGGATGAACAGGTAGAGGACCAGCAGCAGGAAGTTGTTGAAGTTGGCCAGGAAGTTGTGCGTCGCGGCGAGCGCGCCGACCAGCGAAAGCGCGGCCGTGAAGCCGACCGTGAGGATCCGCATGCTGAGCGTCGGCCGTACCTTCTTGATGGAGTCGATCGCGCTGATCAGCGTGAGCGAGCCGCCGTACATGTTCAGCGCGGTCACCGAGACCAGGCCGAGCGCGGCGAGGATGAGCACGACCGCGCCGAACCCGTCGAAGACGTGGTTGCCGACCCGGTTGAGCTCCGCGATGCCGGTGCCGTCGAAGCTCTTGCCGGCCCAGGCGGCCAGCACGGCACCCACGATCATCATCCAGGCGCCGCCGATCGCCGATCCCCAGTAGGTCCAGAAGAACGTCTTGCGCACGGTCACGTCCGGCCGCATGTACCGCGAGTAGTCCGAGACGTAGATGGCCCAGCTGATCTGGTACCCGGCCACCACGCCGAACTGGCCGAAGAACGGCGCTGCCTTGAACGTGCCGATGTCGAAGGTGCCCGCCGGGTAGTGGATCACGAACAGCGCGACCGTGAAGATGCCGAAGATGACGATCATGAGGTAGGTCAGGCCCTGCTCGGCCCGGTGGATGAGGTCGTAACCCACCAGCGCGACCACCAGCGCCACCACGGTCACGATGACGATCCACAGCTTGGTCGAGCCGTGCGCCGTGGTGCTCATCGACTCGCTGCCGAGGATCGTGTTGAACACGTTGAACCCGGCGTACTGCACGTAGGCGAACAGCCAGACGAGCAACGCCCCGATGTAGCCGAACTGCGGGCGCGACTGGATCATCTGCGGCAGCCCGAGCTGCGGGCCCTGCGCCGAGTGGAACGCCATGAACAGCGTGCCGACCAGCACCCCGATCACGATGGCCAGTACCGACCAGAACAGCGAGGCGCCCTCGCCGATGCTGATCAGGCCGACCGCGAGCGTGGCAATCTGCGCGTTCGACATGAACCACAACGGCCCGAGGTGCCAGATCTTGCCGTGCCGCTCGCTCAGCGGCACGTAGTCGATCGAACGGACCTCAAGCCGTCCCGAGCGCTGCTGCGTATTCGTCATGCCGATACTGTGACGTGACTTGGCTCACAAGGGAACTACTTGTGATCATCTAATTCGGCACGCAGCCGGAACGTCACCGTCCGCAGGCTTGTGCCAGCGCCGCCCGGCCCGCCAGCTTGACCCGGCCACCACGGCCGAGCGACTCGCCGAGGTCCGCCTCGGCCTGCTCGATCCCGAGCCAGTCCTGGTAGGTCACCGGGCGGACGCCGCGGGCGGCCAGCAGGCCGGCCAGCGGCGAGCTGCCGCCGCCTTGGCCGGGCGGGTAGCGCAGCAGCCCGGCCCGCGGTACCTGGCTGGCCCCGCCGACCAGATCCTCGAGCAGGCTGCGCACGGTCTGCGCCGCGTCGGACTTGTTCGTGCCGATCACGCCGGTCGGGCCGCGCTTCAGCCAGCCGGCTACGTACTCCCCCGGCAGCGGCCCGTCGGGCCCGAGCACCCGGCCCGCGTCGTTCGGCACGACCGCGGCCCGCTCGTCGAACGGGACGCCGGCCAGCGGCACGCTCTGGTAACCCACGCTGCGCAGCACCATCGATACGTCGAGCCGCTCCAGCTCCCCGGTCCCGGTGAAGGCACCCTGGTCGTCCAGCCGGGTGCGCTCCAGCGTCAGCCCGGTTACCCGGTCGGTGCCGTCGACCGACACCGGCCGCAGCCAGAACCGCAGCGTCAGCCTGCGGGGCCGCCCGGCGGGCGCGCGGCCCGCCCAGTCGCTGATCACCGTGTAGTTGCCGCGCACGTGCCGGTCGCTGACGGCCAGCTCGGCGCTGCCCCCGGTAGGGTCGAACGCTGCGAGATCCGCCTCGGCGGCGGGCACCACGACGTCCACGTCGGCCAACTCGCCCAGCTCGCGCAGCTCCTTCGTGGTGAACTTGGCCTGCGCCGGGCCGCGGCGGCCGATCATGTGCACCTCGCGGACCTTGCTGGCCATCAGCGCCTCGAGCACCGGCTGCGGCACGTCGGTGCCGCGCAGCTCGGCCGGGTCCCTGACCAGGATGCGGGCCACGTCCACCGCGACGTTGCCCACCCCGATGACCGCGACCGACTCGGCGTCCAGGGTGAACGCCTGCGGGTCCATGTCGGGATGCCCGCAGTACCAGTTGACGAAGTCGGTCGCCGCGAAGCTGCCGGGCAGGTCCTCGCCGGGGATGCCGAGGTGCCGGTCGCGCATCGCGCCGGTCGCGTACACCACCGCGTCGTAGCAGCCGAGCAGGTCGTCGCGGGTGATGTCGTCGCCGAGGTGCACGTCGCCGAGGAAGCCCACGTCCGGGTGCTCGAGCACCTTGCGCAGGTACTCGGCGATCGACTTGATCGACTTATGGTCGGGGGCGACGCCGTAGCGGACCAGCCCGTAGGGCGTCGGCAGCCGGTCGATCACGTCCACCCGCAGCCGCGGCGGCTCCGGCAGCGCGGCCGCCTGCTTGATCAGCGCCTCGGCCGTGTACAGCCCGGCCGGGCCGGATCCGACGATGGCTACCTGCAGGCTGCTCATGGCACCAGGTCACGGGAGCGCCCGGCGACCGCCTCGGTGATCTGCCGGGCGACGTGCTGCGGGGTCAGCCCGGCGTCGTTCAGGATCTGGCCGCGCTCGCCGTGACTGAGGAACTCCTGCGGCAGCCCGAAGGTCCTGGCCGGCGTCTCCACGTCGCGGTCGCGCAGCAGCCGGCACACGGCGTCGCCGAAGCCGCCGGACCGCCCGTTGTCCTCGACCACAGCGACCAGGCGGTGCGCCCGCGCCGCCTCGACCAGCGCCTCGTCCAGCGGCTTGAGCCAGCGCGGGTCCAGCACCGTGACGCCGATGCCCTGGTCGGCCAGCCGCCGCGCGGCCTCGGTGCACACCACCGCCATCGGCCCGGCACCGATCAGCAGCACGTCCGGCTGGGCGTCGCCCGGCTCGTGCAGCACGTCCATCGAGCCGAGCCTGGCGACCGCCTCGACCTCGCCGCCGACCGTCCCCTTGGGGTAGCGCACCGCCGTGGGGCCGCTGCCGATCGCCACCGCCTCGTTCAGCAGCTCGGCCAGCCGGACGGCGTCCCGCGGGGCGGCGATCCGCAGCCCGGGCACCATCTGCATGATCGAGCCGTCCCACATGCCGTTGTGGCTGGCGCCGTCGGGACCGGTGACCCCGGCCCGGTCCAGCGCGATCGTGACCGGCAGCTTGTGCAGCGCCACGTCCATCAGCATCTGGTCGAAGGCCCGGTTGAGGAACGTCGAGTAGAGCGCGACCACCGGGTGCATCCCGCCCATGGCCAGGCCGGCCGCCATCGTCATCGCGTGCTGCTCGGCGATGCCGACGTCGTACACCCGGTCGGGGAACGCCGCCGCGAACGCGCCGAGGCCGGTCGGGTGCAGCATCGCCGCGGTGATCGCGACCACATCGGGCCGCCGGGCGCCGATCGCCGCGATCTCGTCGCCGAAGACCTGGGACCAGGTCCGCTTGACCGCGGCGGACGCGGCCGCGGCGGCCGGCACCTGATGCAGGCAGTCTTCCTCGTTCTGCTCGGCCAGCGGGTAGCCGAACCCCTTCCTGGTGATCACGTGCACCAGCACCGGGCCGCCGAAATCCCGGGCGTGCCGCAGCGCGTGCTCCACCATCTCCGGGTTGTGCCCGTCGATCGGGCCGACATACTTGAGGCCGAGGTCCTCGAAGAGCACCTGCGGCGCCAGCATGTCCTTGATGCCCTTCTTGATCCCGTGCAGCGTGTCGTACAGCGGCGGGCCGAGCAGCGGGGCGCGGGTGACCGTGCTCTTGATGTACTCCAGCACGTTCTCGTACCGCTGCGACATCCTGACCGTGGCCAGGTGGTTGGCCAGCCCGCCGATCGTCGGCTGGTAGGACCGGCCGTTGTCGTTGACCACGATGACCAGCCTGCTGTCCTTGGCCACCGCGATGTTGTTCAGCGCCTCCCAGGCCATGCCGCCGGTCAGCGCGCCGTCGCCGATGACGGCGACCACGGTGCGCCCGGTCTCGCCGCGCAGCTTGTACGCCTTGGCCAGGCCGTCCGCGTAGGCCAGGCTGGTCGAGGCGTGCGAGTTCTCCACGATGTCGTGCTCGGACTCGGCCTGGCTGGGGTAACCCGACACGCCGCCGGGCTGGCGCAGCGTGCCGAAGGCCGCCTGCCGGCCGGTCAGCAGCTTGTGCACGTAGGCCTGGTGGCCGGTGTCGAACACGATCCGGTCCCTCGGCGAGTCGAAGGCCCGGTGCAGCGCGATGGTCAGCTCCACCACGCCCAGGTTGGGCCCGAGGTGGCCGCTGGTCCGCGAGACCACGTCGATGAGAACGTCCCGGATCTCGCTGGCCAGCAGCGGAAGCTGGTCGGGGCTGAGCTTCCTGAGGTCATGCGGACCGCCGATCGATTCCAGCAGGCTCAATTCGCTCTCCCTCATCCGATGGCTCCCCCGAGTCTATTTCGCACGGCACACCAATCGCCGGTGACCTGCCACACTATCCAGCATGCAGACGCTGGTGGCCGATCATCCGCTCGTTGCGCACAAGCTGACCGCCCTGCGCGACACCCGCACCGAAGCCCCGACCTTCCGCAGGCTCGCCGACGAGCTGGTCACCCTGCTGGCCTACGAGGCGACCCGCGAGGTCCGGGTGCAGCCCACCACGGTGACCACCCCGGTCGCTGAGGCCCGCGGCGTCAAGCTGGCCCGGCCGGTCCCGCTGGTCGTGCCGATCCTGCGGGCAGGCATCGGGATGCTGGACGGGATGGCGCGGCTGCTGCCGGTCGCCGACGTCGGCTTCGTCGGCCTGGTCAGGGACGAGGAGTCGCTGATCGCCTCGGCCTACGCGGACCGGCTGCCGGCCGACCTGACCGGCCGCGACACGTTCGTGCTCGACCCGATGCTGGCCACCGGCGGCACGCTGGCGACCGTCATCGGCATGCTGGCCGAGCGGGGCGCGGCCACGGTCACCGCGATATGCCTGCTGGCCGCGCCCGAGGGCATCGCCAGGCTCGCCGCCGCGTTCCCGAACGACGAGCCGGTCCCGGTCCGCGTGGTCACCGCGACGATCGACGAGCGGCTGAACGAGCGCGGCTACATCGTGCCGGGCCTCGGCGACGCCGGCGACCGGCTGTTCGGCACGATCTGAGCCCGCCGGGCCAGCCCGCCCAGCAAGCGCCGAAAATTCACGCCTACACAAGGCGACTTTACGGCGTTAAGTTACATGTATGCCAGCTGACTCCCTGCCGTCACGCCGCAATGTCCTTATCGCCGGAGGCCTCGGACTCGCCGCAGCGCAAGTCGCCCCCCAGGCAGCCAGGGCGGCAGGCGGGCGGGTGCCGGGCAACCCGCCCCGCGACTCGCGGGTGCAGTTCCACCGCTGGACCACCCAGCAGGACTTCGAGGCGGGCCGGGGCGACGGGATCGCCGTGCTGTCCGGCTCGCGGCTCGGCGTGACGATCTCCCGCCCGGCGGGCACGACCAGCTACCACGACCGGTACCTGAAGACCACCAGGACCTACGAATACAGCGTCTGGACCTCCCCGGTGCAGCCGCTCGGCTTCGGCGGCAACCAGCTGACCGCGCACTGGAACGCCGACACCCCGGAGGGCACGTTCGTCAAGGTGGAGATGCGGGCCATCATGGACGGCGCGCACAGCGACTGGTGGACGATGGGCATCTGGTCCCGGTACGACACCGAGCTGCGCCGCACCTCGGTCAACGGCCAGGCCAATGCCTACGGCGCGATCGCCACCGACACCTGGAACGCCCGCGGCACGCACCGGATGCAGGCCTACCAGCTGCGGCTGACCCTGTACCGGCGCCCTGGCCTGGCGGCCGGCCCGCGGGTCTGGCAGCTCGGCGCGGTCGCCTCCTACGTCCCGGCCAGGACCACCGTTCCGGCCAGCCCGCCGGGGCCGGCCACCGGGCTGACGCTGACCGTGACGCCCTACGCGGAGAACATCCACGCCGGCCAGTACGACCAGTACGGCGGCGGCGGCGAGGCCTGGTGCAGCCCGTCCTCGACCGAGATGACCACCGAATACTGGGGGCAGCGGCCGACCCCGGCGCAGCTGTCCTGGGTGGATCCGAGCTTCCAGGACCCGACAGTCGACTACGCCGCCCGCTACACCTACGACTGGGGCTACGGCGGGACCGGCAACTGGCCGTTCAACACCGCCTACGCCGCCAGCTACGGCCTGGACGCCATGGTCACCAGGCTCAACTCGCTGTGGGAGCTCGAGGTGCTGATCGCGGCCGGCTACCCGGTCGTCACCTCGCAGTCGTTCACCAAGCAAGAGCTCGGCATCTACACGACCAACGGGCACCTGTGGGTGGTGATCGGCTTCACCGCCGACGGCACCGGCGTGATCGTCAACGACCCCGCGTCCAACAGCGACAGCAACGTCTACACGATCTACGACCGCCGCGAGTTCGAGATCGTCTGGCTGCGCACGGTCTACACCAAGCCGGACGGCAGGCCGGGCTCGGGCAGCGGCGGCATCTGCTACATCATCAAGCCGCACTGGCGCGCCCTGCCCCCCGCGGTCGACCCGCGTAACCCCAGCTGGCCTGGCGGCGAGCCCTAAGCTAGGGCGGGTGAGCGGAGTCGTCCGGACGGCCGTCCGGGTAGAAGGCACGGTGCAGGGCGTCGGCTTCCGCCCGTTTGTCTATTCGCTGGCCAGCCGGCTCGGCCTGGGCGGGATAGTCGGCAACGACGTGAACGGCGTGTTCGCCGAAGTCGAAGGCCCGCCGGAGGCCGTTCGGAAATTTCTTGATGGGCTTGAAAGTGAAGCGCCGCCGCTCGCGAGAATCGAACGAATTACCGCAAAACCTATTCTTCCGAACGGTTCCACGACGTTCTCGATTGCCCCTAGCGAGCCTGGCGGCCGCCGCCGGGCGCTCGTGCCGGCCGACAGCGCGACCTGCGCCGACTGCCTGGCCGAGCTGGCCGACCCGGCCGATCGCAGGTACCGCTATCCGTTCATCAACTGCACCAACTGCGGGCCCCGGTTCACGATCGTCCGCGACGTGCCGTACGACCGGCCGCTGACGACGATGGCCGGCTTCGCGATGTGCGAGCCGTGCGCGGCGGAGTATCACGACCCGGCGGACCGGCGGTTTCACGCGCAGCCCACCTGCTGCCCGGCCTGCGGGCCGGCCGTGCGGCTGCTGCGCGCGGCCGGCACAGTGCTAGTTGACATTGGGGTACCCGGGGACGCGCTGGCCGGGGCCGCAGCGGCGCTCATCGACGGGCAGGTGCTGGCGGTGAAGGGGCTCGGCGGCTATCACCTGGCCGTGGACGCGGCCTGCGAGGCGGCCGCCGAGGCGCTGCGCGGCCGCAAGCACCGCGAGGACAAGCCGTTCGCGGTGATGGTCGCCGACCTGGCCGCGGCGCGGCAATTGTGTGAGGTGGACCAGACGTCGGCCGCGCTGCTGGCCGGCCCGCGGCGGCCGATCGTGCTGATGCCGCGCCGCGCGGACGCCGCGGTCGCCGCCTCGGTGGCGCCGGGCAACCGGCAGCTGGGCGTGATGCTGCCGTACACCCCGCTGCATCACCTGCTGCTCGAAGCGGTCGCCGGTC
>DASXME010000201.1:0-11169 GCA_036495825.1 Streptosporangiaceae bacterium
TGGCCGGGGAGGCGCCAGGCCCCCTCTCACCCGGTCGAGATCGCCCAGATCCCGATCGAGCCGTTGGCCACGTCGCTCGGCAGCGTGACAGTGGCGACCGTCTTCGAGCTGTCCACCGCAATGGTCTGCGAGAAGATGTAGGTCGTCACGCCCTGCTGGCCTCCCTCGCAGTTGCGGTAGGGCATCTGGCCCACGATCTTGTTGCCGAACAGCAGGCTGCTGCCGCCCGCGGCCAGCGTCCAGTCGGAGAACCCGAGCTGGGCCGTGGACGTGCTGCCGTCGGTGTAGGTGACCGTCACCGTGCCTTCCGAGCCCGTCGAGCCGGCGTCCACGGCGCTGCCGAGGAAGCCGATCGACGTGGCACCCGCGGGCGCGCTCACCGGCAGCACCTGGCCGCCCGCGATCACCGCGTCCGACTGGCCGGGCGGCACAGTCGACCAGGTGTAGTCCAGCCCGCCCGAGGTGATGCTGGCCCCGGGCGACAGCCCGGCGGTGGTCAGCGCCTGCTCGGAGTAGCTGCAGGTGTCACCGTCGTAGTTGGCCGTGCCCGGGCTGGCGTCCGCGCTGATCCCGGTGACGTTGTCGTACGGTGCCAGGTCGCCGGGCGCCGCCACGATCACCGAGAGCGGGACGGACGTGATCTTGCCCGCCGTGCTGGTCAGCGTGAAGGTAACCGGGAAGTTGCCGTCCGTGCTGCCGCCCATGACGGTGAGCTTCGCGCTTGCCGTGCCGCTGGCCCCCACCGGGAACGACCCGCTAGACGGGCTGACCGTCACGCCGCTCGGCGCGTTCGCGGTCCAGGTGACCGTCTGCGCGCGGTTCGCCGACGACCGGACCGACAGCATGGTCGTGCCGGACTGGCTCGGCTTCAGGTAGAGAGCCGACGGGCTGACCGACGCGGCGTCGGCGAATACCGGCCCGGATGACGGCGGCGCGTCGGCCGCCGCGCTGCCCCACGTGGTGGGCTGGCTGCCGAGCGTCCAGTCCAGTGTCGATCCCTGCGCCAGGGTGGCGTAGGGGACGTAGAGCTTCTGGTAGCTCTGGCCGTTCAGCGTCAGCGACTTGACGTAGAACTTGGTGGCCGAGGCACCGGGGGCGTTGATGCTGATCGTGTTCTGGTTCGGCAGGTTGACGACCACGTGCGGGAAGCCCGGGCTGGAGAAGACCAGGTTGCCGCTGCCCGAGTTCTCCGGGTACATGCCGAGCATTCCCCAGATGAACGAGGAGCTGTTCGCGCCGAGGTCGTCGTTGTTGGCCAGGCCGTCCGGGCCGGGCGAGTACATGCTGTTGCGGATGTTGTTGACCGCCGCTTGCGTCCCGGCCGGGTCGCCGGCGTAGTCGAGCGCGTTCTGCTCGCCGAAGTCGAACTCGTTGGTCAGCTGCGCGAACATCCCGAAGCCATCCGGCTGTGACAGGTACTGCTGCAGTTCGGGCACGACCTTCGAGTTCCCGCCGAGCAGCGAGAACAGCCCCTTGTAATCGTTCGGGACATTCCACAGATACTCGTAAGCGTCGCCCTCGACATACGGCGAGCTATCCGTGGGCGTGACGCCGGTGGTGAACGAGCCGTTCTCGTCCCTGGGGTTGAGCAGGTTGTCGGAGCTGTCGAACACGTTGACCCAGTTGTTGGACTGGCGCATGAACCTGGCCGCGTCCGTGCTGTCGCCCAGGGCGGACGCGAACGTGGACAGCGCGTAGTCCTCGGAGTCGTACTCCAGCAGCGTCGGGACGTACCCGTGCGGGTTGCAGCAGCGGTACCTGCCGTCCTCCGGCAGGTAGCCGAACTTGTTCTCCAGCGCCGCGCCGGGCCGCACGTCGTTGTCCGTGCTGGCCTGCTTCACCATGTCCGCCAGCGCGGTCGCGGTGTCGAAGTTCTTCGCCCCGAACGCATAGAAGTCCGAGATGAGGGAGTCCGACGGGTCCCCGACCATGACGTAGTTGTCCAGGTTCAGGTAGCCCCACTGCTGCAGGATGCCGTTCTGCGCGTAGTAGTTGACCAGCGACTGCGCCATGTCGCTCGCGGCGGCCGGGTCGAGCATCGCCTGCAGCTGAGCCAGCGAATGATAGGTATCCCAGCCCGAGTAGATGCCGTACTGGTTCTGCTGCCCGGCGGGGAGGGTCGCGACCTTCTTGTCCGCGCCCAGGTACTGGCCGTTGACGTCGCTGGTGATGTTGGGCTGCACGAAGTCCTTGTACAGCAGGCTGTAGAACTGCTGCGTCTGCGCGAAGCTGCCGCCGGAGACCTCGACCCGGCCGAGCAGCTGATCCCAGGCGAGCTGTCCCGCGCCCTTGACGCTGTCGAAGTTCCACTCCGGGTTCTCGCTCTGCCAGTCAAGCCGGGCGTTCGCCGAGCTCACGTAGGAGATGCCGACCTTGGCGTCGACCACCGGGCTCTTGGTGGTGTCGAAGGTCAGGAAGACCGCGTCCGGCTTCCCGGACTGCTCGACGATCTGGGACGCGGTGAACGGGCGGTTGAAGATGATGTCGAAGTTGACCTTGTACAGCTGCGACTGGCCGCCGTTGCTGGTCTCGCCGCAGAAGTCGCCGCTGGTGGTCGAGCCGGTCACCTCGTCATTGCCGACGATCTTGGCGTGCGGGAAGATGTCGCCGTTCTGGCTGTCCATCAGCTTGATCAGGAAGTCCGCCTGGGTGGTCTTCGGGAACGTGAAGCTGCCCATGGCGCTGTGCGGCGTCGCGGCGAACTGCGAGGTAATGGTGTTGGGCAGGTTGCTCTCGGCCGAGTAGTAGCCGGCCTGGGCCACCTCACCGGTATTGGTGAACGACGTGGTCACGTTGCTCGGGTCGCCGCTGGGCAGCGCTCCGGTCATCGGCAGGATCGGCACGTCGCCGGCCGCTCCGCAGCCCGGTCCGCTGATGTGGGTCAGGCTGTAGCCGGTGAGCTGCGAGTCGCCGAAGTTGTAACCGCCGCCGGCATTGCGGTTGGGCATCGTGTCCGGGCTCCACTGCACCATGCCGAACGGCACCTCGGCGCCCGGGAAGGTGTTGCCGCCGCCGCTCGTCCAGGTGCGCGTGTCCACCATGGTGGCCGGGTCGGTGACGAGCTTGCGTACCGTGCTCTTGTCCCTGGTGCCGACCGGCAGCTGGCTGGCCGGGACGGGGGGCGCGCACGAGGCCAGATGGCCGTTGGACTTCTTGGTGCAGGTGTGCACCCTGGCCGTCAGCCGGGACTGTCCGCCGCCAGGTGCGCCGGGTGCGGTGCTAGCCGCCGGGGCGGGCTGGTTGCTGGTTGCCGCGGATGCGGCCGGGACGGTCCCGAGGCCGGCGCCGAGCACTCCGGCGGCCAGCAGTGCCGAGGCGACCGCGGCCGGACCTCGGGCCAAATGCTTTCTTCTCACTGGATCCTCCTAGGCAGGTGCGGGAGCGCATCGTCCCGTTACCCCCCGTGAGGCCCTGGGCCCGTGTTCGGCACAATGACTGCCTGATGCCAAGTGACAACGTTGTCACACCCGGCGATTCTCTCGCCGGATTCCGCCAGTCGTCAACGGTTCGGGCGTAATCGCCCGCGATAGGGCACCCTTCCCGCGATGATCCGGATTATTCCGAACGGGGAGTCGCCGGCCCATCGCCCGGCCGCGAACGCTCCAGCCGGAACGCGACGTGCGGGCGGAGCGGATGGCCCGGCTCGACCCGCGGATGCTCGAAGCGGGCGTACGGCGTCATGCCCAGCCGCCGCATCACGGCCTGCGACGGCTTGTTGAGCACGGCCGTCATCGACCACACTTCCCTCAGCCCGATGCCGCCGAAAGCCACGTCCACGGCGGCCGTCGCCGCCTCGGTGGCATACCCCCGGTGCCAGGCCCGCTCGACCAGCCGCCAGCCCACCTCCATCCGCCCGGAGCCCGGCACGCCCTCGGGCATCGGGTTCAGCCCGGTGAAGCCGATGAACTCCCCCGTACCCGCCAGCTCAAGCGCCCACAGCCCGAACCCCTGCCGCTCGAACAGCGCCTCCATCCGGTCGATGCCGACGTCGCTGGCCGCCCGGTCCTGGAGCGCGGGAAAGTAGCGCATCACCGTAGGGTCGGAGTTCATCTGCGCGTACGGCTCCCGGTCCGCGTCCCGCCAGCGTCGCATCACCAGCCGGTCCGTGCAGATGGTGTCGAACCGTCGAGTCATCACCACAGCGTAGCCACGCCCCGGCGTTACCCCCGCCTCCGGCCACGCCCCGTCACCACCCACCGCTCCGCAGCCCCGCCCGCCGCCGGGGATCCGCAGGACCGCGCCGCCGCGGGTCCGCCGGGCCGCGCCGCTGCGGGTCCGCCAGGCCGCGCCGCCGCGCATGCAGCAAAGCCGCAGCACCCTCCCGCCGCACCATTCATCCCTCGCACCACATGCTCCCCGCCAACCCCAGTACCGCAGTCCGGCCGGCCGCCGCGAAAGAACACCAGAGTGACATCCACGGTCATAGAGGAACACCAAATTCACATCGACGTTGATCAACTTCGGGGAGTACGGGCGCGGCGAGGGATCGGCGCTCTGCCAGCCGCCAGCCGCACGGAACGGGCAGCGACGTTGATCCACTCGGGAGCCGCAAGGCGGTCAACGGCACATCGACACCCACCGATGGCGGTCAGCGGCACATCGACCGCCTCCTGGGCGCGGGCGGCCTAGGCGCGCGAGGCGGGCGGGGCGGGTTTGATGGAGCCGGGCAGGCTCTGCGGGGACAGGCCCTGCTCCTCGGCGACCTGGCGGAGCAGGGCGGCGAACTGGGCGCGCTCGAACTCGGTCAGCGAGGTGCCGAGCCGCTGCTCGAGCTCGCCCGTCACCTGCCGTACCCGCGCGATCATGTCCCGGCCCTGGTCGGTCAGGTACAGGGCGTGCGAGCGGCGGTCGGACGGGTTGCGCCTGCGCTCGACCAGGCCGCGCTGCTCGAGCTCGTCTACCAGGAAGACCATCCGGGTCGCGTTCAGGCCGAGCTGCTCCCCGATGGCCTGCTGTGATTTGCCTTCGCTGGCGGCCAGCCTGCCCAGCATCCCGGCGTGCCGCTGCTCTAGGCCGAGCGGCGCGAGCAGCTCCCCGAACCTCCGGGCCAGGTGAAACCCGAGCTGGACGAGGACCAGGCTGAGCCCCCGGGGGGCATGGCCGGCCTCGTCGTCAAGACCGCCATCGTCAGGACCGCGCTCGTCGTGGCGCTGCTGGTCATCGACCTTGCTCGTCATGGGCGTTCCGTCACCTCGGACTCATATCTTATTGAGCGACATTATCACAGAGAAATATACTTGCGAAGCGTTATTATTACGTATAGGAAGGAAGCTCAGACGCCGCCAGGCGTGACACCGGACGGAAGCACTCCCCGGGCGTGGCGGGCCCGGAGAAGAGAGGTAGTCCATGACTGGGACCACAGCACAAGACCGAGTAGCGCCCTCCGGGCCAGGCAGGGCGGACGCGAAGCATGACGCCGCCGCCGCGCTGCGCGGGCCGGCCCGGGAGCATGGTGCCGCCCCTGCGCTGCGCGGGGAGGGCGCCGACCAGACCGCCGCCGGGCTAGACAGGCGGGACGCGGGGCTGGGGGCCGGATCCGGGTTGCGCGGGCCGGACGGGGGGCTGGGCGCCGGATCCGGGCTGCGCGGGCCGGACGCGGGGCTGGGCACCGCCTCACGGCTGCGGGTGTCGGATGCGGAGCGGGATGCGGTGGCGGCCGAGCTGGCCGAGCATCTCAAGGAGGGGAGGCTGCAGCTGGACGAGTTCGACGAGCGGGTGGGCGAGGCGGTAGGCGCCCGCACCCGGGGCGACCTGGACCGGCTGCTGATCGATCTCCCCCGCCCGGCGCCGGAGCGGGCGCTGTCGCGGCGGCGGCCGGGGCCGCCGGTCCCGCTGGTGATCATTCCCGTTGTCGTGACGGTGATGGCCGTGGCCGGCGGGATCAGCCGGGCGGCCGGCGGCGGCGGGCACCCGCCGTGGGCGTTCTTGTGGCTCTGGTGGCTGCTGCCGATGGCGATCTTCGCGGCCAGGCGGCGGCTGCGCGGCAGCCAGGCACCGGAAGGGCGGTAGCGGACATGACGGCTACGGATGCCACCGCCGGACCGGACGCAGCGCGGCTGGCCCGTACGCAGGCCACCTTGCGGCAGGCCAGCCTCGGCGCGCTGGTGATGCTGATCGCGCAGTTCGGCCTGGGCGTCGGGGTCAACCTGTACGTGACGCTGCCCGCGGCGGGCAAGATCGGCGACGTATTCTCCAGCGGGCCGGCCCTGGCGCTGCACGGGGTGCTCGGCCTGCTGCTCATCGTGTCTTCGGTCGCCCTGCTGGTCCGGGCGATCGCCGCCCGCAACCGGCCTGTCATCGTGGCCGCGGTGGTCGGGCTGGCCGCCATCCTGACCGCCGCCGGGGAAGGATTCAGCTTCGTGCGCAACGGGACTAACGCGGCGTCCTTGGGCATGGCTCTGGCCACCGGCGTGGCGATGCTCTGCTACGCGGTCACGCTGTTCCTGGTGCGCCCGCCTGCCCCTTCGGGCCGCTGAGGGCGCGTCACGACGCCCCCGGGCGATGCCTCCCGGCCGCAGGGATAGGTTGTACCGGTCGGGAGGTGGCGGGACCAGCATGAGCATCGGGAGCCTGGTATCGAGCGGGCCGCTCATCGTCGCCATGCCCATCGCCGCGGCGGCCGGGGCGATCACCTTCCTGTCGCCGTGCTGCCTGCCGCTGATCCCCGGTTACCTCTCCTATGTCACCGGGATGTCGGGCGCTGACGCCCAGCGGGCCACGGCCGCCGGGCGCAGGGAAATCTCGGGCACAGAAACCGCGGGCACAGAAAGCGCGGACAGGGGAACCGCGGGCGGGGAAAGCGCGGGCCGGGGCCGCACGGTGACCGGCACCCTGCTGTTCGTGCTGGGGTTCTCCGCCTTGTTCGCCGCGTACGGGGCGGCGTCCGGCGGGCTCGGCTCACTGCTTCAAGCACACCAGCGCGGGCTGATCCAGGTGCTCGGCGGGCTGACGATCCTGCTCGGCCTGCTGTTCGCCGGGCTGTTCGACCGGTTCACCTTCGCCGCCCGGATGCTGCGGCCCTCGGTCCGCCCGCGAGCTGGGCTGGCCGGCGCGCCGTTGCTCGGCGTGCTGTTCGGCATCGGCTGGACGCCCTGCACCGGGCCCACGCTGTCGGCGGTGCTCGCGCTGGCCGCGACCACGGGCACGGCCGGACGCGGCGCGTTCCTGCTGTTCATCTACGGGCTTGGCCTCGGCGTGCCGTTCCTGATCGTGGCGACGGTGTTCCAGCGCGGGATCACGGGCTTCGGCTTCGCCCGCAGGAACGCCAAGGCGATCATGCAGATCGGCGGCGGGCTGCTGATCATCGTGGGCATCCTGCAGGTGAGCGGGGCGTGGACCGAGGTGCTGAACTGGCTGCGGCTGCACTGGACCGGCGGTTACAACCTGCCCATCTAGCCGACCGGCCGACACCACATGTGCAGCCTGCGGACCCGGGATTCGCTCCCGGTCATATCAACACGGATCGAGGGTAACACCGGCCGCCGGCGTCACCGGGCACGCTTCGATGCTGGCTGAACTATCCAGCGCTTACGATCAGGCCCGTGACTGCGACCGAAGATCACGCGGCCGGGAAGGCCGACGGCGCGCCCGGGAAGGCTGACCGCGCACCCGACGCCGGGAACGGCGGCCCGGCTCGCGCCGGCGCGAACCCGGGCGAGGTCGTCGAGGCCGGCGTGCGGCGGGTGCTCGACCTGGCCCGTACCTGGCTGGCCTGGGACGGAGCTCCCAGGGTGGCCGAGGACGGCGAGCGGATTTACACCCCGAACAAGGTCATCAGGCGGCACGCCGATCACCTGATCGACCACCTGGCCGAGATCGAGGCGCTGCTGGCCGGCGAGCAGACCGAGCCGGACGGCTGGCACGGCAGCATGATCACGCTGGCCAGCGACTGGGCGTCGTTCACCGAGGCCGAGCTGAACGAGGCCGGGCAGCGGCTGCGCCGCCTGGCCAGCAGCTACACGCACCGGCTGGCCGCCGCGGGCGCCGCGGAGTGGGACCGGCCGCGCGGCTCGCACTGGACGATCCGGGAGATCGCCGAGCACGTCGGCGAACCCTGGTACGCCGAGCAGGTCGGTGACTTGTCCCGGCCGGCCTAGCCTGCCCGGTGGCCGACAGACCGCAGCCCGGTAGCCGCGGGACGCCTAGCGCGGGGGCCTAGGCGGCAGCGACGGGCGGCGCCGCGACGGGCGGCCAGCGGTGTCGGGGGGCCGCACCACGGGCCTGACCTCGAGTGCCTCAAGGGCCAGGCGTACCGCGGTGTCCAGCTGGACGTCCCGGCCCGAGGCCCAGTCGCCGGGCGAGAGCACGACCTCCACGTCGGGATCGGTGCCGTGGTTTTCCACGCCCCAGCCGTAGCCTTCCAGCCAGGTCGCGTGCCGGGGCACGGTGAGCGCCGTGCCGTCGGCCAGCTCGTGCCCGTGCATGCCGTCGATCCCGACCACGCCGCCCCAGGTTCGCGTGCCCACGACGGGACCGAGGCCCAGCGCCCGGATGGCGGCGGTCACGATGTCCCCGTCGGATCCGGAGAACTCGTCGGCCAGCGCGACGATCGGGCCGCGCGGCGCGCTGCGCGGGTAGGTTCCCGGCCGCAGCCCGCGCGGCACCTGCCAGCCGATCACCCGGCGGGCCAGCTTCTCCACCACGAGCTCGGAGACGTGGCCGCCGCGGTTTCCCCGCACGTCCATGATCAGTGCGTCGCGGGTCATCTCCTGCCGCAGGTCGCGGTGGAAGTGCGCCCAGCCATCCCCCATCATGTCGGGGATATGCAGGTAGCCGATCCGGCCGCCGCTCAGCTCGCGGACCAGCTGCCGCCGGCCGGCCACCCAGTCCTGGTAGCGCAGCCGCGAGTCATCGGTGAGCGGCACGACGACGACGCGGCGCGGCGCGCCGTCGGCCGGTCCGGACACGGTCAGCTCCACCGGCACGCCCGCGGCGCCGACGAGCAGCGGGCCCGGCCCGGCGGCCGGGTCGACCGGCTGCCCGTCCACCGCGATCAGCGCGTCTCCCGGCCGCACCACCACGCCCGGCATGGACAGCGGCGAGCGGGCCCGCGGGTCGGAGGACTCGCCGGGCAGTATCCGGGTGATCCGCCACACCCCGTCATCGCCGCGGTCAAGGTCGGCGCCGAGCAGGCCGACGGAGTGGCTGTCCTCGCCGCTGTTGGCCGGGGCCTCGATCACGTAGGCGTGCGAGGTGCCCAGCTCGCCCATCACCTCCCAGAGCAGGTCGGCGAAGTCGTCGCTGCCCGCGATCCGGTCGAGCAGCGGCCGGTACTGGTCCAGCACCCCGTCCCAGTCCACGTCGGCCATGTCCGCGGACCAGAAGTCGTGCCGCACGATCGGGCCCGTCTCGGTCAGGGCGTGCTGCCACAGGGCCACCGGGTCGGCGGTATAGCGCGCGCGGGACAGGTCGACCGTGACCGCCTCACCGGAGTCGGCGTCGTCCTTCCGCTGGGACGGCAGCACCCGCAGCTCATCATGGTTGCTGACCACCAGCCGGCTGCCGTCGCCGCTCACCTCGAACCAGTCGAGCTCGCCGACCAGCTCGGTGCACTGGCGCCGCTCGAAGTCGAACCGCTCCAGCGAGGCGCGCGGCTCGGCGCCGTCGAGATCGGCGCCGCCCTCGCCGAGCGCGCCGGCCAGCGGCTCGCGGAGCCACGCCAGGCCGCCCTTGACCGCGCGCAGCGAGGAGTACAGGGACTCGGCCACCGGCACACCGATGACCCGGGCGGCCAGCCCCTCGGTGTCGATGGTGATCGTCACCGGCGCGGACTCGGATTCGCCGTCGTCCTCGCCCGCTGAGCCGTGCCCGACCGGCCGGCCGGCTGGCAGCGGGCCGAACGGCGACGGGGTGGCGGCGGCGAGCGACACCAGGTACGGGCGGGAGCCCAGCGGGAACGACAGGTCGAAGGAGTGCGCGTCATAGACCGGGTCGAAGCTGCGCCTGGACAGGAAGGCCAGGTGGCGCCCGTCGAGGGTGAACACCGGGTCGGTGTCGCTGAACCGGCCGTCGGTAGCGTCGGCGAGCATCCGGTCGGACAGCCGGGCCAGCCGGATCCTGGCCAGCGGCCGGGGGCCGGGATGCGACCAGGCCAGCCAGGCCGAGTCCGGCGAGTAGGCCAGGCCGCGGGCCGGGCCGTCGTCGGAGGCGGCCAGCTCGGTCACCTCGCCCGAGGCCACGTCCACGACGAGCACGCGGCCGTCGCGAGCGGCGATCGCGACGGTCGTGCCGTCCGGCGCCGCGGCGATGTCGGTCACCCGGCCGAGCGCGCCTTCGGCTAGCCGCCGGGGCGGCGCCGTGCTGCCGTCCTGCGCGCCCGGCCCGGCGTGGGCGATCTCCAGCGCCTGCGTGCCGCCCGCGTCGGTCACCCACACGACCTGGCCGGACCGGCCGAGCACCCGGGGCAGCCGCGCCCGTGGCGTGACCGTCAGCGCCCGGGCGGGACCGTCGCGGTGGGTCAGCCAGTGCACGCTCCCCCTGACCTCCACCACACTGGCCTGGCCGGTGTGGTCGCAGGACAGGTCGCCCAGATGGTCCTCGGCCGAGACCAGCCGCGGGGTGCGGCCCATCCGCGGCGAGCCCAGCCTGATGTCCAGCGGACGGGCCTCGCCGTCCAGGTCCTCGAGCAGCCAGAGATCGCCCGCGCACTGGTAGATCACCCGGTGGCCGTCGGTGCTGGCCGACCGGGCGTAGAACCCGTCGTGATCGGTGTGGCGACGAAGATCCGTCCCGTCCAGCGCGCACGAGTACAGGTTTCCCGTGCCCTCGTGGTCGGCGAGGAACACGGCCCGCCCGTCGACCAGCATCGGGCTCCCGAGCTGGCCGCCAAGGCCGGCGGCGAGCTGGGTGAAGCCGGCCGCACCCGAGGTGGCCGACGCGGCCGTCCCGGCGGCCGCACCCGAGGTGGCTGGCCCAGCCGCCCCGTCAGCCGTCCGCGCTGCCCAGAGCCGACCCGCGGCGCCGCCCCGGTAGCGCTTCCAGTGCGCCGGATCCCGCCGGTAGCGCCCGCTGAGCAGCAGCACCGCGTCTCGCTCGACGGCGAGGCCGGCAACCGGCCCGAACGGCAGCCGCCGCGGCGTCCCGCCGTCTGCCGACACGGCGTAGGCCCAGGTGAGCACGCCGAACGGCTGGCCGGCCGCGGTGAGCGCGAGCACGTCGCCGTCTGGCGAC
>DASXME010000202.1:0-23909 GCA_036495825.1 Streptosporangiaceae bacterium
TGTCGCGATTGACCGCTGAGGGAGGATCTCCATGTCCGGTGAGGCACTGGCACGCAGGCTGCTTCGCAAGTTCGTCGGGCGGGCGCAGCCGCCGATCGACCCGCACCAGCCGGGCGAGCCCGCGCCCGGCCAGCCGATCGACCCGCACCAGCCCGGCGAGCCCGCGCCCGGCCAGCCGATCGACCCGCACCAGCCGGGCGAGGCCTAGTGTTTTACGCGAAAGTCGCGTTATGCAAAATTTCCTGCCTGGTTGCTCTGCGCTGACCTGCCCGATCACTCGCGCGGGCCCTCCGGGCCCGCACTCGCGATGCGGTTTGCATAACGCTCCTAGCACCTGCTCAGCCAGCATCGCCGGCCCGGCTGGGTACCGGGCGGGCGGTCGGTGACCGCTGGCCGGACTCCCGCCCGACCCGGCGGGCCGACCGTGGCGGCCTGCCGCGCTTGCTGCGGCTTGCCGCGGCCTGCAGTGGGATAACCAGGCGTTTCGGGGGCAGTGGATCCGGCAATCGATCAGGCACCGTACGTCGGCGCTCTGCGCGTGAGTGCGTGGCTTCGTTCGGGAAAGGATCTTTTTATGAGGGGGCGGGCGGATGAACCGCATAAAACGGCTGCTCAGGAGCGTGGACGCCTTCCAGCAGCGGCGGCCGGCGCTCGCGTTCCCGATCGCGGTGTGGAAGAAGTTCGGCGATGATCAGGCCGGCAGCCTCGCCGCGTTGATCGCCTACTACGCGTTCGCCTCGATCTTCCCGCTGCTGCTCGTGCTGGCCACCGTGCTCAACCTCGCGCTGCAGCACAACGCGAGCCTGCGCAAGAAGCTGATCGACGACGCGCTGCACAACTACCCGTTCTTCAGCCAGTACCTGCCCACCAAGCCGCTGAGCGGGGCCGGCCTCGCGCTGGTGATCGGCCTGGTCTTCACGTTCCTCGGTGCCCGCGGGGTGGCCAGCGCCATGCAGAACGCGCTGAACACGGTGTGGGAGGTGCCACTGACCCGGCGGCCTGGCTTCCCGTGGGCGATGCTGCGCAGCTTTGGCCTGATGCTGGTCATCGGGACCGGCGAGATCGTCACGCTGACGCTGTCCGGGCTGGCCGGCGGGGCCGGGCACGTGCTCAGCGGGGCCGGCGCGTACGTGGCGACCACCGTGGTCTCGCTGATCCTGAACGTCGGGGTGTTCTGGCTGGCCTTCCGGCTCGCTACGGCGGCCGAGGTAGCGGGCCGCAATCTGTGGCTGGGCGCAGTGCTCAGCGCGATCGTCTGGCAGATCCTGCAGAGCGTCGCCGCCTACGTGATCCACAACGACGTGGGGAAGAGCCGGAGCCTGTACGGCACGTTCGGGATCGTGCTGGGGCTGCTCGCCTGGCTGTACCTGCAGGCCGAGGTCACGCTGTACGCGGCGGAGGCCAACGTGGTGCAGGCCCGCGGGCTGTGGCCGCGCAGCCTGTTCCCGCCGCCGCTGACCGAGCAGGACCGGCACGCCTACGAGATGTACGCCAAGGTCCAGCAGCGCAGGCCGGAGCAGGAGATCATCGTCCGGATTCCGGATGCCGTAGAGCCGGACGCGGCCGGCTCGGACGCGGCCGGCTCGGACGGGGAATCGGGCGGCGCGGCGGACGGGGGGCCGCCCAGGGGATTGGACGGGGCGCCGGACGACGAGGCGGGCCGGCCGCGCGATCGCGGCCAGCCCGCCCGTCCTGGCTAGGCAGGGTTATTCACGGCGGCAGCGGGCTCAGGAGAAGATCGTCCCGCCCTTGAAGTCGCTGTTGAAGCTGGTGTTGACAGAGGACTCGATGGCCTTGTTGTTGATGATCACGCCGAGTTCCCTGTTCTCGGTGAGCGAGGTGTTGGAGAAGTTCTCCGAGCCGATGAAGATCTTCGAGGTCGACGTGTTGTAGTCGGCCATGATGGCCTTGCCGTGGATGTAGAACCCGCTGGGGTTGCTGTAGTAGCTGATCTGCACCCCGGCCTTGTGCAGCGTGCTGAACTCGCTGTCGTACTCGCCGCTCTCGTTCTCGCCGACGACCTTGACGCTGACCCCGCGCTTGGCCGCGCTGACCATCGCGTTGGTGACGGCCGTGTCGTCCATTTCCTCGGCGTAGATCTGCAGGCTGGTGCTGGCGCCGTTGATGATGCCGAGCAGCTTGGCCTGCGCGGTGGTGGGCGACCAGACGAGATCGGCGCCCTTGCCCGGGGTGACGGAGGCGCCGGTGAAGTCGGCGTTGAACACCTTGATGATCGCGGCGACATCCGCGCTGTTGGTGTCCACCACGCCGAAGTCCCTGGTCGTCGAGTAGTACTGACTCTGCAGGTTCAGCGTCATGACGGCGGCGGTCGTGCCGTCCACCACCATGCACTTCTCGTGCGTGAAGAAGTACTTGCTGGACGACCAGGCGACGCTGACCTTGTGCGCGGTGAGGTAGTTGAAGGCCGACTGGTTCTGGCTCTTCTCCCTGTTGTCCAGGATGACCCTGACGTTGACGCCGCGGCCTGCGGCGGCGCCGAGGTCGGCCTCGGCGGTGGTGTCCTGCAGCTCGTACATGGTCAGGTCGATGCTGGTCTTGGCGCCCTTGACGAGGCTGTAGAACCAGGTGATCCCCTGGTCGGGCATGGTGTGGAGGGTGAAGGCAGAGGTCGCGGCCGGCCGCGCCGCGGCCTGGCTGGCGCCGGCTGTCAGCCCGATGCTGGCGGTGGCGGTGATGGTCGCTGCCGCCGCAAGTACGGAGATTGGCAGTCTGCGGTGGAACATGTGGCGTCCCTTCGTCGCTGGCCGGGTCGCTGGTTAAGGCGGATCCCTGGCGATGTGGATCGCTCCCAGATACATGGTGCCGGGATCGCCGGCGGTGGCAAGCCCGCACCGGTGAGCATCTGATGACGATCCGGATAACCGCGCGTCTGCGCGGGCCGGCATGACGCGCGCTGCACCGGGTAGCAGGCCACGGCGCGTCCGGGGCGCGTCCGACCGGAACGGTACAGGCGGGGAGGGACTCATGCGGGCTTTTGACGTCGTGGTGCTCGGCGCGGGCTCGGCCGGGGAATGGATCGCCGGCGGCGTCGCCGACCAGGGCGGCAGCGTCGCGCTGGTCGAGGCGCTGCGGGTGGGCGGCGAGTGCCCCTACGTCGCGTGCGTCCCGAGCAAGGCCATGCTGCGCAGTGCGCACGCCCGCGACCAGGCCGGCGATCTCATGGCCCTCGGAGGCGCGGCGGAGCCGGCCGTGCTGGGCGACGAGGCGCGGGCCTTCGGGACCGCGGTGCGCAGACGCGACGAGCTGTCCGCTCAGCGCGATGACAGCGACGCGGCGGCGAGCATCGAGAAGCGGGGCGTGACGCTGATCCGGGCCACCGGCCGGATCAGCCGGCCCGGCGTTATCGATGTCGCCGGCCCCGCCGGCGCCGCCGGCGTCTCCGGTGTCTCCGGTGTCTCCGGGGGCGAGGTCGGCTACCGCGACCTGGTCGTGGCCACCGGCTCGCGGCCGGTCATCCCGCCGGTGCCCGGCCTGGACGCGGTCCCCTCCTGGACCAGCGATCAGGCGCTGGCGTCGGCCGATCGTCCCGCGTCGGTGATTGTGCTGGGCGGCGGGGCGGTGGGCTGCGAGCTGGCTCAGATGTACGCGGCGTTCGGGGTGGCGGTGACGCTGCTGGAAGCCGGCGGCCAGCTGGCCGCCGGGGAGGATCCGCGCATCGCCGCGCAGCTCGCGGCCGTGCTGCACGACAGCGGGGTCGAGGTCAGGCTGGATGCCCGGCTGGACCGCCTGGCGCCTGCCGCCGGCGGCCGGGCCCGCGCGCTGCTGGAGGGCGGGGCCGCGATCGAGGTGGACCGGGTGGTGCTCGCCGCGGGCCGGGCCCCGGCCACCGGCGACCTGGGCCTCGAGGTCATCGGGGTCCGGCCGGACTCCGGCGGCGCGCTGCGGGTCGATGACCGCTGCCGGATCGAGGGCCAGGCGCACGCCTGGGCGGCCGGGGACGTCACCGGGATCGCGCCGTACACGCACGGCGCGAACTACCAGGCGCGGGTGGTGACCGACAACCTGCTCGGCGGCGGGGGCCGGGCTGACGGCGGCCGGGTCGGCGGCCGGGTCGCGGACTACCGCGCGATGCCGCGGGTCATCTACACCGACCCGCCGCTGGCCAGTGTCGGCCAGACCGAGCGGCAGGCACGCGAGGCGGGGATCGACGTGCTGACCGCCACCATGGACATAGCGCAGGTCGGCCGGGCCCATACCGACGGGGCGGCCGGCGGGTGCCTGGTGCTGGTGGCCGACCGGGCCCGTGGCGTCCTGATCGGTGCGTCCGCCGTCGGGCCGGCCGCGGACGAGTGGATCTCCGAGGCCACGATGGCGATCGGTGCCAGGCTGCCGATCGCGGCGCTGGCCGAGGTGGTGCACCCGTTCCCGACCTTCAGCGAGGCGTACGAGATCCCGCTGCGGGAGCTCGCGGCCGGGCTGTAACGGCCGGCCGGGCTGTCACGGCCGACCGGGCGTTCCCCAGGCCGACCGGAATGACCCGGCGAAAATAGGTGTATGTCCTATTTTCAAAGGTTTGGGGGCGAGGCATGGGGGGAGCTGTGAGGCACGAAATCGGCACTAGGAGGACTCATGTCGGCGGGCCTATTAATTGGCATCGTGGTCGTTATCGTTATTGTCGCCCTGGTGGCCGTGGGGATGGCGGCAGCTCGCCGTCGCAGGCTGCAGAAGCGATTCGGCCCGGAATACGAGCGTGTGGTCGGTGAGCGGCAGAGCCAGCGCAAGGCCGAAGCAGAGCTGGCCAGCAGGGAACGGCGCGTCAAGGGACTGAAAATCCGCCCGCTGAGCGCCTCGGCGCGGGACGGCTATGCGGCTCACTGGACCGCCGTTCAGGAGCAGTTCGTCGATCAGCCGAAGGACGCTGTTGCCGAGGCGCAGATCCTTGTCACCGCGGTCATGAACGAGCGCGGCTATCCCACCGAAGAGCATGACCAGATGCTGGCCGATCTCTCGGTGAAGCACGCCAGCACCCTGGAGCATTACCGCTCGGCGCACGCGATCAGCCAGAACGCGGAGGCGGGGAACGCCTCCACCGAGGAGCTGCGACAGGCCATGATCCGGTACCGCGTGCTGTTCAGCGACCTGCTGGGCGAGCCGGACGACCGGAACGCCGACGAATCCGCCGGCCGAGCCGAGGCAACGGACGCAAGCCGGGCGGCCGGGCCGTCCGCCACGGACGCGGATCTCGTGCCTTCCGAGGATCTTCGCAACGGAGAGCCAGGAGAGCCAGCGGAGTCGGCCCCGCAGGCGAGGAGGAGCTAGCGATGCGGTCACACGACGAGACGCAGTCCCCGCGCGACATGAGGTCATCGGATGACGCTCCGATCGAGGGCGTGGTCGTGAGCGACGAGACGGCGACGAGCGGTGCGATGCCGATGAGCGGTGCGATGCCGATGAGCGGCGGGGTGCCGATGAGCGGCGACGAGATGCCGGTAAGCGAAGAGGCACCGATGAGCGGCGACGAAGCGCCGATGAGCGACCGGATGCCGATGAGCGACCGGATGCCGGTGAGCGATGAGGAACCGGTGAGCGACGAGATGCCGGTGAGCGACGAGATGCCCGTCAAGGACGCGGATGTGCCGGCGCAGCCGAGGGCGGCGGGTACCGACACGCGGTGGAGTGAGATCCAGGCCATGTTCGTGGACGACCCGCGCGGCTCGGTCGAGCGGGCGGCCGGCCTCATCGACAAGTCGGTCGAGGAACTCGTTACCGCCGTGCGTGAGCGTCAGGCGTCGCTGACGTCAGCCTGGCAGCACGATGACGCAGACACCGAGGCGCTTCGGGGCACGCTGCAGGATTACCGCGCATTCTGGGGAATCGTGCGGGAAATGCCGGTCGGCGAAATGGCCGGCCCGCGTCCCCGCATGGGCGGTGAGGGAAATCGGGAAAGGCGGCGCTGACGCCGCCGAGGTCAGGACCCAAGAAGAAGTCCGGACCCGCGAGGATGACCGGGCGCACGGGGATGAGCGGATTCAGGAGGCGGTCGAGGAGGCCGCGGCCGTAGCCGAGGAGACGGGCGGCCTGGGAACGCCGGGGCGGCCGATAAACCGGCGTTCCCCCTTCATGATCGGGATGTCCGCGGCGTTCGGCGTGGCGGTGACCTACGGCCTGGTTGAACTGCTCATCCGGGCCCGGGCCGTTCTCATCCTGATCGGCCTGGCCATGTTCCTCGCGGCCGGCCTGGATCCGGTGGTCGGCTGGCTGGTCCGGCACCGCGTTCCGCGGTGGGCGGCCGTGGTCGTCGTCATCTCCGGCACGCTGGGGATCGTGGCGGCGTTCCTCGCGGCAGCGATACCGCCGCTGGCCTCCGAGGCCACCGCGCTCACCCACCAGATCCCGCACTACATGCACAGCCTGCAAGACCGCAATTCGGAGCTGGGCAAGCTCAACGCCAAGTTCCAGATCCAGCAGCGCCTGACCAAGCTGCTCAGCACCAGGGGAACCTCCCTGATCGGGGGCGTTCTCGGCGCGGGAGTACTGGTGCTCAGCACGGCGTCGTCGATTCTGGCCGTGCTGGTGCT
Organism: Streptosporangiaceae bacterium; assembly: GCA_036495825.1. Taxonomy (GTDB): domain Bacteria; phylum Actinomycetota; class Actinomycetes; order Streptosporangiales; family Streptosporangiaceae; genus PALSA-505. The sequence goes on from DASXME010000202.1 coordinate 6,540, forward strand.
CAGCATCTACTTCCTGGCCGGCCTGCCGCAGATCAAGCTCTTCGCCTACCGGCTCGTACCGCACTCGCGGCGGCCCCGGGTGATCCTGATCGGCGACGAGATCCTGGCCAAGGTAGGCGGCTACGTGCTCGGCAACGTCCTCACCTCGGTGATCGCCGGCGTCGGCACCTACTTCTGGATGCTCGCGTTCAGCATCCCGTATCCGATCCTGCTCGCCATGTTCGTCGCCCTGCTGGACCTACTCCCGGTCATCGGGTCGACCATCGGCGGCGCCGTGGTGACCCTGGTCGCGCTGACCGTGTCGCTGCCGGTGGCCGTGGCCACCCTGGCGTTCTACATCAGCTACCGGCTGGCCGAGGACTATCTCATCGTTCCCAGGATCATGGGCCGCACCGTTCAGGTGCCCGCGATCGTCAGCCTGATCGCGGTCCTGATCGGCGGCGTGCTGCTGGGGATCGTCGGCGCGCTGGTGGCGATCCCCGTCGCCGCGGCCATCCGGCTGTTGCTGCACGAGGTCACCATCCGCCGGCTTGACAAGAGCTGAGCCGGCTCCGGCCGCCGCGGCGCGGTCCTGGTCCGCCTGGCCGCGGGCCTTCCCGCGGGTCATCATGTCCGAGATCGCGCGCCGCGCCGCCGCCGCGCCGCCGCCCCGCGGCACCTTCAGCGAGACGTAGGCGGCGGCGCCCGCCGGGATCGGCAGCCAGAAGTTCACCAGCCGCCAGCTGAGCACGCCGAGCGTGGCGACGCTGCGGGTGACACCGAAGCTGACCAGCAGCAGGGGCACGGTGCTGTCGATCACGCCGAGGCCGGCCGGAGTGACCGGCAGCACGCCGAGCACGTTCCCGATCCCGTAAGCGGCGAACAGCTCGGCCGGGTTGACGTAGCTGCCGAACGCCGCCACGAAGCACCACAGGGAGGCGGCGTCGAGCAGCCAGTTGAGCGAGGCCCAGGTCAGCGACGCTTTCAGCACCGCACGGTCGCGGGCCAGGTCCAGCAGTGACGTGCCCACCCGCAGGAAAATGTGCTCGAGCCGGTCGCCGCCCAGGCCCGGGATCCTGCGGCCGACCGCGTGCACGACCCGGCTGGCCCGCCCCGGCCCCCGGGTGAGCCCGAACACCAGGGCGGCCACCAGTGCCAGCGCGACCGCGCCGACGATGGCCACCGACACGTAGATCGGGTGGAAGCCGGCCAGCGGAATCGAGATCACCAGGGACAGCCACAGCAGGACGTTCAGGACGACCGTGGACCCCATGCCCTTGGTTGCCATCATCACCGCGGCGTCGGTGCCGTCCACGCCCTCGGCCGTGAAGAGCTGGTACCCGATGCCCGCGCTGCCCACCGTGCCCGCCGGGATGACGTGCGCCACGGCGGCCGCGGCCAGGTCGATGCGGAACAGCCGGGACAGTCCGGGCCGCCCGGCCGGCGGCAGCAGCGCCCGGGTGAGCAGGGCGTAGCAGAACAGCGACACTCCCTCGAGCAGCAGGCCGCTGATCAGCCAGCCGGCGTTCACGCGGCCCAGCAGGTCCAGGTCCTTGCTCGCGCCGACGAGCTCCGGGATGACCAGGTACTCGACGATCAGGATCAGGATGAACAGGATCACGCCGCGCCGCAGGGACTTGGGGACGGCGGACCGCAAGCTGCGCCGCTTCGCACCGGGCGGGCGGTTCGCACCGGGCGGGCGGGCGGTTTTTCGACTCTCTCGGCGGGAGCGCACGCAAGGCTCCTTCCAGCCGGAAGGCATCGTGTCAATACGATCCTGTACAGGCTGCTACCCGCATCGGCCGGTGCTACCCGCGCATGACCCGGAACTGTTCGCCGCCAGCGTGAGCACGGCGCGAGGCCGGGGTCAACTTCCGGCCTCGCGCCGCGGCAACTGGGGCCTTAGGCCATCGCCAGCTCACGGGCCGGCGATACCGCGGGCTCGTCTTCGATTTCCGCCAGGACCACTTCCGCGGCCGGCAGGCAGCGCTCATACGCGGCCACTGTTTCCCGGGCGATGCGGTCCCAGGGGTACCTGGCCCTGGCCCGGTCGGCGGCCGCGATTCCGAATCCTTCCAGCCGCATCGGCGTGGCCAGCAGCCGGCGGATCCGGCGGGCGAGCAGGTCTGGCCGGCCCGGCGGGACGAGCAGTCCCGTGACCTCGTCCAGGACGGCGTCCCTGTTGCCGCCGACGGCAGAGACGGCCGCCGGGGTGCCGCAGGCCATGGCCGCGATCGTCATCGTGCCGAGCGTGTCGTGCGGGGCCGCGCTCACCAGCAGATCCGCCGAACGCAGCAGGGCCGGCAGATCCGGCAGGCGGACCTCGCCGGTGAAGACGAGCCGGCGCTGCACGCCGAGGCAGGTGGCCAGCCGCCGGAGATTCCGGTAGACCGCGTTCCTGCGCAGCCGGGACTTAGGCGGCCCGCCGGCGATCACTAGCTCGGCTTCCGGCACGCCGGGAAGCATGCGCACGAGCGTTTCGAGGCCCTGGCCCTCGGTCAGCGGTGAAACCGCCAGCAGCCGGGGCCGCTCGGTCCGGTCCGCTACCGGCCCGTCGGGGCAGAAGCGTGCCGTGTCCACCCCCTCAGGAATCACGGTCACCGACCTCCTGGAGACGCCCATCTGGATGAGCCTCGACGCCTGGGCAGAGGTGTCGGCCACTACCGCGGCGGCGCTGCGAGCGATGCACGTCTCCATGCGGATCCGCTGGTCTGGCTCGTCGCCCGCAGGCTGGCCGCACGGCGGCGTGGCGCGGAGCGTACCGAGGGTGCCGAACGACTGGACCACGCGCACGTTCAGGTCGCGCGCGGCGGCGAGAGCGGCGAGGCCACTCGTCCAGTTGTAGGCATGCGCGATGTCGGGGCAATTCCGGCTCCAGCGCCCGGCCAGCTTGTCGCCAAAGTCCCGTACATGCGCGGTGAGCTCGCTGTCAGTCAGCGGAGCGGCCGGGCCGGCGCTCAGGTGCTCGACCGTCACCCCTCTGGCGAGAATCGCGCTGTCGGGCAGCCCGGCGGAGTCCTTGCGAGCGTAGATCGTGACCCGGTGGCCGAGCCCGGCCAGCGCCTGCGCGAGCGGTGTGAGCGCGGCGGCCTGGGCATCCGCGTTCGGGTCCACGGCAGGGGTAAGCGGGCTGCCGTGCTGGGCGACGAGGGCGATCCTCATCACGCTGCCTCCTCAGTAAGTGCCGCACGCCGGCGTAACTGAGAGGTGTCGGTCCGGCGCACCGGGCGAAGGCTCCGGGGCCGAGGCAGGCCATGAAAAAGGCACACCCTCCGTTACGCCACGACGGCGTAAGGGTGTGCCTGCGTCATAAGCACCGTTGGAGCGATACTAGCGCCTTCCGCCCGATTACTCAAGCAGCGCTGGAGATCCGGCGCATTCGGGCAGGTCGCGGACGTCGACTGGCACGGCGCATAGCGGCGCCCGAGGCGCCGCTATGCGCCGTGTATCCATGGGGGAATCGGTCTTCCCGGCCGAAACGGAGGTGCCGCTACCAGCGGCGGGCTACCACCGGTACCAGCGGCGGCGGCGTCCGCCCCCGACGCCCTCGGCCGCGCGGAAGACGAACCCCAGCAGCCACAAGGCCAGCACGATCAGGGCTATCCACCAGAAGATATGAATAGCGAAGCCCAGGCCGCCAAGGATGACCGCGATCAGCAGGACCGCCAGGATAAGCAGCATCGTGTGCTCCCTTCAGTTTGACCCTGGTGTGCTACTGCCCATGCTGCGGCGATTAAACGAAAAAGCCGGCGGCGTAAGGCCTGCAGCGCCCCCGCGGTGCCTTCGCAGCGCCGCTACAGCGCCCCGTGCCGCGGGCGGCGCATGTGCAGCCTGACCGTGGTGCCGGCCTGCCCGGTGCGCAGCTCCACCAGGTCGCACAGCTGGTTGACCAGCCACAGGCCGTGCCCGGGCTCGACCGCGTCCCGGCGGGTACGCCCGGCGAGCGGATCGGCGATCCAGCCGCGATCCTGCACCTGGCAGAGGATTTCCCCCGGGATGTCCCAGATGTGCACCATGCCCCCGGCGCTGGTGTGCCGCAGCGTATTGGCCGCCAGTTCGCTGACCGCCAGCACGAGGCTGGCGGCGCGGTCGCCGGACAGCCCGCTGCGGCAGGCATGCCGCTCCACCAGGCTGCGGATCGGCCGCAGTCCGGTGCGGTAGCTGACGGCCTCGGCGCGGGCAGGCGGTGACGGGAGCGGCCGTTCGCATTCGGCCGGCATGTTCGGTGGCCCCGCGTACCGGGCGCTGGGCTGGAGCGTCCCGTCGGCGAAAACGGCCGGGTGCGTGCACCGGGCGCCGCCGATAACGGAGCGGGCCAAGCCGTCGCCGTCGTACAGGCAGAGGATGCTGGCTTGCGTCCCGGCGAAGGCCAGGTTGACCAGCGCCTCATGCCGGGTCACCTCGCACAGCTCCGCCGCCGACCGGCCCGGCCAGGCGGGCTCGGCGACGAACCGGACCCGCTGGCCGGGATGGGCGTCGGCAAAGGCCTTGATCTCCGGGATTATCCGCGCCGGATTGCGGCCGGTTTCGGTCATGTCGGCGTAGGCCACCCGCGCGGAATCGCCGCCCAGCCGGGCGCGCACCATACGGTCCCGGTGGCCGGGGACAGAGATGAGGACCGGCTCGCCGCCCGCCAGGCCGGCCCGGACGAAGTCCGCGATATGCGTCAGGTACTCGCGCTGGTCGCCATGGATCAGCGCGTGGTGGCTCAGGCCATCGTCGGCCCTAGCCGCAGCCATCGTCTATCGCCACCCCTGGGGAACGCCGGTCACCGACGCTAAGTTTCCCTCAGATTGCCCGGTCATGCAGCCGTCCGGCGAGCAGTGGGTAGACATACGATAAAGGCACGCATCTTTCCGGCCAGACCGACATACGGGAGCGCGGTGGAAGGGCTTCAGCTCTCCTGCGAGCAGCGAGACGACAGCATGATCGTCGCCATCGGCGGGGACCTTGATGTCGTGACGGGCCGGGAGTTCGACGAGTACCTGACCCAGGCCCGTCGGCAGCACGACCACATCGTGCTCGACCTGTCCGCCGTCGACTTCATGGACACGAGCGCGCTGGCCGTCATCGTCGGTCACTGGAAGGAACTGGTCGCGGCGGGCGGCACGCTGACCCTGGCCGGCCCGCGGTACCGCTACACCAAATCGCTCTGGATCACCGGGCTGGCCGACCGGCTGCCGCTGTACGACACCGTGGACCTGGCGATCACGGCCCGGCACGCCGCGGCCGGATCCGATGGCAACCCAGCGCCCATTTCGCCCTGAATGCCTGGAGTGCTACGGTCTGCGATCTACGGCCATAGCGCGACAGGGAGGTGGTGATGTCTGACCTAGCGAACGAGGCCGCGGACCTGCTGAGCGTGGCGACCGCCTCCGAGCCGCGGTCGCTGAACCAGCTGGTGGTGCTGGCCACGCGCCAGGTGCGGGCCTGCTCGGGGGCCACGGCCGGCCTGTGGCGGGACGGCGAGCCAGTGGTTCTCGTCGCCAGTCATCCGGATCTCCCCGAGCTGATCGAGGCGCAGCTCAGCTCGGGTCAGGGACCGGTGCTCGAGGCCGTGGCCGACGGCGGGCCGGTGAGCTGCCCGGACACGCTGGCCGAAACCCGGTGGCCGCGGTACGCCGACGCGGCGCTGCGCCGCGGTGTACGCAGCTCGGTCACGCTCAGCCTGCGTCGTGGTGCCGAAACCGTCACGCTCTCGCTGTATGGCGCGCGGCCGCGCACCCTCGACTCAGGCCAGCTTGACCTGGCCGAGCTTCTCATTAGCATCGGCCACAGCGTGGTCGGCAATGCGGCAGAGTACGGTGATGCGCGTAGGACAGCCACGCAATTGCGCGCCGCTGCCGAATCCAGGGAGCTAGTGGACCAAGCCAAGGGAATGCTGATGCAGGCACTCGGCTGCACGGCCGATGAGGCGCTGAGGTGGCTGCGGCGCAACTCGCAGGAGCGCAACGTGCGGGTCGCCGACATTGCCAGGCGAGTCATCGCCTCGGACGGGACCGACGGCCTGCGGCCGCCGCACCGGTGAGGAAACCTGACCGCGCGGCTCGTGACATGAGGACACGATCGTGACAGAGCAGGCTGGGCGTTCTAATGGGCCCGGCGGTGACATTGCCGCACTGAAGGCGCGCGGGGACGCGCTCCGCCAGGCCGCGTCGCTGCAGGGTGCCGAGCTGGGGTCGCTGCTGCACGCCGCGCTCACCGAGCTCGACGCGGCCCTTGAGGCACTGGTGGCGCTGACCGGGCCCGGTGCGGGCGCGGAGCCGGGCGACCCGGCGATGCACGCCGAGCGGCGGCTGCTGCACGCGGTCTTCCAGCAGGTGCCGATGCCGCTGTTCCTGCTCGGCGAGGACGGCAGCGTCCGCCGGGTGAACGCGGCCGCCGGAGCACTGCTCGGCTCGGGTCCGGGATACGCGACCGGCAAGCTGTTCACCGCCTTCGTCGACCTGCCGTCGCGGGCCACGGTGCAGACCCAGCTGGCGGCCGCGCGGCGGACCGGGGAGAGCCAGCAGATCCGCTGCCGGCTGCTGGTCCGGGAGGGCCCGGCCGACGCCGCGCTGACCGTGCGGCCGGTGAGCGTGCGCGGCGACGCCGGCCAGCTGATCGTGGCGGCCGGGCTGCGCCGGCCGAACGCATCAGGGACCGGGGCACCGTACGGGAAAAACCAGACCCGCGACGACGAGGCCGCCGACGGCCAGGTGGCGGAGGTCGTGCAGGCGATGACCCGCCGGCTGGACCTGGTCATCGCGGCGACCCGGATCCTGCTGGAGAACGTCACCTACAGCGAGCAGGTAGCGCTGCAGCAGTACGCCCGGCTGCTGTCCAGGGAGCTCGGCGCCTGGGTCATCATCGACGTGGAGCGGGGCAAGCGGCTGCGGCGCCAGACGGTCACCGGGCCGGATACCCCGCAGGCCGAGGAGCTCGCCAAGAGCGCGGGCGCTACCGACCCGCCGCCGGGCTCGGCGCCGGCCCAGGTGCACGAGTCCGGCAGTTCGCTGCTGGTGGCGCACGCCGAGGATTCGGGTGCACTCGGCGATCTCCGTGACGGCGTCCCGCTGCTGATGGCGCTGGGCGCGACGTCGCTGATCTGCGTGCCGCTGTCGGACGGAGAGCGCGGCTACGGAGTGCTCACCCTGGCCCGGCAGGCGGACCAGGGGCATTTCGTCATGGCCGACGTGGGCCTGGTGGAGGAACTGGGCGAGCAGCTGGCCCTGGCGATCAGGATCGACCGCCTGTTCCGCCGCCGGGCCGAGGTCGCCGACGCGCTGCAGGCCAGCCTGCTGCCGCGGCAGATCCGGCAGATTCCCGGCACCCAGATCGCCGCCGTGCATATCGCCGGCACGGTCGACATGGACGAGCTGGGCGGGGACTTCTACGACGTCTACCCGGCCGGTGACGGCTGGGGCATCGCGATCGGGGATGTGTGCGGCAAGGGCCAGGACGCCGCGGCGGTGACCGCGGCGGCCCGGCATTCGCTGCGGGTGTTCGCGCACCTGGATGCCGCTCCGGCGGCCGTGCTGGCCGGCACGAACGAGATCATGCTGGCCGAGGAGTTCGGCGGCCGGTTCGTCACCGCACTGGTCGGTCAGCTGCAGTGGCAGGACGGCGTGCTGCAGGTCGCGCTCGGGAGCGCCGGGCATCCGGCGGCCCTCCTGGTCCGGCCGGACGGCCGGGTGCAGGCGCTGGCCGGCGGCGGGCTCCCGCTCGGCATCTTCCCCGACACCGAGCCCGCCGTTCAGCAGCTCGCGCTCGAGCCCGGGGACGTGCTGTTCTTCTACACCGACGGGCTGACCAGCGCGTGCGGCCCGGACATGGTCTACTTCGAAGACCGGCTCTCGGACGAGCTGGCCGCGCTGGCCGGCGAGTCGGCCGAGGTCGTGGTGGCCCGCGTCAGGGACGTGGTCATGGACTTCTGCAGCAGCGAGCTCCGCGATGACCTGACCATGCTGGCCCTGCGCGTCTGACGGCAGGGCTACGAGCAGGACGGGCCGACCGGGACGACGAGGACCGGGCACGGCGCCTTGCGCAGCACGTACTGGCTGACCGTGCCCAGCAGCATGGACGTGCTACCGCGGCTGGGCAGCACGATGAGCTGGGCGTTGACCTTGTGCGCGGTCTCCACGATCTTGCGGCCGGCCAGGCCGAGCACGGCGCGTACCTCCACGCCGTCGGCCAGTTCGCCGAGTGCGTCCCGGACCGCGTCGCGCAATCTCGACTCCGCATCGGCCCGTTCGTCTTCGGCGGTGCGCTCGGCCGATCCCGACCGTATCGCGGGCGGCTCGAGCACGTGCTCGCCGTTGTAGGCCTGCACGACAATGAGCGGGGCGCCCCGGTAGTGTGCCTCCCGCGCCGCCATGGCGATCGCCGTCCGGGAGCCGGATCCATCTACGCCCACCACGACGGCCATCTGCTGGCGCGTCCGCGGTTCAGCCGCTGGCCTGCGCCCGATTGCCGGGTTCGCCAGGACGCCGAGTTCAGCTGGCTTTGCCATGGCTCCTCTCCCTCTCGGCCGGCCCCGCGCCTGCCGGCGGACTGCCTGCCGGTTGCTCTGGACTGCCCGGACGGACCGCGCCCAAACTCCGCGCGCCGAAGTCGGATCGCCCAGCCCAGGCCCTAGGCTGCGAAAAAGCCGTTACGCCACGTGTTCCGAAGCTGGCAGCGCGGGTAGATGAGCGTCCACCGGGGGACGGAACGAATAGCAGATCCCCCGCGGACGGGGGAGGGGAGTGGACGAAATGACATCACCACGCGATGGCGAGGTACCGGCGCAGCCGGCCGCCGGGCAGATCACGACGGCTGCGACGCCGGCGGCGCCGCAGCCGGTCAAGCACCACGCGGTGCACCGCACCAGGATGAGCGGCCTGTGGGTCGGCCTGACGCTGTCGGCGGTCGTGCTGCTGCTGCTGCTCGTGTTCATCCTGGAGAACGGGCAGAAGGCCAAGATCAGCTACTTCGGCGCGCACGGCCAGCTGCCGCTCGGCGTCGCGCTGCTGCTCTCGGCGGTCGCCGGGGCGCTGCTGGTGATCATCCCGGGCACCGGGCGGATCCTGCAGCTGCGAAGGGTGGCGCGCCGTCACCGCGTGGCCGACGCCACCAGGCGAGAGGTACCCGCCGCGAGCGCGCCCGCCGCGGCCGAGCCGCCCCCCGGATCAGGGGCGGCGAGCCCGCCGGCCGACAACCCGCCCGCCTAGCCGCGCCCCCGGGCTACCTGCCGGGCCGGCTTACTTGCGGGGCTTACTTGCGTGGCCGGGACCGGTTGAAGCGGGACGGCGCACTGATCAGCGCGACCAGTATGGCGGCGATGACCAGCGAGATGACGAACGAGATGCCCCCGTGCCCGGGGCCTTCCATCGCGCGGGTGGCGGCACCGCCCGCGACGGCGCCCGCGATCCCGATCAGGATCGTCAGGATCAGGCCGATCCGCTGCGGTCCGGGGACGAGGAACCGGCCCAGGCCGCCGACGACGAGGCCAATGAGTATCCACCCGAGGATCACGATGAACATAACGGGCTCCCCTCAGTACGAGATCTCATCGTACGTGCGGACATCGCATGACCCGGCACCGCCGGCCGCCGAAGCACTCCCGGCCGGCGCAGCACTGCGGGAGGCGGCGCAGCACTGAGGGGGGGCGGCGCAGCACTGAGCGGGGCGGCGCAGCACTGCGGGGCGGCGCAGCCTGAGGCCACGCCGCCCCGTGCCGGGCCTTCCAGCCGGTGCCTAGCTCCGGGTCGCTCGTCAGCTCCGGGTCACTCGTCGCGAAGCTGCTCGACGACCTCAGAGTCCTCGCCGCCCGGCGTCATGACCGTCCGCACGGTCGGGTCCGGTTGCAGGCTCGGCACGGCCGGCAGGCCCGCGTCATCGATTGCGGTCTCCGGGTTCTGCACGACGTAAGGCGGCAGGCTCGTCTCCTGTGTCTCGACGACCGTGCCGTCCGGCCAGGTGCGGGTGCGCCGCTGCACCAGCCGCTTGCTGATCGCGGAGTAGTGCCTGCGCGGGATGAACAGGCCGGCCAGGCCGGCCAGCATGATCACGAACCCCGCGATGTGCAGGTTGAAGACCGATGTGTTCGTGGTGACGGCGAAGGCGAGGATCGCGCCGATCGCCACCACAGTCAGTCCGGTCGCAGTTCTCATCGTCGCTGCCCTTTCGCCGTAACGATCGAGGCGCGGGCCGGTAAGGCCGTCGCGCCGTGTGCTTCCTGCCCGGGCCCCCCGGGCCCCTCGACCCGGTCGGGCCGCCCGGCCAGTTGCGTCCGCAGATGGCCGAGCGCCCGGGCCAGCAGCCGCGAGACGTGCATCTGCGAGATGCCGAGCCGCTCGCCGATCTCGGCCTGGGTCAGGTTGCCGTAGAAGCGCAGCAGCAGGATGCGCTGCTCGCGGGCCGGCAGTTCCGTCCAGTGCGCGGTCACGGCCTCCATGTCGACCGTGTGCTGCACGCCGGGATCGTCGGTGCCGAGCAGGTCGGCCAGCTCGTTGCTGTCCTGCCGGTCAGACAGCGGTGCGTCCAGCGAGTAGACGTGGAACATGACGTCCGCGTGCCGCGCCTCGGCCAGTTCGCTCTCGGTGACGCTCAGGTGCTCGGCGAGCTCGGGGTCGGTGGGCTCCCGGCCCAGCCGGTGGGTGAGCACCTCGGCGGCCGTCCGCACTTCGAGCAGCAGTTCCTGGGCGGCCCGGCGGACGTGAATCTGCCAGCGCTTGTCCCTGAAGTGCCGCTTGATCTCGCCGCTGATGCAGGGCGCGGCGTACGCGGACAGGCTGTTGCCGAAGTCCGGGTTGAAGTTGTTGATGGCCTTCAGCAGGCCGACGTAGCCGACCTGCATGAGGTCTTCGACCGGCTCCGGGCTGTCGGAGTACCGGCGGACGCAGGAGCGGACCAGCCGCTGGTACCGGCCGACCAGGATGCCGCAGGCCTCCGCGTGCCGCTCGCTGCCGCGCGGCAGCGACCGCATCACCCGGAGCAGCCCGAGGTCGTCGAGGCTCTCCAGGTCCTCGGCCGGCCTCACGCCCAGCTGCGGAAGGGCTGTCATCACCGTCATCGTCATCTCCTGGGACTGCGGGGCGAACTGTCCCGGGAGTGGTGCCCGCTCAGCCGGAAATAAACATGCCCGTCTTCTCGGCCTTCGGCGGCCCGGCTTGAGCGGGGCAGCTGGGCCCCAGCCAGTACCCGCGGACCGCGATCGCGTAGTCCTGCTGGACGTGGCCGCGGGCCGCCACCGTCGACGGGCAGTTCACCGGGGCATGGGCGGCCGAGGTGACCAGCGCGAAGGCGGACAGCCCGGCGAAGGTCGCGGTGCCGACCAGCACCGCGCCGAGGCGCCAGCGCGCGGGGCGGCTGCGAGCACGCAGAGCCTGGCGGCGGCGCTGCAGCCAGCGCGGGACGACCATCACGACGCCCCGCCCGATCCGGCTGCGCACCCGCTCGAACGGGGGGATGTCCTCGTCGCTGGTGAGCCGGCTGAAGATGGTGAACCTGGCCACCAGACGGGGATCTGACCGGTGCAGCGCACGCTGCATCTCCGCGAGCACCCGCTGCAGCCGCCGGGTCCTGACGATCATGAATTCGTTACCTCTCGCTCACCAGGGCCGCTCCGGGCGCGCCACCGCACCCAAGCACGGTACCCGGACCAGGACCGTTACCCAGCCGCGAGGGTTTCATCCCGTCGATACCGGGCAGACAGAGCTTCCCGATCCGTTCACGGATCCAGGACTGCGGGAGGAGCTGCGGAGATGACCATGTCAGCTGCCGACTACGCGGACCCGCGCGGCTGGGCCGCGCGCGGAGCGTGCCGGGACAGCGACCCGGAGCTGTTCTTCCCTGTCACTTCGCGCGGGCCAGGCCGCGGGCAGATCGAGCAGGCCAAGGCCATCTGCGCCCGCTGCGCGGTCCAGGATCAGTGCCTGGAGTTCGCCGTGGAGAGCGGCCAGAGCTTCGGCGTCTGGGGCGGCAAGGCCGAAGACGAGCGACTCACGCTGCGCCGCAACAGGCTGCGCCGCCGCCGTCGAATGCTGGCGACGCGGAGCTGACGGGGGGAAACGTCAGTGCTTTCAATCATTTTGCCGAACGGAGGATGGCTGGCCTGACCCTCAGCGCTTGCCAACCCCGACCGAGCCGACTCCGACAGCCGAGGAGCCCCGCGATGCAGGGACGTCACGAACGCAGGGAGAATCAGCAGGACGACCGGCAGCCCAGCCAGCCGCCGGATTCTGCTCCGGACCAGGACCGCGCCGCCGCGGAGCACGAAGCTCAGGTCAACCAGCACAAGCACGAGCCGCTCCCGGCCAGCCACCACGCTGACTCGGCGGAGCCCGAGCCCGCCAGGCACGCGGAGCACGCGCCCGATCTGCACGAGCCGGGGCAGGCGGTACGGGATATGATGGGTGGGCCGCAGCCGCAAGGCGATGTGCCCGACGCTCCGGCCACTCAGATCGCCGCCACCCAGGGCGAAGAAGACCAGGCCGTGCGGGTCAGGCACGTTGCCAATGCCGTACCGGGCAAGCCCGACGGGGAGGTCGACACCCGACCCTGACCCGCGGGAACGCGGTGAGGAGGCCAGATGGTCAGGGTGAGGCGCAGGCGGCTTCCGGCACCGGATGCCGCGCGCGTCGTGGTCGTCGGCGCCGGGTTCGGCGGGCTGTCCACGCTGCGCACGCTGGCCGGCGCCGGGCTGCGGATCACGCTGGTCGACCAGAACATCTACAGCACGTTCCAGCCGCTGCTGTACCAGGTGGCCACCGGCGGCCTCAACCCCGGCGACGTCGCCTACCCGGTACGCAGCTTCGCCCGCAAGTACGGCGTGAGGTTCCGCCGCGGCAGCCTGGCCGGCATCGACCCGGCCGCGCGGCGGGTGACGCTGGCGGACGGCGGCCAGCTTGACTACGACTACCTGATCATCGGCACCGGGGTGTCGGCCGCCTTCTTCGGCGTCGAGGGGGCGGCCAAGTACAGCCGCGCGCTCTATACCCGCCGCGATGCCATCACGCTGCGCGACCACCTGATGGCCGCCCTGGAGGAGCTGAGCATCGCCGACCGGCAGGACGACCGGGTCCTCACCGTCGTGGGCGGCGGCGCCACCGGCGTCGAGGTCGCGGGCACGCTGGCCGAGCTGCGCAACATCGCGCTGTCGTCCGCCTTCCCCGAGGTCGACCGGGCCAAGCTGCACATCAGGCTGGTCGAGCTGGGCGCGGACCTGATCCCGCCGTTCAGCCCCTCGCTGCGCGACTACGCCAGGAAGCAGCTGGCCGGCCGCGGCGTCGATATCCGGCTGGGCACCACGATCCGCGAGGTGACCCCCGACTCGGTGATCCTCGCCGACGGCGAGTCGCTGCCCAGCGACCTCACGGTGTGGGCGGCCGGCGTGGCCGCTCCGGCCGCCGCCGGCGGCTGGGGGCTGCCGCAGGGCAAGGGCGGCCGGATCGTCACCGATCGCGACCTGCGGGTGAAGGGCCAGCCGCGCATCTTCGCGATCGGTGACATCGCGCTGGTCGCCGACGCGCCGCTGCCGCAGCTAGCCCAGCCCGCCATCCAGGCGGGCAGGCACGCCGCCACCCAGGTCAGGCGGCTGCTGGCCGGGCAGGACACGACGGCGTTCGGCTATCACGACAAGGGCATCATGGCCACGATCGGGCGGCGCAGCGCGGTCGTGCAGCTACCCCGCGGCATCAAGGTGACCGGGACGCTGGCGTGGTTTGCCTGGCTGGGCCTGCACGTGGTCACGCTGCTCGGCAACAGGAACCGTATCTCCGCGCTGCTCAACCTGTCCTGGCGCTACCTCACCTGGGGCCACGGCGGCGGCCTCATCGTCGGCGACGAGCCCCCCGACACCAACCCCGCCGTATAGCGAGTCGGCTGTCTGATGCCGCAAGATCATCCGGCGGACGGGATCAACGTCGCTGCCAGTTTGGTGTTGCTCTAGCAACCCCAAATTCACTTTCACGTTGATCATCGAGCAGGTGAAGCAGGGCGGAGGGGCCGGCCGGGCGGCGGCAGGGCGGTGCCGGTGGGGCCGAAGCGCGGGGGGTCGAGCGCGGTGAGGACCAGGCGGCCGTCCGCCGGGGCCGGCGGGTCGGCGAGCCTGGCGACGACGGTGGCCGGGCCGACCTGGAGGTCGACCTCCCAGCCCGCCCCGGCCGGCCGGCAGGCGGTCATCGGGCCGGCTAGCACGACGCCGCGGCCTGGGTGCACGCCCGGGATCACCCGGTCCGGATGCACCGCGATCACGCCCGCCCCCGGAGCGGGCCCGGCCTCAGCGCTCTCGGCGGCCGAGGCGGGCACGAAGCCTAGGTAGCCGACCAGCTCGGCTACCCGCCGCGAGGCCGGCCGGAGCACGACCTCGTGCGGGGTACCGGTCTGCAGCAGGACGCCGCGGTCGATGACCGCCAGCCGGCTGGCGAAGGCCTGGGCGTCGGGCAGCTCGTGCGCCACCATGATCGTCGGCAGGCCGCGGTCCTCGACCAGCCGGAGCACCAGGGCGGTCAGCGCGCGCCGCAGCGCGGCGTCCAGCCCGCTGTACGGCTCGTCGAGCAGCAGCGCGTCGCAGTCGGCCATCAGCAGCCGGCCCAGGGCCACCCGGTGCGCCTGCCCGCCGGACAGCCGCGCGGGCATGGCCGGCAGCAGGTCGCCGATCTCCAGCAGGTCGGCCAGCCCGGCCAGGGCAGAGCTGTCGGCGGTCGGCGCGTAGCCGAGGTTGGCGCGCACCGACAGGTGCGGGAACAGCCCGGGATCCTGGCGCAGCAGGCCGACCCGGCGCTGCCACGGCGGGACCGCCAGGCCGGGCCGGGTCCGCCGTCCGGGGGCGGCAGCGGACCCTACGGCGGCACCTTCCGCTGGTCGGCGGGCAGGCGCTGCCGTCTGGGTCAGCACCCGCTCGTTCAGCGTGATCCGGCCGCGCCGCGGCGGCACCAGGCCGGCGATGGCCTCCAGGATCGTGGTCTTGCCGGCACCTGAGGGACCGAACAGGGCCAGCCGCTCGCCCGGCGCGACCGACACCGCGGCGCGCACGGTGAACTCCCGGCGGTCAACCTCGAAGTCGGCGTCCAGCACGGGCGCTCCAGATGTAGGCGGCCAGCGGCAGCGGCAGGGCCACCACCAGCAGCACCAGGGCGAACGGCAGCGCGGACGGCAGGCCGGTCTCCTGCAGCGTGGTCCAGATCTGCAGCGGTATCCCGTACGGATGGTAGGCGATGATGATGACCGCGCCGAAGGCTCCCATCGCCCGGGCCCAGGCGACCGAGAGCGACATGACCAGGCCCGGCATGGCCAGCGGCAGGGTCACCCGCCGCAGCACCCGCCCCGGCCGGTCGCCGAGCAGCCCGGCCTGCTGCTCCAGCCGCGGATCCACGCTGGCGAAGGCGGCCTGCGCGCCGAGCACGTAGTACGGGGCCGACTCGTAGACCTCGGCGATGACCAGGGCCAGAAAGGTGTTGGTCGTCGACTGGTGCAGGTGGGCCAGCAGCTCGCCGACCGGCGTGTACGGGCCGACCAGGAAGATCAGCAGCAGGCCGATCACCAGCGGCGGGAGCAGCATGCTGGCCAGTACCCCCGCCTCCCAGACCCGCGGGAACGGCAGCGCGCCGCGGGCCAGCATCCGGGCCAGCGGGGTGCAGAACAGGATCAGAACGGCGAGCGTGACCGCGCCCGACTCGACCGAGACGAGCAACGGCGCAAACGCGCCCGGCGCCGTCAGCGAGCTCACGATGGCATGGCCCGACAGGTGCGTGAGCAGCGCGATCACCGGGCCGAGCAGGGCGACCCAGATCAGCAGCGCCCCGGCTACCGACACGAAGCCCGACGCCGAGCGGATCTTCCAGCGCACCGCCGTCACCCGGCCGCGCCCCGGCCCGGAAGGCCCACTCTCCGGGATGGCGCCGCCGGAGGCTGCCGCCGGCCTAGCCGCCCAGCTCACTCGTTATCGCACTCGGGACCGCGCTGGAGTCGCCCACCACCGCGGGCGTGATCAGCGAGAAGCCGCCCGCCTTGTACTGGGCCAGGCCCGCCGGGGACAGCGTGTACTTGATGAACGAGATCGCGGCCGGGGTCGGCGGGCCGATCGTCGTGAGGTCGATCACCTGCGGCGACCCGTGCTTGGTCACGTTGCCGGTGAGCGTCACGCCCGCCTTGGCGTACGTCGTGGCCAGCGCGGCGCTGCCGAGGTTGATCGCGACCGGCAGCGGCACGTAGTGCAGGTGCAGCTCGACCGCCTGGGTGACGAACGCGCTGGAGGCATCGAGCTGGCCGGATTCCAGCGTGGAGTCCAGTGAGGACTCGGCGTAGATCTGCGACGAGCTGGGCGAGCCGAAGTTCGTCGTGCCGAGGATCTTGGCGACCGTGTCCGACGGCAGGTGATAGTGCGACTGGGCGAGCTCGAGCATGTAGATGAAGTCCCGGCCCTGCGGGTCGATGTTGGGGTCGGTCCGGCCGAGCTTGAGGCCGGGCGTCTCCAGCAGGGTGAACAGGTCGGCCAGCGGCTTCGAGCCGTCCGCGATGGCCTGGAACTGGCTGGCGTACTTGCTGGTCGGGCTGTAAGCCACCACCATCGAGGTACCCGCGTAGGGGACGTACCACTTGGTGTATTTAGGCTCCAGCGGCGTGATGTTGTCGCCGCCGACGCTCTCGAACACATTCGGGTGCAGTTCGCCGGCCGCGATGTCGCTTTCCAGTGCGCCGGAGGCGTTCCCGGTACCTGAGAACTTGTACCCCTCGGCCTTGGTAAAGGCCGGGGAGGCGACCTTCTCGTTCAAGAACGTAAGCGAGGAGGCATAAGCGACATTGACCGTGCCCGTCGGCTTCTTGGCGCCCGATGACTTCGGAGAACTACTGCCGCAGGCAGCGGCGGCAAGCGCGACGCAGGTGATGGCGAGCAAGGCACCGACGCGAGTACCGCTCTTCGCGGGGGAAAAGACCATTGTCCGAGCGTAGCTATCTCTACTTGCGTGACGCAAGAATACTTGACCAGGCGCGCGCCTCGTTTCGGTTACGACAGCACTCCGCCGCGCCGTCTAGCCTGGGCAGATCATGGACAGCCTGGACGCGGTCGTCGTCGGAGCGGGGCCGAACGGGCTGACCGCGGCCATCACACTGGCTAGCCAGGGCCTGCGCGTGCGCGTGTACGAGGCGGCCGCGACCGTCGGCGGCGGGGCCAGGACCGAGGCGCTGACGCTGCCGGGCTTCCGGCACGACCCGTGCTCGGCGGTGCACCCGCTCGGCATCGGATCGCCGGTGCTGACCAGGCTCCCGCTGCGCCGGCACGGGCTCCGCTGGCTGCACCCGCCGGTGCCGCTGGCGCACCCGTTCCCCGACGGGTCGGCCGCGGTGCTCGACCGCTCGGTGCGCGAGACCGTGGCCAGCCTCGGCGAGGACGCGCGGGCCTACCGGCGGCTGGTCGCGCCGTTCCAC
>DASXME010000203.1:0-2390 GCA_036495825.1 Streptosporangiaceae bacterium
CGATGAAGCTGCCGTTGATCGAGCCCATCCCGGTTAGGCCGTCGAACCCGGGCGCGGTCGTGGTCGTGACGTCGCGGGTGGCGCAGTTGCCGGTCGCGTCGCAGAAGGTTTCCGGGCCCTCGTAGTCGAGCGCCCGCAGGCTCATGACGTACCCGCGGACGGCGTTGATCCCGTTGATGTAGTCGACGCGGACCATACCCGCCGCATCGGGGTTGGCCGGCCGCACGATGTCGTTGAACGCCGCCGGACTAGCCGTGTAGGCCCGGTACAGCTCGGGGTTGAGGAAGCCGAGCGTCGAGCCCGCGGCCTGGTCGGCGTCGGCGATCACGCCGGCCAGCAGCGGCGCGGCGTGGCGAGGCTGGTGCCGCCCTCCTGTACGACGAGCACGGCTGCGGGTTGCGGAACCCCGCGGGCGGCGGCGCCTCCTTCTCCGCCGGGCTGACCAGGCTGGCCGGGCCGGCCGCGGTGCCGCACGGGCCCGCCGAGCCGGCCAGGCCCATCGTGGCCAGGTACTCGTTGACGCCCACCGCGCCGGAGACCGTCCCGGCCACCGCCGCCGGGATCGTGATCGTGCCCTTGGCCAGCCGCACCCGCTGGCCGTTCACCATGTAGTAGCCGAGCTTCACGCCGAAGGCGTGCTCCACCTGCCTGCCGACTAGGGACCGGTGCTGATCCCGGTCAGCAACTGACGCACCAGGGTCGGCGCCAGCTCGTCGCCGAGCGGGCCGTGCCCGAAGAACAGCCGGTGGTACACCGGCGCGAACAGCGCGTCCATTACGGCCTCGACGTCGATGTCGGCGCGGATCTCGCCGCGCTGCATGCCGGAGCGCAGGATGTCCAGCGTCACCGCGCGGCGCGGCGCCAGCCAGCGCTCGCGCAGTGATCTGGCCACGTCCGGGTCCGATTGCGCCGCGCCCACCAGCGCGCGCATCAGCGGGCCCGCCGTGGTGTCGCGGAACAGCCGGACCAGCGCGTCAACCTGCCAGGTCAGCGCGGCCGGGGCGGTCAGCCCCTCGGGGATGGCCAGCGTGCCGGAGACCCGGTCGAGAAACCCGTCCAGCGCGACCGCGCCGCGCGACGGCCACCACTTGTAGACGGTGGCCTTGCTGACCCCGGCCCTGGCCGCTATCGCGTCCATGGTCGCCGCGGCCAGGCCGCCGCTGAGCATCAGGTCGCCCGCCGCGGCCAGGATCGCCAGCCGGGCGGCCTCGCTGCGCGGGCGGCCCCGCGGCCGCCGCAAGCCCGGCTCGGTCCCGGTCACGTCAGGCCCTCAGTGCCCGCCGCAAGGCACCCGGTCCGCGAGCTCGTCCCGGTCCGCCAGCTCGTCCCGGCCGGCCGGGACGAGCTGGTCGGCGGGCGCGGCTCCCGGGTGCCGGTCATAGAGCCAGACGCACCAGGCGAGAAACGGCAGCACGGCGCCGAATACCGTGACGCCGGTCCAGCCGTACATGTCGTGCAGCCAGCCGGACACTCCCGAAGCGATCGACCCGCCGATGAACGCCGAGGTCATGTACACGGTGTTGAGCCGGGCGCGGGACTCCTCGCGCAGCGCGTAGACGTCCCGCTGGCTGAGCACCTGATGGCCCTGCACGGCGAGATCCAGCAGCACGGCGGCGCACGCCAGCAGGATAACGCTCCCGGCGCCGACCCCGGCCAGCACCATTGCGGCCACCCCGAGAACGACCGACACCCCGCGGCCGAGCCGCCCGTAGCCCCGGTCGCCGAGCCTCCCGGCGACCAGCGCCGCCACCGCGCCGCCTGCGCCGACCAGGGCGAACACCGCAATCTGCAGCTGCGTGAGGTGATGCGCGCCGGTCAGCTCGTAAGCGATCGAGGTCCAGAAGCAGCTGAACGCGCCGAACATGAGCGCCTGCGAGAGCGACCTGCGGCGCAGCACCGGCTCGTCCCTGACCAGCCGGACGGCCGACCCGAGCAGCGCGCCGTACCTGACCGCCGTTCCCGGGCGGCGCTCGGGCAGCATCCGCCGCAGCACCAGCGAGAGGACCAGCATCGCCACGGCGGAAATCAGGTAGATGCTGCGCCACCCCCATGCCGCCGCGGCCACGCTGGACGCCGAACGGGCCAGCAGGATGCCCAGCAGCAGGCCGCTCATGACCCGCCCGACATACGTACCGCGCTGGTCAGCGGGCGCGAGATGGGCGGCGAACGGCACCAGGATCTGCACGACGACCGACGTCACCCCGATGCACACCGACATCAGCAGGAACAGCGTGAAGTCGGGCGAGAACCCGGCCGCGGCCAGCGCGGCCGCGGTGATCAGCAGCGTGCGGCAGGCGAGCTTCCTGTTCTCCAGCAGGTCACCCAGCGGCACCAGGAACGCCAGCCCGGCGGCGTAGCCCAGCTGCGTGACCGTTACGACGATGGCCGCC
>DASXME010000204.1:0-1946 GCA_036495825.1 Streptosporangiaceae bacterium
CGGCACCTGTCCGTCACCGGCGACTCCGCGGATGAGTGGGAGAGGGTGCCGGCCGGGACGCCGTGGGGTGAGGCGCCCCCGATCCGGATTTCACCGCAGCTCAGGAAGACCGGAACCTACGAGCGGCGCGGTCAGCCGAGCCAGGTCAAAGACCGTTCCGCGGCCAGGGAGGTGCTGCGCCGCCAGGCGGAGCAGGAAGCCGCTCAGACCACCGAGGCGCGACGGCGGCTGCGTACCAGCGGGCCGACGCTGCTGTCCCACCTTGACGTGCTCGACCCGCGGGCGTTCCGCCTCTTCCTCAGCCTGCTCGGCGACGCGCTGGCGACCCGCGCGCCCGGCGAGACCGAGGTGAAGACCGTCACCAGCGACGGCAGCCTGGAGGTGCGGCTGCGCTTGGTCCCGGACGGCGGCACGGCCACCATCAAGACCGAGGACGGGGTGCTCACCGGCCCGGAGCACGTCATCGAGATCACGGACCTGGTGCCATGATCCCCGCCGAGGAACAGGCTCAGCGCCGGGCCGCCCTCCGCGCCCTGCTCGCCAAGCCGCTGCTTGTCGCCGCTGACGACGCCGAGTCGCTCACGCTGGTCCGGCGGCACCTGCCAACGCTCAGCGGCTGGCTGCGCCGGGAAACCGGCTGGCGGCTGGCCGCCGACGCGGAGACCGCCCGGCTGTTCAAGACCGCCCCGCTGGCCGGCGACGCCACCCACCCCGCGCGCGGGCACAACAAGGAGCCGTTCAGCCGACGCCGGTACGTGACGCTCTGCCTGGCCTTGTCCGCGCTGTCCCGCGCCGACGCGCAGACCACGCTCGGCAGCCTCGCCGACGACGTGCTGACCGCCGCCGCCGAGCCCGGCCTGGCGGCCACCGGGTTCACGCTGACCCTGGACAGCAGGGGCGACCGCGCCGACCTCGTGGCCGTGGTCCGGCTGCTGCTCGCCTGGGGGGCGCTCAGCCGGGTCGCCGGAGACGAGGACGCGTACCTGTCGGCGGGCGCCGACGTGCTTTACGACGTGTGCCGGCCGGTACTCGGCGTCCTGCTCACCGGCAGCCGCGGCCCGTCAACGATCAGCGCTCGCGCGTTCGAGGCCAGGCTCGCGGAGCTCACCGCCGAGCCGGTCGCCGAGACCGACGAGCTGCATAACCAGGCGCTGCGCCGAATGCTGACCCGGCGGCTGCTCGACGACCCGGTCATTTACTACGACGAGCTGGCCGAAGACGAGCGCGCCTACCTGATCTCCCAGCGGCACAACATCACCGGGCGGATCAGCGAGGCCACCGGGCTGCTACCGGAACTGCGCGCCGAGGGCATCGCCATGGTGGACCCGGACGACGAGCTCACGGACGTGCGGATGCCCGAGCAGCGCACCGACGGGCACGTCACGCTGCTGGTCGCCGAGTACCTGGCGGGCCGGCCGCGGGTGCCGCGAGCGGAGCTGCTCGCGTTCGTCCGGCGCGCGGCGCGAGCGCACGCGGGCTACTGGCGCAAGGGCGTCACCGATCCCGGTGCGGAGACCGGGCTGCTTGAGGTCGCCCTGGAGAAGCTCGCCGCGCTGCGCCTCATCGAGGTAGACACTGAGGTCACGCGGGACGGTACCGCCTCCGTGATCCGCGGCCTCCCGGCCATCGCCCGCTTCGCCCTGGCCGAGCCCACCATCCGCGAGCCCGGCAGTTCGCCGAGGACCAAGAGCGGAAAGAACCCGACCAGAGAGGCTACGGCCCATGCTGCCAGCACCATCTTCTGAGCGATGGAAGCCCCTGCGGGCAGGCCTGGTCGACATGTTCTACTACGACCAGGAAGAGTTCTGGTTCCATGACGGCCGCCTGTTGCTGCGCGGCAATAACGGAACCGGCAAGTCCAAGGTGCTCGCCCTCACGCTGCCGTTCCTGCTCGACGGCGACCTCGCGCCGCACCGGGTTGAGCCGGACGGCGACCGGCAGAAGCG
>DASXME010000205.1:0-3514 GCA_036495825.1 Streptosporangiaceae bacterium
GAACGCCGCGCTGTTCGCCGTGATGCTCCGCAGCGCGCCAGAGGAAATGCGCGGGCGGGTCACCAATACCGTGCTCATGGTGGCCACCGGTCTGGCGACGCTGGCGCCGCTGACCGCCGGGCTGCTGGTCCAGCACGTGTCCGGCGGCTGGGCGCTGGGAGCGTTCGCAGCCACGATGGCGGTGGCGGCCGTCCTGTCCGTGACCCTGCCGGGGCTGCGGCGGGCGGAGTCCGCAGCGGCCGCGCCGGACTGAGCGGCCAGCCTGGCGTCGGCGGCCCGATCAGGCCCATCAGCCTCGCGTCCGCTCGCCGGCCGGCCCGGGGCCGGGCAACGGCGGGGCGAGGTCGTGCCGGGCGGTGAGCAGGAACCAGGTGATCGCGCCCGCGGTCAGGCCGGCGGCGGCGGGCTGAGCCCCGGTCACGGCGAAGGCCGCGGAGCTGATGCCGGCGGCCACGGCCAGCCGCAGCGCGAGGAGCACAGGCCGTCCGCGGCGCACCCGGGAGACCAGCAGGGCCATCGGGCCGTACCGGCCGGCCGTGCCGCGGCCTGCAGCAACGGCCTGACCACGGTCCGCGGGTCCGGCCGGAGCGCGGTCCGCAGCAGCAGCCGGGCCGTGGTCCGCGCGCTCGGCCGGCCCAGCGGGGCGGGGCTCGGGCGGCGGGGCGGTCGCGCCGCGGCCGGGGGAGCGCGGGGCACGCTCGGCAGAGCGCCGGGCACGCTCGGGGGAGCGCAGGCGGCGCGGGGCGGTCAGGTCGGCGTAGGCCTCGCCGCGGCCGTAGCGGGTGCGCAGCTCGGTATAGGCCGCGGCGGCCGCGGCGAACCGGGCGGGATCCCCGCCGTCGCCGCGGTCCGGGTGCGTTTCGGCGGCGATGCGGCGCCAGGCCGTGCGGATGTCGTCGTCGGTCAGATCCGGGCTGGGCGGCAGGCCGAGCGCGGCGAACGGGTCGGCCGTCACCGCGGCTCCTGGCCGAACGCCTCATCGAGCAGCCCGCTCGCGTCGGGCGGTGCCGGCCCGGGGCCTCCGGCTAGCCCGTCCGCTTCCGGCGAGCTCGTCGCGCTGCCCGCCGCGGCGACCGCCTGCCCGCCCGGGCCCGCCGCGCCTGGCGGCAGCGCCGCCGACGCCGCCACCACGCGTTTGACCTGCACGTAGGTCACGCCACCGCGGTAGACGTAGGCGGCCTGGCCGACGCCGAGCGAGCGGACGATGTCGGGGTCGAGCACGGGGGCGAGCCGCAGCCGGGAGGAGCCTTCGTCGCCCCACAACGGTGTTCCGAGCAGCTTCCTGGTCGTGTCGATCAGCTTCCTGCTGCCGGCCAGCGCGACCACCGGGTCCGGGTACGGCGTGCGCAGCAGCCAGATGCCGCCGTCGGCGGACGCGGCGATCCGGTACCGCTCGTCCTCGTCGTCGGCCAGGCCCGGCCAGGACTGGGCGGACACCTGGACGGCCAGGCCGAGCGAACGGGCCCGCTCGTACAACTGCCAGACCGGCAGCCGCCGGGACACCGCGCTGAACTCGTCGACCGCGAGCAGCACCTCGAGGGATTGCGCGCCCGCGCCGAATGTGACGTAGCTGGCGAGCAGGTCAACCAGCGTCCTGGCCTGGGCTTCGGCCACCGCGATCTCGGCGGTTCCCTCCAGGATGCAGTACCAGACGTCAGCGTCGCCAAATTGGCCAGGCCCGTCGAGGCCGGGGCCGAGCCGCCGGAACAGCGCGCGGTACCGCAGCGCCACGTCCGCCACCTGCCGGGCGGCGACGCGGACCGTGGCCAGCTCGGTCTCGTGCTGGCCTGTGGCGTACGCCGCGGCGAGCCACGCGGAATCGAGCCTGGCCAGGAAGTCCGCGGTGCTCGACGGCGGCCCCGGCGGCGCGTCCACGGCCAGCGACACCAGGGACTCCATCACGTCGGCGTAGTACGCGGCCGAGCCGGCGCCGTGCTCGATCAGGTCGAGCAGCGTGGTGACCAGCCGGTCCGGCGGCAGCGCCCAGATCGACAGGCTGGCCTCGTCCGGCCAGATCGCGGTGGATCTCGCGCCCGCGTCGCGCAGCACCCGGCGGGCCCGGTCGGCCACCCGCCTGGAGTCCGCGCCGCCCTTGCAGTCCAGCACCACGAGCAGCGGCCGGCGGCCCGAGCCGGCCGCGTAGCGGCGCAGCGCCGCGGCCATGAAGCCCGCCCACAGCCGGAGCAGCAGGGTCGTCTTGCCGGTGCCCGTCGTCCCGATCACCACCTGGTGCGAGCGGAGCCTGGCGTACGGGAGCACCGCCGCCGGCCGCTGCGGATGACCGTCGGCCCTGATCACCGCCCCGGCCACCACGTCGTCGTGCGCGGTCGTGAGCGGCACCGAGCCTGGCGCGGCGATCCTGGCCTGCGCGGTGCGCACCTGATGCCGCCATTGCCGCAGGTCGAACGCGACCGAGGAGCCCGGTGAGAGCCCGGCCGCGCCGGTCCGCATCGAATAGATCCGGTAAGACCAGGCCAGGCCGCCGGCCAGCAGGCCGAGCGGGATGGCCGGCGGCGCGATCGTGATCGCCGCGGCGGCGACCGACCCGGCCGCGCCGAGGTGCCACATCGTCAGCCAGGCGTGGTAGGGCGCGGTGAGCGCGGCGCCGGGGGACCGGCCGCGCAGGGCTGTTCCGGCCAGCCACACGGCGACCATCGGCAGGCACCAGAGGGCGGCGGCGTACAGCCTGCGCGGCGGCCAGCCGAGCAGCCAGGCCACCGCCGCGGAGTACCCGGCCACCAGCGACACCGGCGCCGCGGCCAGCAGCACGGCGGCCAGCGCCACCAGCCGGAGCACCCGGCCGGCCAGGCGCACCGCGCCGCGCAGCGCGATCAGCATCAGGTACCGGGTGATCATGGCGCCGCCTGGCCGGACGGCGAGGCTGAGGGCTGGCGACGGGTGATCATGGCGCGGACTCGGCGTCCAGGGCCGCGGCGGCCGGCAGGTCGCGGATCTCGATCCGCGCGGCTAGCGGGCCCAGCGTGCCGGCGGCCCGGGTCACGGTAGGCCGGGCGGCCGCCGAGCAGACGTACAGCACCCGGGCGTGCCGGACGGGATCCCCGGGTACCGCCGCCTCGGCCGCCGGGCCGCCGTAGTCCGCCGTCCTGGCGAGCAACTCGCGCATGATCGCGGCCGTGCGGGTGACCGTCTTGCGGGTGAGCTCAGCTTCGATCGCCCAGCATTCACCGGCGTAGTGAGGAGTGGAACCGTTAGGGAAATGAACTTCTCCATCGGGGATGTGCTCACGCAGGCCGACCCGGCCACTCGCCCGGGCGCGCAGCCGCCGCTCGCTGCGCCAGTACGCCTCGGCCTCGGTGTAGCTCGGCGTGGCTTCGAGCGCGAGCCTGACCACGGCGACCGCGCGCAGGTGAGCCAGCCGGGACAGGGCCGGCGGCACCGCGGTGTAGCGCAGCCCGCAGGCGGTCAGGCCGCGGCGGGTCAGCCAGAGCCACGAGCGGCCGGGGCCGAGCCGGGCGGACTCGGCGTACCCCAGCCGCCGCCAGCGGGCGGCCAC
>DASXME010000206.1:0-34397 GCA_036495825.1 Streptosporangiaceae bacterium
GCCCCCATGACGGCCAGCCCGGTGACGCAGGCGGCCAGCCCGGCCCCCATGACGGCTAGCCCGGTGACCGATGCGGTCGGCCCGGTGAGTCAGACGGCCGATCCGGTGACCCAGCCCTCCGGCCTGGTGGCCCAGAGCACCGGCCCGGAGACCCAGAGCCTTGAGACCCAGAGCCCCGAGACCCAGAGCACCGGCCTCGCAGGCCAGGCCACCGCCCCGGTGAGCCAGACCGTTCTCCCGGCCGGCCCGGTCATCGGGCAGCCCGCTCCCCCGACGTCCCGGCCAAGCCCCGGCGCCCTGATCGCGGCGTCGCTACTCGGCCTCGGCGTGATCATCGGGATCGCCGGGCTGTTCCCCCGTTATCTCGGCGGATCGAGCCTGGCCCAGGTGCCGGCCAACCTCGTGCCGCACGCGATCTATTTCGCCGCCTGGATCGCGAGCGCCGTGCTCATCCTGCTCGGCGGCGCCAGGCTGCGGCTGGGCGCGCTCCTCGCCCTGGGACTCAGCGTCGTCACGTTCGGCTTCTTCCTCTCCGACGTCGGCAACGTGTTCGCCTTCGGTTCGGGCAGCGGCAGCGGCATTGGTCTCGTGCTCGGGATCATCGGCTGGTTCGCCTGCGCGGGCGGCTCCGTGCTGGCCTTCCTGATCCGGCCGGCCGGGACGGGCCGGCCCGCCGGAGTCGGGCCGACCGGCCTGCTGGTGCGGCCGCGCGGCCGCGAGCTGGGCATCGTCGTGATGCTGCTGGTCGGGGCCGTCGGCACGGCGGTCGCGTTCGTCCCGTCCTGGGACAGCTACACGCTGCGGGTCCCGGCCGGGGTCTTCAGGACGCTGACCGCGGGCTACGCCTTCGCGAATCCGGGCTGGGTGATCGTCGGGGATGTCGTCGTGATGGTCACGTTCGTGCTGGCCGCCGTGGCGGCCGGCCTGTGGCGCCCGGCTTACCAGGGAGTGGCGCTGCTGGCCGGGGCCGCGATCCCGATGGCGGCCCAGCTCATCTCGGCGTTCGTCCAGCTCGGCGAGGCCGTCTCGCCGGCGCAGTTCGGCATCGCGCCGGCGCAGGCCGCGCAGGCCGGGCTCACGATCAGCTCTGGCCTCACCGCGTGGGTCTGGATCTACCTCGTGTTCATCGCCGCGCTGGTCCTGACCGGCGTGCGGATGCTGATCCAGTCCCGCCAGGCCGCCCCCGCTGCTGCTGCCGCGCCGCAGCCCGCCGCGATGACTTACGGCGGCTGGCCGACGGCCAGCTGAATCAGGGCGCTGAATCAGGCCAGCTGAGAATCAGGGCTGCGGCGCGAGGGCAGCGGCGGCGGAGATCGTGGCCAGGAACAGCTCGGTGCACTCGTCCAGGAGCTGACCGCGGCTGATATCGCCCGGGCTGTGCATCCAGGCGGTCAGGGTCTCGGCGAAGCCGCCGACCAGGAACCTGGTGATCAGGCTCAGCTGCCGGTCAGCGGGCGCAACGGGCCCGAAGTGCCGCCGCAGGTGGTGCGCGACGTTGTCGGCGAGCAGCTGCGCCGTGCTCAGCCGCCGCTGCGCGAGCGCGGGGCTGCCCAGCGCGAGCGTGAGCACCACGTGGCCCTTGCGCGGGTCATCGGCGATCAGGTCGATGATGCTGCCGAGCGCGGCCCGCAGCTGGCTGCGGGTGCCGGGACGCGCGGCGGCCAGCGCCCGCTCCCCCGCGTCGACCATCTGGGTGACGATCTCGTCGAAGACAGCGACGGTCAGGGCGTCCAGGCCGTCGAAGCTCTCGTAGAAGTAGCGGGCTCCCAGCTGTGCCCGCTCGCATACCTTCCGCACCGTCGTGGCGGCCAGTCCCCCGGTGCCCAGCAGATCCAGGCCCGCCGCCAGCAGCCTGGCGCGCCGCTCGGCGAGACGGCCGGCGGCGTCGACCCCGGCGTAGACGCGCGGCGACGAGGAACTCACGCCTTCATCTTGACACAACCGTTCTCTGATCCTTTAATTCAGGTAACGAGTGTTAGCAGATGATCGGAGAGGCCGATGGCGGAGCTGGCCGGGCGATCGCAGGCATCAGCCGGGAACCGGCGGGAACCGGTAGCAGCCGTGCCGTTCGGGCCCGGGTCGCTGGTGTGGGACCTGGCCGGGGACCGCCGCGGCAACCTGGTGCTGCTGATGCCGCTGCTCATGCAGGCGATGCACCCGGTCATCGGCGACGCGGTCCGGCGGTACTCGGTGGCGCTGACCGACCCGTACGGCCGGCACACCCGGTCCATCGACTCGATTCACCTGTGGTTCTACGGCGGCGAAGAGGGCCTGGCCGAGGGCCGCAGGCTGGTCGAGCTGCACAAGCCCATCAGGGGCCGCGACACCGACGGCCGCGACTACTCCGCGCTCAACCCCGAGGCGTGGGCCTGGGTGCCGCTGTCGGCCTACCCGGCCTTCCTGGCCCAGTGCCGGCTGTTCGGCGAACCGCTCGGCCAGGCAGGGCAGGAGCGGCTGTACGCCGAGATCCAGAACCTGTGCCGCATCTTCGGCGTCCGCGAGCGCCACATCCCGCCCACCGTCCAGGCGTTCTGGGAGTACTACGACACGATGGTCGCCACCCGGCTGGCCGATGATCCTTACATCCACCAGATCCTGGAGCTGGCCGCCGTGGTGCCCCCGCCGCCTGCGCTCCCCCGCCAGCTCGGGCCGGCCTGGCGGATCGCCGCCGTGCCGCTCGGGCGAGGGAACGCCTGGCTGGCCCGCGGCGTGTTCCCGCGCGAGGTCCGCGACATCCTCGGGCTGCCGTGGACCGCCCGCGACGAGCTCGCGCTCCGCCTGCTGGGCCAGCTCATCCGCCAGGCGGCCAGGATCACCCCCGAGCCGCTGCGGTACGCGCCGATGCCGCTGCACGCCCGCCGCCTGGCCCGCGCCGCGGCCGCCGGCCGCTCTACCGCCCGGCACCGGCAGCGCCTGGCGGCCTGGGAAGCCAGGATCCGGGCCCGCCAGACCCAAGATCTGCCCCGTCAGGCTGCCGGGCTCCGGTAGGTGAGGATCACGATGCCGCTGCCGAGACTGGTCGAGCTGGCTAGTTAGAAGCGGCCGGACGACCCGGCACGGTAGAGCAGGTCGCCGGCCGTGCCGGTGCCGACGAAGAACGGGTGCACCCACAGGCGCAGCTCGTCGAGCAGTCCCGCGGCCATGAGCGCGTGGGACAGGCGGCCGAAGCCGTACTGCACGATGGCGTCGCCGGGCTGCTGCTTGAGGTGGCGGATGGCCTCGATCGGGTCGTGGTCAAGGACGGTCGTGTTGTGCCACTGCGGGTCGGTGAGGGTCGTCGTGACGACGTACTTGGGGAGCGCGTTCATCCGGTCGCTGAACGGGTCACCGGAACGGGCCGACCACACCGGGGCGAATCCGTCGTAGGTGTGCCGGCCCATCAGTACCGCGTCGCAGCGCTCCAGCAGCTCGGACTGGACCTGACCGCCGTCATCGGTGAAGCCGCCGAGCGATGGCCAGTCCTGCGGGTTCTGGATGACACCGTCGAGGGTGACGTAGGTCGAGTTGATGATCTGTCGCATGGCGAGAAACGTACCGGCCGACGCGGAGGCCGGTCTTGTACTGAAACGCAGGTCACAAGTCCAGGAACACGCCGCCCCGCATCAGCTCGCCTGGCGTGTGGCCGATCAGCTGCCGCAGCGCCCGGGTCAGGTGCGGCTGGTCGTAGTAGCCCGCGCCGAAGACCACCTCCGCGATCCCCGCGCCCGCGCGCAGCAGCCGGGCGGCATGCCGCGCTCGCTCGATCACCTGCAGCTTGCGATGCGACAGGCCGACAGCCCGCACGAACCGGCTCTGCACGGTCCGCTCCGGCATGCCACCGGCGGCGCCGCCGTGCCGCAGCTCGTCGATCAGCGGATCGAAGCACAGCAGGCCGGCCCGCTCGAGGCGGCCGATGAACACGTCGAGGTTCTGCGGCGTCGGCATCTCCCAGGCCCGGCCTTCCAGCAGAATCCGGCCGTCCGGCAGGACCGGCAGCATCGCGTCCTGGAGGTTGGCGAGCCCGGCGGGAGGAAACATCGGCAGGTACGCCCCGAGGCGGAAGTCGGCGCCGAAGTACTCCGCGTCGCGCGAGCACGACAATGTCGAAGCCTTCGTCGCCGGGCCACGCAGGTGCACCGTCGTGGTGCCGCCGATCCGCACGAA
Source organism: Streptosporangiaceae bacterium (assembly GCA_036495825.1). Taxonomy (GTDB): domain Bacteria; phylum Actinomycetota; class Actinomycetes; order Streptosporangiales; family Streptosporangiaceae; genus PALSA-505. Next base: position 4,144 of record DASXME010000206.1, read on the forward strand.
ACCTATCCCCGGGTTGACCGAGGCCATCGAGCTGAAGTCGGCCGGGCTGTCGCATTCCGCGGCCCAGACCCGGACCAGGGGCCCGGCCGGTCCGCTGACGACGCGGCTGCTGAGACCCACGGGCAGTTCGTCAGGCCGGGTCGAGGACGTAGCGGCATTCGCCGCCGGCCTCGCCGGCCAGGCGGAATCCCGCGCGCTCCAGCGACTTGCGGCTCGGCGTGTTCTCGGGGTCGGTGTGCGCGATCAGGCCGGTGACGTCCGGCTGGCGCAGCAGCCACTGGGTCAGCGCGCTGACCATCTGACGGCCGTAGCCCTGGCCGCGGTAGGGCGCGGCCAGCCCGTAGCCGATCTCCACCCAGCCGCTGGCGTCGGCGGGCGCGTGCGTGCCGCACTCCCCCACGACCAGGTCGTTCAGGGTGGTCAGCCAGGAGAGGCTGCGCCCCTCAGCCACCATGGCCAGGCCGTCCATGGTGTCCTCGTGCGGCCAGCCTTCGCCCCGCCGGACGCCGCTGAAGTCGCCGGCCATCAGCGCGGCGGCGGCCGCCGGGCTGACCGGCCGCAACACGAGTTCGCCCGCGGCGATGATCGACTCCGTCTGCTGCTGGTCCCCAGGCATGACGCCCGTTCTACCCGGTAGCCGCGGCTGGCGCCAGTATTTTTCGCGCACTGGAGCGGTCCGGCGTGCCTAAGCGGCCCTGCCGGACCGGGGGTGGAACCGTTCGGAAAAATGTCACTTGAACTCCCCGGGTGGCCTGGCGCGCGCTTCACGCAGCGGTGAACCGCGCGCTCGGGTCGCCGGCCAGCAGGCCGGCCGGCAGCTTGCGGCCGGCCAGGACCAGCAGGAGGTGCTGGGCGGCGCCGTGCACCGGGGCGCCGGAGCCGAACGTCCAGTCGAGGTCGTCGGCGCGCAGCTCGACCCCGTCCAGGTCCGCCCCGAAGAACTTCAGCCCGCGCGGCGTGGCCATGCCGGCCAGCACCATGCGCAGCCGTTTCTCCGGCACGGTGCGGCCGATGCCGAGCGGCACGGTGATGTCCAGGCCGTGGACCACGTCGTGGGTCAGCGCGCCCTGGTAGCCGCCGCCGGGCGGCTTCCACGGGTGGGCCGCGTTGTCGGTCAGCACCGCCGTGAGCTCGGCGGCCGATAGCTGGGCGGCGTCCCGCCGGGCGGACCTGTCGGCCATCTTGCTGAAGTTCCCGCCCGCCCTGGCCAGCCCGGCGAGGAACCGCGGCGTCGAGTAGCGGAACGGCATCGTGATGTGGGCCGCGACCTCCCGCACCCGCCAGCCGGCGCACAGCGTGGCGGCGTCCCACGCCTCGTCCGGCAGGCCGGCCAGCACGGCGGCCAGGTCGCGGCGTTCGGCGGCGATCTCGTCCCTGATCTGCGTGTCGGTCATCGCGGCTCCTCCCATCGGGGCGGCTCCTCTCGTCGGATGCGTGCTCCCGGCCTGCCGGCGAGCGGGCCGGGCGGCGGCGGACACCCTTGATACCGTGGCGTTCTCCATGTCTACCCCCGTTTCCCTGCCCGAGGTTGTCGCCACGCTGCGCGCGGCCGGCTGCGTCTTCGCCGAGGACGAGGCGCGGCTGATCATGTCCGCGGCGGCCGGGCCGGACGACGTCGCGGTGATGGTGGACCGGCGGGCGGCCGGCCAGCCGCTGGAGCACGTGATCGGGTGGGCGGAGTTCTGCGGGCTGCGGATCGCCGTGGACCCCGGCGTCTTCGTGCCCCGCCGCCGCACCGAGTTCCTCGTCCGCGAGGCCGTGGCCGCCGCCCGCACCCAGACGGCCCGCACCAAGACGGCCGTCGTGCTGGACCTGTGCTGCGGCTCGGGCGCGGCAGGCGCCGCGGTGGCCGCCGCCCTGGCCGCGGACCTGGGCCGCGTCGAACTGCACGCCGCCGACATCGACCCGGCCGCCGTGCGGTGCGCCCGCCGCAACGTCGCCGCGGCCGGCGGGCAGGTGTACCAGGGCGACCTGTTCGCGCCGCTGCCCGCGGCGCTGCGCGGCCGGGTCGGCCTGCTGCTCGCCAACGTGCCGTACGTGCCCACCGGGGAGATCGGCCTGCTGCCCGCCGAAGCCCGCGAGCACGAGGCACGGGTCGCGCTGGACGGCGGCGCGGACGGCCTGGACGTGCTGCGGCGGGTGACCGCCGCCGCGCCGGGCTGGCTGGCCCCCGGCGGCTGCCTGCTGACCGAGACCAGCGAGCGCCAGGCGTCGCAGGCCGCCGGGGCCATCGCCGCCAGCGGGCTGATTCCGCGGGCGGCCGCCTGCGAGGAGCTGGCCGCCACCGTCGTGATCGGCACCACGCCCGGCGGGCCGGGCAGCAGGCCCGCGGTGCGACGATAGGGCTCATGACCCCTGACGAACTGCTCACGACCACGCGCAGCGTCCGGCGCCGCCTGGACCTGACCCGGCCGGTACCGCTCGAGCTGGTCCGCGAGTGCCTGAGCATCGCCCTGCAGGCCCCGAGCGGCGGCAACCGGCAGGGCTGGCACTGGATCGTCGTCACCGACGCGCAGCGCCGGGCCGAGATCGGCGGGTACTACCGGCGCGCGTTCGAGGCCTACTACCAGTCGGGCCAGTCGGCCGCGGGCCTGTTCGCCGACGACCCGGACCGCGCGCAGGTGCAGCAGCGCGTCTCGGCGAGCGCCGCGTACCTGGCCGAGCACATGGGTGAGGTCCCGGTGCTCGTTATCCCTTGCCTGTCGGTGAGCCGGCTGCCCGAGGGCAGCCAGGCGGGCCTGTGGGGGTCACTGCTCCCCGCCGCCTGGAGCTACATGCTCGCCGCCAGGGCGCGCGGCCTCGGCACCGCCTGGACCACCCTTCACCTCGGCTACGAGCGCGAGATAGCCGGGCTACTCGGCATCCCGGACGGGGTCCGGCAGGGCGCGCTCATCCCGACCGCCTACTACACCGGGGACACCTTCGGCCCGGCCGCCCGCGTCCCGCTCGATGAGGTCCTGCACGTCGACCGCTGGTAAGCCGTCCGCTGGTAAGCCGGCCGCGGTGACCTCGGCGAGCCGGCGGCGCAGGAAGCGGCGCTCGGCCTCGGTGGGCGCGAGGGCCAGCGCCTCGCGGTACGCCGCGGCCGCCTCTGCGCCGCGGCCGAGGCGGCGCAGCAGGTCGGCCTGGGTCGCGGGCAGCAGGTAGTAGCCGGCCAGCTCCCCTTCGGCCGCCAGCGCCGCGGCGAGCTCGAGGCCCGCGGCCGGCCCGTCGGCCATGGCCACCGCCACCGCGTGGTTCAGCCGCACCACGGCGGACGGGATCAGCTCGGCGAGCCGGCCGTAGAGCGCGGCGATCTGCGGCCAGTCGGTGTCGGCCGCAGTGGCCGCGGTGGCGTGACAGGCCGCGATGGCGGCCTGCACCTGGTAGGGGCCGGCCTGGCCGCGCCGCAGCGCGCCGTCGAGCAGCGCCACTGCCTCGGTGATCTCCGCGGCATCCCACCGGTGCCGGTCCTGCTCTTCCATCGGCACCAGGTCGCCGGCGTCGTCGAGCCGGGTGGCGCGGCGCGCGTCGTGCAGCATCATCAGGGCCAGCAGCCCGGTCGCTTCGGGCTCGTCGGGCATCAGCCGGACCAGCACGCGGGCCAGCCGGATCGCCTCGGCGGTCAGGCCGCTGCGCATCAGGTCGGCGCCCGCCGAGGCCGAATACCCCTCGTTGAACAGCAGGTACAGCACGGCCAGCACGGCGGGCGTGCGTTCCGGCAGCAGATGCGCGGGCGGCACCCGGTACGGGATCGCCGCGTGCCGGATCTTCTGCTTGGCCCGCACCAGCCGCTTGGACATCGTCTGCTCGCCGACCAGGAACGCCCGGGCGATCTCGGCGGTGGTCAGCCCGGCCAGGGTGCGCAGCGTGAGCGCGACCCTGGCCTCCAGGGCCAGCGCCGGGTGGCAGCAGGTGAACATCAGCCGCAGCCGGTCATCGGGCACGGCCCGGTCCTCGCCGCCTCCCTCGCTCTCGGGCGGGTACGACATTGCGGCCACCTCCCGCAGCTTGGCCGCGCCGACCGCGTCGCGGCGCAGCCGGTCGATGGCGCGGTTGCGGGCGGCCGTGGTCAGCCAGGCCCCGGGCCGGCGCGGGATGCCGTCGCGCGGCCAGCGCGCCAGGGCCAGGGCGAACGCGTCCTGGGTGCATTCCTCGGCCAGATCCCAGTTGCCGGTGACCCTGATGAGGGTCGCCACGACCTGGCCCCACTCCTCCTTGAAGGCCTGGGCGACGGCGGTCTCGACGTCGGGGGTCACCAAGATCAGGCCATCGGGCCGCTGCCGAGCCAGCCGCGCCGCTTGAACAGGATCAGCAGCAGCACGATCGCGACCAGCTCGGTGCCGATGCCGAGGAACAGGAAGTCGGCCCCGCGATCCTGCAGGTGCGCGATCGGCCAGGCGAAATTCTGCCCGAAGAACCCGGTCAGGAAGCCCAGCGGCAGGAAGAAGGTGGCGATCATGGCCAGCTGCTTCATGATCACGTTCAGCCGGTTGGACACCATCGACAGGTGCGTGTCCATCGCGCCGCCGATCAGGTCCCGGTACGCGTCCACCATGTCGCTGATCCGGATCAGGTGGTCGTAGAGGTTGCGGAAGTAGGCCGAGCCCTGGTCGGTGAGCCCGGGGATGGACACCATGCCGCCGTTGAGGCTGGCGATCATGTCCCGCTGCGGGGTGATGACCTTGCGGATCGTCATGATCTGCCGCTTCATGTCGAACAGCGTGCCCAGCTGCTCCTCGGTCGGCTGGCGCAGGATGGCGCCCTCCAGGCTGTCGATCGCGTCGTCGAAGTCGGACAGCACCGGGAAGAACGAGTCGATCAGGGTGTCCATGATCAGGTAGAGGATGGCCACCTGCGGCGGGGCCACCCCGGAGGAATGATGGCTGGTCACCCGGTCGCGCACGGTGCCCAGGATCGAGCAGTTGCCCTGGTGCAGGCTGATGATGAACTTCCCGGTGACGAAGCAGTGCACCTCAGCCACGTTCTTCCCGTCGTCGGCCATGCCGAACGTGATGACGTGCACGAAGTCGTCGTAGTCATCGATGCGGGCCCGCTGGCCGAACCGGTCGGCCGCCTCCACCGCCACCGGGTGAAACCGGAAGGTGTTGATCAGCAGGCCCTGGACGTCGTCGTCGGGCCCCGGGTCATGCACATCGAGATCGAGCCAGAAGAATGCGTCTCCGGCTGCCGCCTGCTCGATCGCCTGCTGTGTGGCCTCGGCGGCTACGCCGCCTTGCCTGAGCGTCCCATTCATGGGGGGATACTGCCACGCTCAGCCGGCCGATGGCCCGTCATCCGGCGCGACGGGCCCGTCCACTGCGCCCGCGTCTACCGCGGCGACCTCGGCGGGCGTGGCGCCGAGGCGGCGCTCGACGTCGGCGAGCCGGCCGCTGATCACCGACAGCTGCTGGCCCAGGTCGGCGTGGCCCTTGCGGTAGACCTCCTTGTTCTCGTCGGTGTGCTCCTTGATGAACACCGAGGCCACGGTCGCGGTGAGCACGCCGATCAGCCCGATGCCGATCAGCATGAGGACGGTGGCCACGACCCGGCCGCCCTCGGTGACCGGGAACCGGTCCCCGTAGCCGACGGTGGTCACGGTGACGATGGCCCACCACAGCGCGTTCGGGTAGCTGTGGATGTTGCTGCCGGGGGCGTTCTCATCGAACAGCAGCACCAGCCACGCCCCCGCGAAGAGCGTCGCGGCGGCGGCGATCAGCACCCGGAAGAGGCTGTGGTGCCGCAGGATGGCCTCGGCCCGCAGCTCGCCCTCGTGCAGCAGCAGGCACACCTTCTCGATGCCAATCAGGTGCCAGCCAGCCAGCGGCGGCACCAGCACGGTGGCCGGCTCCGCCCACCGGCGCCTGAGGTAGCCGCGGCGGTCCGGGCTGACCACCAGGCGCACGAGGTACTCCGCCAGCAGGATGACCCAGAACGCGAACAGGGCGCTGACCAGCGCGATCGAAGCTGAGCCGTTCACGTCGGTGGTGACCACCATGATGGCGATGACCAGCCAGGCGACCCCCAGCACGGTCATCGGGAACCTGGTGACCCGCTCGATCCTGTCGACCAGGTCGTGCCGCCCGCCGGACGGCTTGACTCCGGCGATGGCCTGGCGGCGCCGCTCGTCCTTGCGCTCCTTGTCGGCCAGCCGCTCGCGCTCGAGCCGCTCCAGCCGCTGGATCCGCTCGAGCGACGACGGCTTGCGGCCGGTGGAATCCCCCATAGACAGACGAAGATAGCGGGTGACCGCTGGCATGGTGGCCGGTAAGGGTCCTACCATGTCCGGTCATGAGCGACCCGGTGACACTGCGGCCGGTGGCCGAAGACGACCTGGCCCTACTCGAACGGCTGACCAACGACCCCGAAGGCGCGGGGCCGCACGAGTGGTACGGCTGGGGCGACCCGCACGTGTACCGGCACCGCTGGATGGAGAACGGCCTGCTGGGCTCGGCCGGCGGCACGCTGCTGGTGGCCAGCGGCACCGAGGTGCACGGCTTCGTCAACTGGCGGCAGGTCTACACCGGGCTGACCTCCTACTGCTGGGAGATCGGCATCAGGCTGCTGCCGCAGGCCCGCGGCGCCGGGCGCGGCACGCTGGCGCAGCAGCTGATCGTCCGGTACCTGTTCGCGCACACCCAGGTGAACCGGATCCAGGCCGCGACCGAGACCGGCAACCTGGCCGAGCAGCGGGCGCTGGAGAAGGCCGGGTTCACCCGGGAGGGCGTGCTGCGCGGCTGCAGCTGGCGGGACGGCCGGTGGCGGGACGGCGTGCTGTACAGCGTGCTGCGGGACGAGGCGGGCCGCGCGGAGCGCACCGCCGGCCCCTGAGATCCTGGCGTTCACCTACGGGCCTTACGGTGGTCGTGAACCCAGAGAAACTGCGCTGTAGCCGCGGAGGCTTCATGACCGAGCAGGACTTCTTGACCGTGACCGACAGCCGGACCGGCGAGAACTATCAGATCCCGATCAGCGACGGCACCATCCGGTCCACCGACCTGCGGAAAATCCGGGTGGCGGCGACCGACCACGGGCTGACCAGCTACGACCCCGGGCTGTTCAACACCGCCGTCGCCCGCAGCCAGATCACCTTCCTGGACGGTGAGGCGGGGGTGCTGGAGTACCGCGGCTACCCGATCGAGCAGCTGGCCGCGGGCGCCAGCTACCTGGAGGTCGCCTACCTGCTGATCTACGGCCGCCTGCCGTCCGAGGCGGAGCTGGCGGGCTGGACCGAGGACATCTCGATGCACACGTTCGTGCACGAGAACATCAAGAACTTCATGCAGGGCTTCCGCTACAACGCGCACCCGATGGGGATGCTGCTGGCCTCGGTGGGGGCGCTGTCCACGTTCTACTCCGACGCGAACGTCTTCGACGACCCGGAGTCGGTCGAGCTGCACATCCGGCGGCTGATCGCCAAGATGCCCACGCTGGCCGCGTTCGCGCACCGGCACAATCTCGGCCAGCCGTACATCTACCCGGACAACGAGCTCAGCTACACGGCGAACTTCCTGGCCATGCTGTTCAAGATGTCCGAGCGGGAGTACCGGCCCGACCCGCGGGTCGAGCGGGCCCTGGAGACGCTGTTCATCCTGCACGCCGACCACGAGCAGAACTGCTCGACCACCGCGGTCAGGGTGGTCGGCTCCTCGCACGCCGACCCGTACTCCTGCGTGGCGGCCGGCATCGCCGCGCTGTACGGCCCGCTGCACGGCGGGGCGAACGAGGCCGTGCTCAAGATGCTGGTGCGGATCGGCGACATCGAGAACGTCCCGGGGTTCATCGACGGGGTGAAGGCCGGCAAGGAGCGGCTGATGGGCTTCGGCCACCGGGTGTACAAGAGCTACGACCCGCGGGCCCGGCTGATCAAGCAGGCCGCCGACGACGTGTTCGCGGTGAAGGGCACCAGCCCGCTGCTGCGGATCGCGCTGGAGCTGGAGAAGCGGGCACTGGAGGACGAGTACTTCGTCAGCCGCAAGCTCTACCCGAACGTGGACTTCTACTCCGGCCTGATCTACCAGGCGCTCGGCCTGCCGCAGGAGATGTTCACGGTGCTGTTCGCGATGGCCAGGACCAGCGGCTGGGTGGCCCAGTGGCTGGAGATGATCAGGGACCCGGAGCAGAAGATCACCCGGCCGCTGCAGGTCTACACCGGCGACCGCGGCCTGGAGTACAAGCCCCCGGCCGCCCGCTGAGGCCCGTGCAGACCTGTGCAGACCTATGCAGATAAATAGTTGCTATCAAGCAACTACTTGCCGGTAAACTAGGCGGACGTGCGGAGAGAGGCAGAGCAGGGGCGGGCGACGACGAACAACGGTGATGCTGCGGGCGGTCCCCCGGGCCGGGGTGACCGCTACAAATGGGTGGCGCTGTCCAACACCACCCTCAGCATGACGATGGCGACCATCGACGCATCGATCGTGATCATCTCGATGCCGGCCATCTTCCGCGGCATCCACCTCAACCCGCTGACGCCGGGCAACGTGAGCTACCTGCTCTGGATGATCATCGGCTACCTGCTGGTCCAGTCGGTGCTGGTGGTCACGCTCGGCCGGCTGGGCGACATGTTCGGCCGGGTGCGCATCTACAACCTCGGCTTCGTCGTCTTCACCCTCGCCTCGATCGCGCTCTCGCTGGACCCGCTGCTCGGGTCGTCCGGCGCGCTGTGGCTGATCCTGTGGCGGTGCGTGCAGGCGTTCGGCGGCGCGATGCTGATGGCCAACGCGGCCGCGATCCTCACCGACGCGTTCCCGGCCGGGCAGCGCGGCATGGCGCTGGGCATCAACCAGATCGCCGGCATCTCCGGCCAGTTCGTCGGGCTGCTGCTCGGCGGCCTGCTGGCCGCCTGGGACTGGCGCTCGGTGTTCTGGGTGAACGTGCCGATCGGCGTGTTCGGCACGATCTGGTCCTACCGCAGCCTGCGCGAGATCTCCTCGACCAGGCGGGCCAGGATCGACTGGCCGGGCAACGTCACGTTCGCGCTCGGCGCCAGCATGCTGCTGGTCGCGATCACCTACGGCATCCAGCCGTACGGCGGGCACCCGACCGGCTGGGCCAACCCGTGGGTGCTGGCCGGCCTGGCCGGGGGCGTGGCGCTGCTGGTCCTGTTCTGCGTCATCGAGACCAAGATCGCCGAACCGATGTTCCAGATGGGCCTGTTCAGGATCCGGGCCTTCGCGGCCGGCAACGCGGCCAGCCTGCTCGGCGCGATCGCCCGCGGCGGCCTGCAGTTCATGCTGGTCATCTGGCTGGCCGGCATCTGGCTGCCGCTGCACGGCTACGACTACCACGTCACCCCGCTGTGGGCCGGCATCTACATGCTGCCGCTCACCTTCGGGTTCCTGATCGCCGGGCCGGTCTCCGGCTACCTGTCCGACCGGTTCGGCCCGCGGCCGTTCGCCACCGCGGGCCTGATCCTGGCCGCCTGCGCGTTCACCGGGCTGATCCTGCTGCCGGTCAACTTCCGCTACTGGCAATTCGCGCTGCTGATCTTCTGCAACGGGGTCGGCTCCGGGCTGTTCGCCTCGCCCAACACGTCCGCGATCATGAGTGCGGTGCCGGCCAGGCACCGCGGCTCGGCCTCCGGGATGCGCGCCACCTTCCAGAACTCCGGCATGTCCCTGTCTATCGGCATCTTCTTCTCGCTGATGATCGCCGGGCTGGCCGCCACGCTGCCGCGCTCGCTGACCAGCGGCCTGCGCTCGCAGGGGGTCTCGGCCGCCGTCGCCGCGCATGTCGCGCACCTGCCGCCGGTCAGCACGATGTTCGCCGCCCTGCTGGGCTACAACCCGGTGCAGCACCTGCTCGGCCCCAGCCGCTCGCTGGCCACGCTCCCCCGGCACAACGTCGCGGTGCTCACCGGCAAGCAGTTCTTCCCGCACCTGATCTCTGGCCCGTTCCATCACGGCCTGATCATCGTGTTCACCGCGGCCGCCGCCATGTCCATCATCGGCGCGGTGATCTCGCTGCTGCGCGGCAAGCAGTTCTACTACGACGACTCCGGGGTCCCGCGGTCTCCCGCTGCGGCTCTGATCCCGGCAGTAACCCCCATTATTCCGAACGGGGAGTCGCCCGCCCAGCACCCGGACGCCGGCCAACTCGGGCGCAACCATCCCGCGCCGGGCGGCGTCTAGAGGATGTGAGCTTCTCCTGGCGGCCGTCAGCCGCGCCGGCCGCCAGGTCCCCAGGGGAAAAGAACCCCGCTGCCGTCACCCGGACCGCCTGCCCGGTCCGGGTGACGGCCCGGCCGGGGCGTCACCCGGTTACCACGCTCCGGCCATCGCGCGCCCGGCCACGACGGCCTCCTCGGCGGCCAGCGCGTCGGTCAGTTCCCCGGGCCCAGGTCCATGCACGGTCGCTGACTGACCGCGCGCCCAGGGGTGAACCCTCGTCGCGTACCACCATCCGGTGTCCGAAACCCACACGTGATACCCCGGGTAGGCGTGCTCGATCTGCCCGGCCACCTGCCGGTTCCTGGCCCGCCCGCGGCCCGCGACCCGCGGCGGGCCGGCGGCCCGCGACGGCCTGCCCGCCGGTGCTGACGCCGGCGTCGCCGGCTCCGGCTGCGGTGTTGCCGGCTCCGGGCCGGCTGACTCGCCGTACCGCGGCCGCTCGACCTCCATCCCGAGCTCCCGCAGGGCCACCATCACCCGGACCGCGTCGCCGCGGGCCGGCAGCCGGGACAGCCCGCGGAAGGCGTCCCGCAGGGCGGCCAGGCCGGCCTCGTGCTGGCGGGCGGCCAGCAGGCAGTGCCCGCGCCGCTCGCCGGCCAGCAGCGCCTCATACGGCCGGGGCAGCGCCGCCCAGGCCGTCGCGGCGCAGCCGAACAGCTCCGCCGCACGCTCCGGCTTCCCGCGCCCCTCGGCCAGGATCGCCTGGCAGCCGGCCAGGGCGGCCCGCGGCGCGGGCGCGCTGTGCCCGCGCAGCCCGCGGCCGAACGTCGCGACCAGCTTGGCCGCCTCCGCCAGCCGGCCCGTCGCGACCAGAGCCTGCACCCGGACCGGGGCCAGGTCAGCCGCCCACAGCCAGATCCCCTTGGCCATGATCACCCGCATCGGGCCGTCCGTCAGAATCCTGGCCTCGTCGGCGTGGCCCTCGGCCAGCCGCAGCCGGGCCAGTGCCGCCGACGCTTCCGCGGTCCGGTGCATGACGCCGCGCTGCTGCTCGGCCTCCAGCACGTGCCTGAGCTTCTCCTCTGCGGCGCGGTACATGCCCGCCGCGGTGTCCAGGTGCCCGCTAACCAGCTCGGCATCCGGATGCGCCTGGGGCAGGCCGAGTGAGGCCAGCGCCTCGGCCCGCTCCCCCAGCCCCGTCCAGCAGCCGGTGAACCAGTCAAGGTGCGCAAGCGTCGTCAGCGCCAGGTCACGCAGCTGCGGGTAGCGATGCCGGCCGGCCAGCCGCAGGGCGCCGGCCAGCCGCCGCCTGGCCTCTGCGTAGCATCCCCAGCGCATGGCCGAGTCGCCCAGGTTGATGCCGCCGCGCAGTACTTCCTGCGTCTCCTGCGGGGTGGCACCGTCCTCCGGCAGCCGCGCGGCCGCCGCCCAGCCGGCGTCCTCCCCCAGGTCCAGCAGCGCGGTCACCCAGTCGACGGTCAGCGCCAGCCGGTCAGCGTCAGGAATGGACGGATCCGCCACCGCTGCCGAAGCCCGGCTCAGCCACCGCCGGTGCACATCGGCCGGCCACAGCGTCCGCCCCGGCCAGCCCAGCTCGACCATCGCCCGCGCCGTCTGCCCCGCTCCCGCGACCGACCCGAGCTGCCCCGGCCCCGGTCTGTCCTCCGGGTCTCCCCGGCCCGTCTTCCCTCCCTCCAGGCCGTTCATCCAGCGCATGATGCCCTTCTTCCGGTGAACGTGCGCATCTCCCTACCTCTTCTACCGGGCGTAGCCTGAAAGTTAGGGAACTTTCCTAACTTATATCAGAAACGTACGCCCGCACCGACCAAACGGTCAAGCACAACGGGCACCAGCACGCCCCGTCAGCCCGCCCCGCCCCAAGCCCACGCCCGCCGGGACCGTCAGGACCTGGCTCTCCCATCGCCATGGCGGTCGATGGCACTTTCACTGCCATGGGTGGGCGTCGATGTGCCGTTGACCGCCGTGCCGCCGGGCCGGAGGTTTGATCTCCCTGGCGCCCTTTCCCGCGGAACGATCTCTCGTTATAGTTAGGAAAACTTCCTAACTATGCAGGGTGAGAGCACGGCTTTGCTGCTCCTCACGGAGGTGGTCAAGGGATGCGTGGCACCGGGCGCACGGTTGGCGGGGGCTGGCGGGGGCGTATTGGGCTGGCGGCGCTGGCCCTTGTCTCGGTGGCCGCCTGCTCGCAGGCGGACGCGGCGGCGCAGAGCTGGGCCGGGCGGGTCGTCGTCTCCCCCGCTGCTTTCCGGATTCCCGGCGGGAAGGCGGCGCCCGCGGACACGGCCGTGCTGACTCAGCGGGGCAGCAGCAGCCGGGTCGGCTGGAACGGCAACGAGGCCGTGCTTAACCAGGGCAACGTGAACGCTGCCGATTTCGGGCGGCGCGTGGCTTACCCGGTGGACGGCAAGATTTACTCCCAGCCGCTGTTCGTGCCGGGGCTGCGGGTGGACGGCAAGGTGCACAACGTGGTGATCGTCGCCACCGAGAAGGACAGCGTTTACGCCTTCGACGCCGATGCCGCCGGCCAGGCTCCCGCTCCGCTGTGGCATACGTCGTTCCTGGTGAACGGGGCTACCCCGGTGAAGGCCGACAGCGGCGTACCCTGCGACTCCATCACGCCGACGTTCGGCATAACGGGAACGCCGGTCATCGACTGGGCTAACCGCACTCTCTACGTGATCGCGACGATGGAGGTCGGGGGCTCGGTCGTCGATTACATGCACGCCGTGGACCTCAGCACGGGACATGACCGGATGCCCCCGGTGCAGCTCGAGGCGTCCGTACGCGGCACCGGGCTCGGGTCGCGGCACGGCGTGATTACGTTCAGCGCGCACCAGGAGCAGCAGCACATGGCGCTCCTGCTCGACCGCGGGGTCGTCTACGCCGGCTTTGCCTCGTACTGCGACCGGGGTTCCTGGCACGGCTGGATCCTCGGCTACCGGGCCAGCGACCTGCACCGGATGGTGGTGTACAACACCACACCGGGCGGCTCGGCCGGCGGCATCTGGCAGTCGGCCACGGGGCTCGAGGCGGACAGCGCGGGCAACATCTACTTCATCTCGGCGGACGGCACCTTCGATCTTGCCAGCGGCGGACCGGACATCTCCGACAGCGTGATGGAGATGCGGCCCAGGAACGGCACGCTGGCCGTCGTGGACTATTTCACGCCCTTCTACCAGGCATGCCTTAACAAGGACGATCAAGACTACGGCTCAGGGAGCCCGCTGCTGCTGCCGCGGGAGATCATCGCCATCGGCAAGGAAGGCGCGATCGCCGTCCTCAGCCGCTCGCATTTCGGCGGGTACCACACGATCAGCAGCCCGTGCGCGCACATCAACCGGACCGATGTCGACCGCGTCATCCAGGAACTGCCGCCGGGGACGGTGTTCGGCGGAGTGTGGAGCGCGGAGACCACCTGGAGCGGCCCGTCGGGACAGTACGTCTACACGGCCGGCGAGGCTGACCACCTGAAGGCCTGGAAGCTGGTGCGGGGACAGGTGGTCACCCCGGCGGCGTCGCATGCCGCCGAGGTCATGAACTATCCCGGCGGCATCCCGGTCGGGTCGAGCCACGGCAGCGACCCGGCCAGTGCCATCGTCTGGAACATAGACCAGGAGAAGGGCCCGGCCCTGCGCGCCTATGCCGCCGGTGACCTCGCCGATGAGTTGTACAACACCAAGCAGGACGCCAGCCGCGATGCCATTCCCGGCTACGACAACTTCTGCGTGCCCACCGTCGCCGATGGCCGGGTGTTCGTCGGCACGAAGGGCGAGCTCATCATCTACGGGCTGCTCAAGTAGCAGTGCATCCAGCTCCCTCCTCCGGTCCGGTGAAAAGAATTGCGGGCCAGCACCCGGCCCATGACCTGCGGCCCGGGGTGCTGGCCCGTCACTGCGGTGACCGGCGGGTCTTACCGGGTGGTGAACGGCTCGAGCAGGTGGCTGAAGGCCCAGGGAGCCTGCTTGATGCCCGAGCAGGTGTTGCTGTCGGTGGCGCCCGGGCAGCCGCCGTTGTCGCGCTGGATCGCCCAGACGGACAGCAGGCTCATGTGCTCGCGGCTGGCGAAGGCCACCAGCTGCCTGACGTTGCCCAGGTAGGTGGTCTCGATCTTGCCCCGGTCGTCGATACCGGGCAGCAGGGTCATGCCCAGCATGTGCCACAGCTGCGCCCCGGTGGCCGACGGGTACAGGCCGGTCAGCTGGTTGTGCACGTTCTCCGCGGCGCTCATCGCCGCCGCGCCCATGGCGACCCGGCCCTCGTGCGTCTGGTAGTAGTCGAAGGTCATGATGTTGACCACGCCGATGTGCACGCCGTTGGCGACCGCGCTGCGCAGCACGTGCAGCCCGTTCGGATCCAGGCCGTACGGCTCGACCGGGATCGTGTAGTCGACCTGGAGGGTGATGCCGCGCGCGGCCGCCCAGGCCTGGGCCATGGCGATCGCCTTGCTGCGGCGGACGATGCCCGCGGAGTTGTCCAGCGACTTCGCCTCGACGTCCATGTCCAGCCGGGTCACGTGATACTTGCTGACCAGCAGCTCGTAGACAGCGGCGATCTTGCTCACGCTGGTGCAGGAATCGGCGATCTCGGTGCCGCCGTTGTCCGCGCTGAACCCGCCGAACGACGGGATGACGTTGCCTCCCATGGCCCGCAGCGCGGCGATCTGGGACAGGTAGCGCCCGGCCGACAGCGGCTGCTTGGCGTCGCCGTTCCAGGCCGGGACGCACGAGCCCTTGGCCGGCGTCTGGATGAACGCGAGCGTGAGGTAATGCGCGCGGGACTGCCGGGCGGTCGTGACGATGCTGCCGGGCAGGTAGGTCTCGAAGTACGGCGCGTAGACGTGCGCGGGCACGACAGCGGCTGCCGACTGGCCGGCCGTGCCAGCCAGCGCCGTGCTAGCCAGCGCCGTGCCGGCCCAGGCCGAGGCGGCCAGCGCGGCCGCCGAGGCCAGGGTGAGGACGCGGGTGCGTCTGGTGCGGATTCTCATGACGTGTTTCCCTTCTAAGCGGTCATGGGCCGGCGGCGCACGGCGCCCGGCGTGCTCACGGCGCCGGCGCGGCGATATCGCGGGCCGGCACGTTCGCGCCGGACAGGCTGATCACCGGCGTGGCGCCGTGCAGGTCAGCGGAGTCGTAGCTGACGGTCAGGGTCTGCGACTCGCCGGGCCACAGCGTGATGTCGTTGTCGTTCCAGGTCGATGACTGCAGTTCGCTGTCGCCCGCTGCCGGGGTGCCGCTCGCGCTGCCCCGGTGCACGTCGGCGCGCAGGAAGAAGGCGGCCGGGGAGCCGGGCGAGGTGTTCGTGATCGTCACCGTGGTCACCAGGTTGTCGCCATCGGGCCCGCTGCGCGGGGTGGTGACCGCCCGCACCGACACCGCCGCGGCCGGCAGCGTGCTCAGCGCGCGCAGGTTCGCGTACTGCGACAGCGTGGCGTGCACGGTGCCCGTGCTCTTGTCCCAGTTGACCACGTCCGGGCGGGTGGACAGCCAGTAGACGTTCCGGTCCACCACGGCTCCGTGCTGCCTGAGCAGCAGCTCGACGAAGTAGACCTTGGCCGGCGTCGGCGGCGCCGTGGCGGCGGGCACCTTCGGCGTCAGCACGTTGCCGGTCACGCCCTGGCTGGCCAGGGTGAGCGAACCGGACTGCTGGTCGTCCAAGACCTTCCCGGTCAGGCTGTACACCCGCGACTCGACCGAGAGCCCGGCTTGCCGGGCGCCGCCGAGGTTGTCCACGGTCACCGTGCCGTCGTCCGGGGCGTAGAGCACGTGCAGGCTCCGGTTGGCCTCCTGCGCGCCGAAGTAGGAGCCCGCCTGGTCGCCGTCGCTGTTGTAAAGGTTCCAGAGCAGGCTCGGCCAGCCCTTGTTGACCTGCCAGTAGACCGTCCCGGTGGCCGGAGTCGGCTTGCTGGTCGACTTGTCGATGAACGCCTCGAACTGCGCCCTGGTGTCCTCGTAGTCCTGCAGCTGCGCCTTCTCGGCGTAGCCGGCCAGGCTTGACCACGGGCCGTACCGGTGGGTCAGGGCCTGGTCGAAGTTGAACAGGGTGCCGAACGCGTAGCCGTCATGGCCCGGCTCGTAGTTGGCGTGGTACTGGTTGAAGGCCGGGTTCTTCCACAGCTCGGCCTGCTCGTGCGGTGACATGAAGCGCCTGATCGAGTCCAGCGTCGGGACGGTGTCCCCCGCGCTCTCCTCGCTGTCGTAGGCCCAGGCGCCGCCGACGTTGGTCCGGCTCGAATCGCCGCGGTTGTAGTGGCTGGTGTCGTACCAGTAGCCGGGCGGCACCCAGTCGTAAGGACCCTCCTTCTCCCCCGACTGGCCGAGGATCGGGCTGCGGTTGTACTCGGCGGAGGAAATGAGCGGATCGTCGAAGTCGGCCTGCCGGAAGCCTTGCAGCGACACCTTCTCCTGCCGTGGGATCGGCGGGTTGTCGCTCCACTGGAAGCTGAACACGCTGGGGTGGTTGCGCAGCTGCTCGCCGAGCGTCAGGGCGGACAGCCGCAGCAGCCGGTAGTCCGCCGCGGTCACGCCGCCCCCGTTGAAGGGCAGCTGCCAGGCATCGCAGCACTGGAATCCGGCGTTGACCAGGATCCCGGCCCGGTCCATCTGCCGGTAGAAGTCGTCCGGCATCAGGTGGCCCTCCAGCCGGAGCGTGTTGAGGCCGAGGCTGCGCAGCAGCACGACCTGGCGGGCGATGTCGCCGGCCGAGTAGTGCAGGAAGATGTTGGGCGAGAAGCCGCCGCCGCGTACCACGAACCGCCGGCCGTTGACGGTGAACACGCGCGCGCCGGCCGGCGCCATCGGCGACCTGCCGGTCAGGTACGAGGTCACCGACCTGATGCCGAACTGCTCATGCGTGGAGTTCAGCACGCTGCCTGCCTGGGCGACCCAGGTCACCAGGGTGTACAGCGGCTGGCGGCCCATCTGGTAGGGCCACCACACGCCCGGGTGCCTGATGGTCAGCGCCGGGTAGCTGGCCGGCCGCAGGGTCACCGTCTGGGTGGTCCCGGCGGCGACGGTCACCGGCGCGCTGACCACGATCACCCGGCCGCCGGGACCGGGCGCCGCGATCGCCGCGCCGAACGTGCCGCGCTGCACCGTGTCGGTGCTGTTGGCGACGTCCGCCCGCACGGTGAGGGCCGAGCTGGTCAGGCCGGGCGCGTTGTCTTGCAGCACGTGCGCGTTGCCGTCGGCCAGCGGGCCGGCCACCTGCAGCTGGACGGGGAACTGGATGCCGGTGTTGTTGTCCGGCGGTATCTGGTTCCAGTCCACGTCGTCCAGCGTGAACATGGTCCGCGGGTCGTTCGGCTGCATCTCGATGGCCAGCGCGTTGGGGCCCGGCCGGGCCAGCCGGGAGATGTCGAAGCTGAACCGGGTGTAAGCGCCGGTGACGGTGGCCGGGGTCGCGATCTGGCGGCCGTCCAGCCACACCGCGGCGCTGCCAACGACCCCGTTGACGATCAGCTGCACGTCGCGGCCGGAGCCGGCGGGCAGGCTGAACCCGGTGCGGAACCACCACGGCACGGCGAACCGGCGCACCGTGTCCGCGCCGATCCGGTTCATGAAGCCGAAGCACTTCTTCATGTTGGCGGAGTAAAAGACGCTGTCCGGGCTGTCGCTGCTCTGGTTCACGTGCAGGCCGGGGTCGCCCGGGCAGACGCCGTTCTGCAGCAGCGCGTCGATCTCGGTGCCGGGCGCCCCGGCGTCGTCGTTGGCCACCGGCAGCCAGGAGCCCGCGTTGAACCCCGGCGCGGAGATCACCGCACCAGACTGGGATGCGGTCGCGCTGCTGGCCACCCGCCAGCCCGCCGCGCCCAGGTTGACCAGATTGCTGGCGCCGGTGTCCGACGGCGAGGCCAGAGCGGCACCGGCCCGGGCGAGCAGCGCTGCCGTGGCCGGATCGGGCCTGGTCACGCCGCCCGGGCCGGCTGCGGTCCGGGCCGCGCCCGCGATGCTGTCCGCCCCGCGGGCCGGGCCGCCGGCCATCATCGCCATGGCCAGCACCACCACGGCGGAGGCCTTGATCGCGGACCGGGTCCCGGCGGCTCGTTTCATGACCGGCACGGCTGTGCTCCTCCCCGCGGCGCGTGCGCCGCGATCGACCCAGCCCCCGCCTGCCGTCCGCCGCCCCGGGCGCGGCACCTTCCCGGCGCGCGGCACCCGCCGCATCCAGCATATTAGTTTGTATAGTTTCCAAACCAGCGTGTGTCGTCAAGAGGGAGGCCGGAGCCGCCGTATCTCAAGGGGGGAAGGGCCGTATCTCAAGGGGGAAGGGCCGTCTCACCTCAAGAGACGAGACCGCGGAGCCAGGCTCAGGGGCCCCGGCGGGCGCGTCAGGAAAATTGTCGGTGGCGTGCGGCAGAATTGCCGTTGTGAGCAAAGCACCTGTGCCGGCCGCCGGCACCACAGCTCAGCGGCCCGAGGATCCCGACCTGGCGCTGGCCAGGGACGGTGACGACGCCGCGTTCACCCGGCTGGTGGGGCCGCTGCGCCGGGAACTGCACGCGCACTGCTACCGCATGCTCGGCTCTGCGCACGACGCCGATGACGCCCTGCAGGATGCGCTGCTGCGGGCCTGGCGCGGGCTCGCGGGCTTCGAGGGGCGCAGCTCGCTGCGTTCGTGGCTCTACACCGTGGCCACCCGCACCTGCCTGGACACCGCCGAGACCCGGGGCAAGCGGGCCCTGCCGGTCGACCTCGGCCCGGCCAGCGACGGCGTGGTGATCAGCGACGCGCCGCTGGCCGACGTCGCCTGGCTCGGCCCCTACTCCGACGCGGGCCTGGCCGACGGCCCGGTCAGCCCGCACGCGCGCTACGAGCAGCGCGAGGCCGTCGAGCTGGCCTTCGTCGCCGCGCTGCAGCACCTGCCGGGCAACCAGCGGGCGGCGCTGCTGCTGTTCGAGGTACTCGGCTTCTCCGCCGCCGAGATCGCCGTCACGATGGGCACCTCGACCGCGTCGGTGAACAGCGCGCTGCAGCGGGCCCGCGCGATCGTGGCGCAGAAGATCCCCTCCCCCACCCAGCAGCAAACGCTGCGCGAGATCGACGACGTCAGGCTGCGCGAGATCGTCGCCAGCTATTCGGCCGCGCTCGAGCACGGCGACGCCGACGCCCTGATCGCGCTGCTGACCGAGGATGTCACCTGGTCGATGCCGCCGATGCCGCACTGGTACCGCGGCCGGCCGGCCGTGATGGACTTCGCCGTGCGGGTCCCGATGGGCAGCTGCGGGAGCTGGCGGCACCTGCCGGTCACGGCGAACGGCCAGCCCGCGGTGGCCTTCTACCTCTGGAACGAGCAGGCCGGCGCGCACGTGGCCTGGTCGATCACCGTGCTGACCCTGCGCGGCGAGCGGATCGCCGACGTCATGTCGTTCCTCGGCCCTGAGCACTTCGTGCCGTTCGGCCTGCCCGGCTCGTTGCCCTGACCGGCCGCGGCACCCTGACCGACAGCCGCACTCCGGCCGGCCGCGGCACCCTGACCGGGTGCAGCGCTCGAACCGGCCGCCGCACCCGGACCCGCCGCGGCACCCTGACCAGGGCCGGACCGAGGCCGGGAAACGCGGAGGTCAGGGAGCGATGGCCCCGGTGGGCAGCGCGGCCATCAGCCGGTTCCAGGCCAGGTCGCTGCCGGCCGCCAGGCAGCCGTCGACCACGGCGTCGGAGCCGAGCGCGCTGACCCGGACGGCCGGCCGGGCCGGGGCGAGGGTCAGCAGCTGGCCGTGCACGGCGTCGGCGAACCCGGGCGCCTGGCCGATGCCGCCGCCGAGCACGATCAGCTCGGGGTCGACGACGGTGATCACCGCGCAGATCGCCTTCGCCACCAGCCGGGCCTCCTCGGCCACGACCGCGGCCGCGCGCGCGTCGCCCCTGGCCGCGGCGTCGAAGACCCGGCGGGCGGTGACCGGGCCGCGGATGCCGGCCTTGCGGGCGGCCCGCACGACCGCGGCAGCCGCGGCGGCGGCCTCGAGCTCGCCGCGCTTGCGGGCGTCGCCCTCGTCGGCGCCGGAGCCTTCGGACATCGGCATGAAGGCGATCTCGCCGGCCACCCCATGCACGCCGCGGCGCAGCCTGCCGCCGAGCACCAGGCCCATGCCGATGCCGGTGCCGACGTGCACGAAGGCGAAGTCGTCGACGTTGCGGCCGTGGCCGAGGGCGCGCTCGGCCAGCGCCTCGGCGTCCACGTCGTTCTCGATCATCACCGACTCGCCGAACGCGGCCCGCAGCCCGGCCAGCGCGGCCGGCCGGTCCCAGCCGGCCAGCCCGCCGGTCAGCGTCATGGAGTTCTTGGTCGGGTCGTAGACGCCGGGGCTGCCGATGACGGTCTGGGTGATGGCGGACCTGGTGACGCCGGCCTCGTTGCACAGGATGTCGCCCAGCCGGACGAGCTCGGCGACCCGGCCGCGGACACTGGTGGCGCGGGCGCGCAGCGTGGACCGGGCCCGGATCTCGCCGGCCAGGTCGGCCAGCGCGCCGCGGACGTACTCGTGCCCGATGTCGAGGCCGAGCACCAGGCCGGCGTCCGGGCGGATCTCATACAGCAGGGCCGACCGGCCGGGCACCCCGGTCCGCTGCCCGGCCGCCTGCACCAGGCCGGCCTTCTCCACGTTGCCCAGGGCCAGCGACACGGTCGGCTTGGACAGGCCGGACGCCCGGGCCAGCTCGGCGCGCGAGCACGGGCCCAGGGTCCTGATGTGCTCGAGCAGCAGCTGCTCGTTCAGGGCGCGGATCAGCGGCGGCCGCGCGGCCGAGATCATCCCGGCCGGGCCGCTGCGGCCGGCCGGATGGCCGGACGTGCCCGCGGGCATGCCGGGCCCGGCGTCCTGTGCTCCGTTGAGCGCGCTACCGGACATGCCGGTTGTCAGTGCAGACACGGCGACCTCCCTGCTCCATGATCTCCCACTCCCCCGAGGATGCCACCAGGATCGGTCAATTCCCATCTTGAATCGCACACATAGTTAGGATACTGTCCTAACTAATTCACGAGGGGAACCGCTGCGCTGGAGCTTGTCGGCGAGACATAGTTTGGATACTGTCCTAACTATCTCATTCACGGAGGAATCACCACAGTATGAGCACCGCCACCGTCCTGCTGGGGATCGACTTCGGCGGCACCAAGATAGCTGTCGCACTGTCCGATCCCGGCGGCCGCATGCTGGCTTCCACCACGGTGGAGAGCGCGGCCGAGCTCGGCGCGCAGGCGGCCCTCGCGCGCGGGGTGCTCGCCGCCGAGGAGCTTCTCGCTGCGGCGGGCCACTCGGAACTGGCCGCAGTCGGGGTTTCCACGTTCGGAATCCCGTTTGAAGATCGCGTCGAGCTCGCTCCCGCCATCGTCGGCTGGGATGTTCTCCCGCTCGGGCGTGAGCTCCGCGCCGCCTTCCCCGGCGCGAAAATCAGCATGGCCACCGACGCCAAGGCGGCCGCGAGAGCCGAGGCCACCTGGGGCGCGCTGGAGAACTGCGATCCCGGCGTCTACCTGAACCTCGGCACCGGGCTGTCCGTCGCGATCGTGACCGGCGGCCAGGTGATCGTGGGCCGGAACGGCGCGGCCGGCGAGATCGGCTACAACCTGCGCTCGGTCAAGGACGTCGGGCTGACGCTGGACCAGCGTGTCCCGCTGGAGTGGATGGTCAGCGCCAAGGCGCTGGCCAAGCGGGCCACGATCGCGCTCGGCTCGCCGCGGGAGCTCACCGCCGCGGAGGCGTTTGAGGCCAGTCCCGGCAACCCGGTGCTGGACGACGTTATCGACGAGTTCGTCGCGGAGCTCTCCTTTCATCTGGTCAACCTGGCGAATTGCATCGATCCGGAGCGGATCGCAGTCGGCGGCGGAATGACGGGCTCCTGGGAGCGCCTCCGCCCCGGCCTGGAACAGGCGCTGCGGGCTGGCGTCCCCTTCCCGCCCGAGCTCGTACTCGCCCGCTTCCCGTTCGACGCGCCGCTCATCGGCGCGGTTGCGCTGGCCGTAGAGGCAGCGCAGGATCAGCCTGGCGTCACCATGGCGCACATGCGATCGGACGGCGACGGCAGGTACCAGCCCGAGCGGACCCTGAATTAACGCACACGCAACAAAGGACTAATTCCATGAGACGCAGACGCTTCGGCAGTTTCGCAGTCATCATCGCCGCTAGCCTCAGCCTGCTGGCGGCCGCCTGCAGCGGCGGCGGCAGCAACAACGGGCAGGCCTCCGGGGCGGGCAAGCCCCTGGTCATCAGCGACGTCACCGGGTCGAACTGGAACTGCCAGTTCAACCCGCTCAACTTCGCGGCCTGGCCGCAGGGCGGGCCGTCGGAGACCGGCGCGATCTACGAGACCCTGATGTTCGAAAACCTGCTCACCCAGAAGGCCAGCCCCTGGCTGGCGACGGGCTACAAGTGGAGCAACGGGCTGAAGACGCTCACCTTCACCATCCGCAACGGAGTCAAGTTCAACGACGGCGTGCCGATGACCGCGGCTGACGTCGCTTACACGTTCAACCTGGTCAACAAGAATCCCGCCCTGGACGGGTGGGGGCTGTGGCAGAACGTCCACGGACCGCTCACCAGCGTCACCGCCCAGGGCAGCAGCGTGGTGCTGAACTTCTCCGCCCCCTCGCCGACCTACTTCTACTACGTAGCGGGCCAGGTGCCGATCCTGCCCGAGCACATCTGGTCCAAGCTCCCGGTCAAGACGCTGTCCACCTACGCCGACCCTCACCCGGTCGGCACCGGCGCGTACACGGTGGGGAGCTGCAGCTCGAGCAACGTCGTCTACAAGGCGAACCCGCGCTACTGGCAGGCCGGCAAGCCCGCGGTCAAGACCGTGGAGTGGCCGGCCTACCTCAGCAACACCAACGGCAACCAGTGCCTTATCGACGGGCAGTGCCAGTGGGGCGGCCAGTACATCCCCAACATCACGCAGGCGTACCTCTCGAAGAGCTCCGCCAACCACAACTGGGCACCGTCGATCGTCTCGGTGGCGCTGGTCATCAACCACAACCTGAAGAACTCCCCGCTGGACAACGTCAAGGTCCGGCAGGCCATGGCCCTGGCGATCGACCGGGACCAGGTCGGCGCGATCGGGGAAACCGGCGCCGAGACCGGTGCCCACCAGGACGGCATCGCCCTGTCGTACCGGAACGAGGGATGGGTCGACACCTCGCTGGCCAACTCCTACTTCAATGACTACGCCTACAACCCGACCGAGGCCGTGAAGCTGCTCGAGCAGGCCGGCTACACCAAGGTCGTCGGCGGCGTCAGGGAGAACAGCGCTGGCCAGAAGCTGTCGTTCGCGCTAACCAACAACGGCGGCTACTCCGACTGGGTCGCCGATGCCACCGTGATCGCCCAGCAGCTGTCACACGTGGGCATTCAGATTACGCAGCGCAACCTGAATGACCCCACCACCTCCGAGAACAACGGGACCTACCAGATCGGGCTGGCCGACCAGACCGGCGGCCCCGGCCCCGAGTACGAATTCCGCCAGTGGCTGTACGGGCCGGCCATCGGGAGCACCAACTACACCCAGTGGAACGAGCCGGCCACGAACCAGCTCTTCAACGAGTACTCCGTGACGAACGACCCCACCACGCAGCACTCGATCGTCAACTCGCTGGAGAAGGTCATGCTGTCGCAGGTGCCGTACATCCCGGTCCTCGGAGCCGTCTCCTGGGACCAGTACAGCACCGCCCAGTTCACCGGCTGGCCCACCAAGGACAACCCGTACGCTCAGGGCCAGGTCGCCTTCCCCGACTGGGGCTGGGACCTGCTCCACATCAAGCCCGTCTCGTCGTAAGGGCCGCCTGCGGTGACAGTTGCGCTGTTCGCCGTGCGCAACTGTCACCACGGGCACGGCCGGCAAGCCATCATGCAGCATAAGAGGAAAGGCCAGGGACAGGCATGAGGCTCATCCTCCGCCGTGCGGGGTTCTTCCTGCTCACCCTGTGGGCCTGCCTGTCGCTGAACTTCTTCCTCCCCCGCCTCATGCCGGGCAGCCCGGCCGACAGGATCATTTCCCACCTGCACGGAGCGGTCGATCAATCGACGGTGCGGGCCATCGAGCTGTCCCTGGGCATCAACAACAGCCAGGGCATCTGGTCGCAGTACTTCACCTACCTCGGCCATACCGCCACCGGAAACCTCGGCCTCTCCTACTCCCAGGGCGAGCCGGTGAGCAAGGTCATCGCCGGAGCCCTGCCCTGGACCCTGGGCCTGGTGGGCATCACCACCATCCTGGCGTTCATCCTGGGCACCACGATCGGGGCGGTCGCCGCATGGCGGCGGGGCAGCCGGTTCGACAGCGTCATGCCGCCGCTGTTCGTCTTTACCACCGCCATCCCGTTCTTCTGGGTCGGGATGGTGCTGATCCTGATCTTCAGCGTCGAGCTGGGGTGGCTGCCGGGCAGCGGCAACGTCGGCCAGCTCACGATCCCCTCGTTCTCGGCCAGCTACATCGGCGACGTGCTCGACCACGCGATCCTGCCTTCGCTGACCCTGCTGGTCACCGGCATCGGCGGATGGGTGCTCACCATGCGCAACAACATGGTGACCACGCTCACCGAGGACTACGTGCGGATGGCCCGGGCCAAGGGCCTGTCGTCGGTCCGGGTGATGACCGATTACGGGGCACGCAACGCGATCCTGCCGAACCTCACCGGCTTCGCCATGTCACTCGGTTTCGTGGTCAGCGGCGCGATCCTCGTCGAGTACGTCTTCAACTATCAGGGCGTCGGGTATTACCTGCTCAATGCGGTCGGGTACGACGACTACCCGCTCATGCAGGGACTGTTCCTCATCATCACCATGGCGGTGCTGATCGCGATCCTGCTGTCCGACGTCGCCACCGCGATCCTCGACCCGCGCACCAGGACGGCAGGGTAACCATGGCCATTCCCGTCACGACCGGCGCGGGCGCAGGGATCCCGGAGACCGGCGGCGAGCTGACGGCCGCCGGGCCGCGCCGCCGGACCGCGCTGCGCCGTTTCACTCAGGCCATCCGCACCAACCGCAAGGCCACCATCGGGGTCGCGCTGATGGCGATCTTCATCTTCGTCTCGCTCTTTCCCGGCCTGCTGGCGCACCAGAGCCCGACCGCCTTCAGCTCGAAGATCACGGCTGCGCCGTCCGCCGCGCACTGGCTGGGCACCGACAACATCGGCGCGGACATCTACGCCCAGGTGATCGACGGCACCAGGAACGTGATGATCCTGGCGATCACCGTCGGGGGGCTCACCACCGCCTTCGCCATGGTGATCGGCGTGGCCGCCGCCTACCTCGGCGGCGTGTGGGACGGCGTGCTGAACTTCGTCACCGACGTGCTGCTGGTCATCCCCATCTTCCCGCTGCTGGTCATCGTGGCCAGCCTCTTCCCGAGCGCGGGCAACGACGAGCTGATCCTGGTGCTGTCGTTCACCGGCTGGTCCTACACGGCCCGGCAGCTCCGGTCGCAGGCCCAGTCCATGCGCAGCCGGGACTTCCTGCTGGCCGCGCGGGTCCGCGGCGAGCGCTCCATCTACGTCATCATCGTGGAGATCATCCCCACGATGACCTCGCTGCTGCTCGCCAGCTTCCTGAACAACGCGCTCTACGCGGTGCTGGCCGGCTCCGGCCTCCAGTTCATCGGCCTCGGCAAGAGCAACAACGTGAGCTGGGGCACCACGCTGTACTGGGCGAACCAGAATGCCGCCTGGACCACCGGGCGCTACCTGTGGTTCATCGTGCCCGGACTGTGCATCGCGCTGCTGGGCGTGGCGTTCGCCTTCATCAACTACGCCTTCGACGAGATCGGCAACCCGGCACTGCGGCCGCTCAGCGCGGCGAAGGCCCGCAAGGCCGCCGAGGCCAGCACCAGGAGGAGGCTTGCCAGCCATGGCGCACGCGCTAGCTGACGACCAGCACGGCGTTACCAGCCCGCGAGAGCAGGGCCCGATCCTGCAGATCCGGGATCTCAGCGTCGAGTACGTGCTGGAAAGCGGGATCGTCGGCGCGGTCGACAAGGTCAGCTTCGACCTGAACCCCGGGGAGTTCCTCGCGATCGTGGGCGAGTCGGGCTGCGGCAAGTCCACCCTGCTCTTCGGGATCGCCCAGCTGCTGAACCCGCCGGCCGAGATCAGCGGCGGCAGCGTCACCTTCCGCGGCCGCAACCTGGTCAGGCTCAGCGACAAGGACCTGGCCGCCGTCCGCTGGAAGAACATGTCGGTGGTCATGCAGAGCGCCATGAACGCGCTCAACCCGGTGAAGTCGGTCGGGGCGCAGTTCAAGGACGCGATGCGGGCCCACGGCGTGACCTCGTCAGACGAGATCGACCAGCGCTCGGCCACGGTGCTGCGGATGGTCGGCATCGACCCGGTGCACCTCAAGAGCTACCCGCACCAGCTGTCGGGCGGCATGCGGCAGCGCTCGATGATCGCCATGGCGATGCTGTTCACCCCCGAGCTGATCATCATGGACGAGCCCACGTCCGCGCTCGACGTGGTGGCGCAGCGCTCGCTGATGGCCCAGATCAAGGACCTGCAGCGGGAGTTCGGGTTCGCAGTGATCTTCGTGACCCACGACATGTCACTGGTCAGCCACTACTCCAACCGGCTGATGGTCATGTACGCGGGGCAGATATCCGAAGTCGGCCCGACCAGGGATCTGTTCGACTCCCCGCGCCATCCCTATACAGTCGGCCTGACCGAGGCGTTCCCCTCGATCAGGGGGCCCAAGGTCCCGCTGACCGGCATCCCCGGCAGCCCGCCGGACCTGGCCAAGCCCCCGGAGGGCTGCCGGTTCGCCCCCCGGTGCCCCCAGGTGATGCTGCGCTGCGAGACCGATCCGCCCCCTCAGTACGAGGTGGACGGCATCCTCGTCCGGTGCTTCCTGTACGACAACGCCGGAGGTGCGCGGTGACCGATCTCCACACCCGGCCGGGCTCCCAGTACACCCCGCCGGACGGCGAGCTGCTGCGGGTGGAGCGGATGAGCCGGCATTTCAAGCTCGGCAATGCCGTCTCCCGCAAGACCCTGCATGCGGTCGATGACGCCACGTTCACGGTGGGCGAGCGCCAGATCGTCGCGGTGGCCGGGGAGAGCGGAAGCGGCAAGAGCACGGTGGCCCGCGTCCTCGCCAAGATCTACAAGCCCACCAGCGGGGAGATCTACTTCCAGGGCAAGCCGCTGTCGTCGATCAGGTCGCGCCGCGCCAGGCTCGCCTACAGCAGGCAGGTCCCGATGGTCTTCCAGGACCCGTTCTCGTCGATCAACCCGGTCTTCCGGGTGTCGCACGGGGTCATGCGCGCGCTGAAGCTGCACCGTCCCGAGCTGACCAGGGAGGAGCGTTACGCCGAGGCGGTGCGGGTCTTCGAGGTGGCGGGCCTCAACCCCGGCGGCGACGTGCTCCAGCGCTACGCGCACGAGCTCAGCGGCGGGCAGCGGCAGCGGGTGGGGTTCGCCCAGGCCCTGGCGATGCGGCCCAAGCTGATCCTGGCCGACGAGCCGGTCTCGATGCTGGACGTGTCCATCCGCATCGGGCTGCTCAACGTCATGGCCAAGCTGCGCGACTCCGAGGGCGTGTCGATCCTCTACATCACCCATGACCTGGCCAGTGCCCGCTACGTGTCCGACCGGCTGATCGTGATGTACGCCGGGCACATTGTGGAGACCGGCCCGGTCGAGGAAGTGCTCGCCCACCCCAGGCATCCCTACACCGAGCTGCTGCTGGCCGCCGCGCCCGACCCCCGTGCCCCGCTGAACGCGAGCGCGGAGGCCGACCGGGGCGAGCCGCCCAAGGTGGTCGACCCGGTGCCCGGCTGCCGGTTCCGCTGGCGCTGCCCGCTGGCGATCGACGAGTGCCACAAGGTAACCCCCCCGCTCAGGGAGCTCCTGCCCGATCACCAGGCCGCGTGCCACGTCGCGGTGGCCGACGCACCCACGAAGGCGTTCTGATGAAGATAGCGGTCATCGGCGGCGGTTCGACCTACACGCCGGAGCTCGTCGACGGCATCGCCAGGCTGGCCGGCGACGTCAACGTCACCGAGCTCATGCTGGTCGACCCGGATCAGGGCCGGCTCTCGGTGGTCGGCCCGTTCTCGGCGCGGATCATGCACGCGCTCGGCCACCCCGGGCAGGTCCGCTGGACGTCCGACCTGGACGAGGGCCTGGACGGCGCCGGGGCGGTGCTGCTCCAGCTGCGGGTCGGCGGCCAGGCAGCACGGCAGCGCGACGAGACCTGGCCGCTGGAATGCGGCTGTGTCGGGCAGGAGACGACGGGGGCAGGCGGGCTGGCGAAGGCTCTTCGCACGATCCCCGTGGTCCTGGATATTGCCGAACGCACGCGGCGCCTGGCCGACGCTTCCGCCTGGATCATCGACTTCACTAATCCGGTGGGCATCGTCACCAGGGCGCTGCTCGACGCGGGCCACCGGGCGGTGGGCCTGTGCAACGTGGCGATCACGTTCCAGCGCGAGTTCGCCGCGCTGCTCGGCGTCGCGCCCGAGCGGGTGCTGCTCGATCACGTCGGGCTGAACCACCTGACCTGGGAGCGCAAGGTCCTGGTGGACGGCAAGGACCGGCTGCCCGACCTGCTGGACACCAGCGCCAAGGAGATCGCCGAAGAGATCGAGCTGCCCGCCGAGGTGATGCTCAGCCAGGGCATGGTGCCGTCGTACTACCTGAAGTACTTCTACGCCCACGACCGGGTGGTCGAGGAGGAGCGGCACTCCCCCACCCGGGCCGAGCAGGTCGCCTGGATCGAGCGCGAGCTGCTGGCCATGTACGCCGATCCCGCGCTGGACCGCAAGCCTGAGCTGCTGGGCCAGCGCGGCGG
Organism: Streptosporangiaceae bacterium; assembly: GCA_036495825.1. Classification (GTDB taxonomy): domain Bacteria; phylum Actinomycetota; class Actinomycetes; order Streptosporangiales; family Streptosporangiaceae; genus PALSA-505. Next base: position 33,025 of record DASXME010000206.1, read on the forward strand.
CGCGTTCTACTCCGAGGCGGCGGTGGCGCTGCTCGCCTCGCTGACCAGGGACACCAGGGACACCCAGGTGGTCAACGTCCGCAACGCGGGCACGCTGCCGTTCCTGCCGGACGAGGCGGTGATCGAGGTGCAGGCCACGGTCGGCGCCGGCGGCGCGACCCCGCTGGCCGTCGATCCGGTCGGCCCGCTGCAGCGCGGCCTGATCGCGCACGTCAGCGCCTACGAGGAGCTCGCAGTCGACGCCGCGCTGCGCGGCGGCCGCGAGCGGGTGGAGGCCACCCTGCTCGCGCACCCGCTGGTCGGCCAGGCGGACCTGGCCGCCAGGCTGACCGACCTGCTGCTCGCCGAGAACGCGCAGTACCTGCCCTGGGCGTCCGGCCGGCCCGCGGCCGGGGGAACGGGCCTGGGGTGAGCGCGCCGCGTCAGGCGGCCGCCGCGGATGACGGGCTGGCCGCCGTCCTCGCCGTCGACGGCGGGAACAGCAAGACCGACGTGGTCCTGGTGGCACCGGACGGCTCGCTGCTGGCCAGCGTCCGCGGGCCGGGCATGGCCTGGCAGCGGGACGGGGTGCCCGAGACCCTGGCGATGCTCAGCGGGCTGGTCGCCGAGGCGGCGGGCCAGGCCCGGCAGGCGGGCCTGCTCGCCGGCCGGGCGGGCCTGGACGGCCTGGACGGCGGCCGCTCCCCCGGGCTCGTCGCGGTGCACACGTCGGCGTGCATGGCCAACGTCGACCTGCCGGAGGAAGAGGAAGAGGCGTGCGAGGCGCTGAGCACGCAGCGGTGGAGCCGCAGCACCTCGATCGCCAACGACACCTTCGCCGTGCTGCGGGCCGGCGCGGCCAGCCTGGACGGCAGGGGCGAGCCGTGGGGGGTGGCGGTCACCTGCGGCGCCGGCATCAACTGCGTGGGCCTTGCGCCCGACGGGCGGTCCACTCGCTACCTCGCGCTCGGCGACATCAGCGGCGACTGGGGCGGCGGGAGCGACCTGGGCAGCCAGGCGCTGTGGTGGGCGATCAGGGCCGAGGACGGCCGCGGCGAGCCGACCGCGCTGCGCGAGGCGGTGGCGGGCCACTTCGGCGTCGCGACCGTGCGTGACGTCACCCTCGGCCTGCATAAGGGGCTCATCGCCTACGACGAGCTGCTGGGGCTGACGTCCGTGCTGTTCGCCGCCGCGCACCGCGGGGACAGGGTGGCCAGGAGCCTGGTCAGCCGCCAGGCCGACGAGATCTGCCTGATGGCGCTGACCGCCATGCGGCGGCTCGGCCTGCTCGAGCTAGCCACCCCGGTGATACTCGGCGGCGGCCTGATCACGGCCCGCGATCCGCTGCTGCTCGGCGGGATCACCGACCGGCTGGCCCGCGAGGCGCCGCTGGC